>CAYSMJ010000374.1:0-1506 GCA_964432075.1 uncultured Caulobacterales bacterium | reverse complement strand
GCGCCAATCCGCGCATTGGACGCGCCGTCACGGCGCCGGAAATCCATTTCATCAAGGGCAGGTTTTATATCGCCTACAGCATGAACGGCATGGGCACGGGGCTCCTGCGCAGTGCTGGCGGCAAAGCCGAAGGCCCTTACGAAGACCTCGGCCAGATCACCCGCGTCGGACGCGATGCCTCGCTGTTCGTGGATGAGAAGGGCGATATTTATTGGGTGCTTGGTCATGGAGTGATTGCCAGGATGCGTGACGACATGACCGGCGTGGTCGAACCCTTTAAAGCGCTCTTTGCCGGTGTCGAGTGGTATCCGCGCTATATGCGGCGGGTTGAGAACCTTGGTATCTGGGGCAGCCATCTCGTTAAACAGAGCGACTGGTATATCTGGAATTTCACCACCCGCAGTGGACGCGGCGGCATCAACGCCATCGATACCATGGCTTCGTGGTCGAAGTCGCTCGAAGGACCGTGGGGCGAACCCTGCCTGATGCTGGCCAACGGCGGCCAATCCACGCTCGTTCCGGATGGCGAAGGCGGCTGGCTGCCGACCGTTTCCGGCGAGGACGAGATGTCGAACCATCCCTTTCGCGCCTGCATCACCCCGATCGTCAGTAGCGGACAACAGGGTAAGCCTTTATTACTCCGCCCCTTCGGCAAAAAGAGCGTTACGGCGCAATTTCGCTCAGTTAATTCCATGCACGCTACGGCTCTTGACCTGTGGATCGGACACCCTGATTTGATTCCCTACAAATTGCGCGATGTTTTCATGGGTCAGATGCCGGATGGATATTATTACTGCACCGGATCGTTCTGGGGCGAGGACGAGCTTCGGCGGGATGTCATTCTTTACCGCTCAAAAGACCTGCTGCACTGGGAAAAACGTCCATCGGTCTATCCTTACGCCAAATATATCGAGGACGGAGCGATTCTGGATAAGGACAAAGAGAGATTCCAAAGCCTGCTTGCCCATGATGTTCCCGGCTCCAAATCCAAAGACGGGCGGATTCAGTTCGGAGAAACTCAGCTCTACCATTGGCATGGCGCCTACTACATAACGACCCAAAACTTCGGCAAGGCCCCTCCCGGCGGCATCGTCCTGCTCAAGTCCGAGACGGGCAAGGTCGAAGGACCATACCGCTGGATACGCGGGGTGCCCGGCTGTTCCGATACTTTTCAGGACGAGGACGGTGCATTTCTCCACCTGCGGGCCGGTTCCGATCTTTGGAAACTTCAGGATATCGAGAAGGACCCTTTTGTGAATTCCATGAGAGTGGAACATCCTTGGCGGCTTCTCTTCTCGGAAGATGCAGAGACCGGCATCCTCCGCGTCGAGGGGAAATACCTCGCCTACACGACTGATTGGACCGGCAGCTACGACATGAATTATATGATTGCCGATCAGCCTGAGGGGCCATGGGGCAATCTTCGCATAGGCGCCATCCACGGCGGCAACGGCTATCTCTTCCAGCGTCAGGACGGCTCATGGTGGTATGTTTACTTTATGAACA
>CAYSMJ010000373.1:0-1539 GCA_964432075.1 uncultured Caulobacterales bacterium | reverse complement strand
GCGGCGGTTGCGCTGTGACGGAAGCCCGCAGCGTTTTGACTGACTTGGCGATGGGCGCGGTCAGGCTTATTTTGCGGTTATGAACAGTCCTGACCGTTTGATCATTTCGCTTTGTCAGATTGCGCCCCATGTGGGCGATATTGACGGAAATGTCCGCCGCATTCTTGCGGCCTATGACGAAGCGAGGGGCAAGAGCGCTGATCTTGCGGTTTTCTGCGAGCTTGTGATTTCGGGCTATCCCCCTGAAGATCTCGTTCACAAACGCAGCTATCAGCAGGCCTGCCGTGATGCGGTCCACGCGCTGGCCGAGCACACGCGCGGTGGCCCCGCCATGATTGTTGGCGCGCCCTGGCCCGGAAGTGGCACCGCGGCCCCGGACGATGAAGCGCGTCGGCTTTACAATTGCGCCTTTCTCCTTGCCGATGGCGATGTCGCCGCCCGCCGGACAAAAATTCGTCTACCGAATTATGGTGTTTTTGATGAGCCGCGTCGATTTACTCCCGGAACGCAGGTTGCAGTGACTCCGTTCCGCGGGTTCTCTCTGGGCTTAATGATCTGCGAGGATCTCTGGTTGCCAGGCACTGGCGAGGCGCTTGCCCGTCAGGGAGCGGAAATTCTGATTGCGCCTCATGGCTCTCCCTTCCGTAAGACCGCATTGATCGAGCGCCAGTCGGTCTCGTGCGAACGCGCGCGTGCCACGGGCCTGCCGGTGATTTTCCTGAACCAGCTTGCCGGCCAAGATGAAGTCGTCTTCGACGGGGCATCGTTTGTCGTCAACCCACAGGGTGAGACCATCGCCCGGATGCCGCAATTTGAAGAAGCCGTCGAGAACACTGTCTGGAGACGTGAAAATGCGAGGCTTGTCCTCGAAGAGGGGCCAGGAGCGCTCTGGCCTGAAGATCCGGAAATGACATACCGGGCGGTTACGCTCGGTGTGCGCGATTATGTTGAGAAAAACCGGTTTTCTGGCGTTGTTATCGGTCTGTCGGGCGGTATTGACAGTGCACTGACAACAGCATTTGCGGTTGATGCGCTGGGGGCGGATCGTGTCCGGTGTGTCATGATGCCCTCGCGCTATACTGCGCCTGAAAGCCTTGAGGATGCGGGTCTTTGCGCATCGCGCCTTGGCGTACGCCTCGACCGGATTGATATAGGGCCCGGTGTTGCGGCCTTTGATGACATGCTGGCCGGGCTTTTCCGCGACCTCGCGCCGGATACGACCGAGGAAAATATCCAGTCCCGTCTGCGGGGCAGCCTGTTGATGGCGATCTCGAACAAGTTCGGCCCGATGGTTTTGACCACGGGCAACAAGTCTGAAATGTCGGTCGGCTATGCGACTCTTTATGGCGATATGAATGGCGGTTATAATCCGCTCAAGGATATCTATAAGACCGAAGTCTTTGCGCTGGCACGATGGCGCAACACTGTGCGTCCAGACGGCCTGCTTGGTCCCGCTGGTGAGGTGATCCCCGAGCGGATCATTACCAAGCCACCCTCGGCAGAGCTGCGCGAAGACCAGAAAGACGAAGACAGCCTCCC
>CAYSMJ010000372.1:0-1553 GCA_964432075.1 uncultured Caulobacterales bacterium | reverse complement strand
GAACGCAGAAGCGTTGGGGCCAAGATTTCGTGCTTTGACACGATCTGGATGCCCCCCTCTACGATCTTGATGACGCAGGCGAGATCAATAACGTACCTAGCCATGCTGCTCCCTCGATAGATGCTCCAACACGCTTCTAGGCGAGCTTGCTATTGCTTGCATAGGGCCAATCCCGGTCGATGAGACCATCAATTCCCTATGTCTGCATTTGCGCCCAAACCCGACGCAAAAGACTTACCGCCCGGCGGTGGCTGTCGGCGAATCTTTGCCAGTGGTTTGTTTCCGAACCCATGTCTCCTCCCGGGATTTATCAAGCTGACCCGCTCTGGTCTGCGCGACGACCGACAAGCGCCGCGACAGACCGACAGTACGGTAAACGCAAATCAGTCTTTCGCCGCCCCCCTCATCTTATCGCCACCCGCATCGGCGCAACGCTTACGGTGAAGCGTGATCCGCATGACAGATACTGGCGGCGTTTTCCCGACATGGCTCAGGCGGACCTTTGACAGGATCGCTGCCAGCGCGATGACGAGTTCGATCTGGGCAAAGCGAGCGCCGATGCACACCCGGGGGCAAAGGCCGAAGGGCAGACAGGTATATTTCGCGATTGCCGCACCGTTTTCGCCCAGAAACCGTTCAGGCCGGAAATCTACCGGGCTGTCCCAGTGGAGCCGGTGGCGATGCCGTGCCCAGACCGGCATATGCAAGGTGGTTCCGGGCAGTATCTCAACACCGCCGATCCTGTCCGGACCCATGGCTACCCCGTTGAAATAGGGTGTAGACAGATAACGCCGCAACGACTCCTTTACCACCGCACAAAGATAAGGCAGTGCCGCCTCCCAGTCCGCCGCTGGGGTATCATCAAGCGGCGCTGTATCGAGTTCGGCTTCGATCTGTGCCCGCACCTCAGGACCCTGCGATACTAGACTGCGTACCCTTTTTGTTGAATCAAAAACGCAGTCTAGATTCTTGAGTTGTCGCGCGTTCGAACCCAAGTCGATGGATGGGAACCATCGACGATCACACCTTTTGTGAACGCGCTCTAGTGGTGCGAAGCGGACGCTTCGCACCACTGAGAATTTCTCTGATGGATCAACTTATCCAGCCATATGAGTGAGAGTGCAGTCGTCAAACTATGAACGGTACGGACTCAAATGTCTGGGTCGATCCACCAGGTAAAGCGTCCAGGCCAGCGCCAGGGCTTTTGTCTCATGGCCGGCAAGCAGGATCGTCAGGATATTGTCGACAATTCCCTCATCACCAAGCCCGCCACCATTATCGTCCCGCGCCGCAATCATCTAATCAAGAGAATCCGCCCTCGGAGGACAGGCTTCATCGTCGCGTCGCCCGGCAACGGTGCGTACGAAACGGGCACGGTCAAGGCCGCGATCGTCGCTGAACAGGGTGGCCAGCAGGATATCAAGGGTCAAGCCGGTTGTTGCAGGAAGCGGCGGCAGGTTTTCTCCGGCCCGGGCAACGAGCCCGTCAGCAAACGCCATGGCGACCTGTGCCATGGTGCCGGCGAAGTCGCGAAACCCGGCGCGCATTGAACA
>CAYSMJ010000371.1:0-1557 GCA_964432075.1 uncultured Caulobacterales bacterium | reverse complement strand
TCGTCGTCTCGGTGCAGTCGGAAAAGCCAGTCGCGCGCGGCCGGGCAGCAATCACCTTTCGGTCTGAAAGTCAGGGCCTATGACGGACGCCGCCATTTCATTCGGGGCCGACGCCAACGCCTATGCCGCCGCGCGGCCGTGCTATCCAAACGAGGTTTTCGAAGGGCTGGACAACGCACTGACGGGGCGCCGTGCGCTCGGCGTTGAGCTTGGCGCAGGCTCCGGCCAGGCGACGACGCGGTTCGCGCCGCTTTTTGATCACATGATCGCGACCGAGCGCGACCCGGCGATGTTGGCGGCGGCTAAGTTTCCCGATCATTGCGAAACGCGTGCAGCAGCGGCGGAGGAGCTTTCGTTTGAGGCGGGCTCGGTCGACGCCGTCTTTTCGGCAACAGCGTTCCATTGGATGGACCAACCGCTTATCTGCCAGCGCGTTGCTGAATGGCTGCGCCCGGGCGGAATTTTCTACCCGTTCGCTTACGGACTATGGCGCGTTCAAGGGGTGGCCGGCGAGATTGTCGGGCAGCGCTTGCCAGACTGGCTCGCATGTCGCGACGCACGACTTGATCACGGCTATCGCTATGAGGCGATCGTCAAGAATAGTGGCGCATTTGTTAAGGTGCGTCCCGTCGCTTGCGAGGGAAATCTGCGCTTGTCGCCAGATCAACTGGCCGCGCTCTGGTCCACTGCATCTTTCGTCAAAGCCTACCTCGCTGAGCATAGCGCGCCGGAAGGCTATTGGCACGATTTCAGGACCGAATTGCGCGCAGCAGGCGACGCCTTCGACGTTATCGTTCCCGTCAACGGCGTCGTTGCAGTCGCCGACTGATATGGCCTGCCAAATTGATCTTCAGCGAAACATGAGCCACGCGCTTGAGACAGCCTGCTAGAGCGCGTTCACAAAAGGTGTGATCGGCTTTTGGGTTCGAACGCGCGACAACTCAAGAATCTAGACTGAGTTTATGATTCAACAAAAAGTAAACTCAGTCTAGAACTGAAACAGGCTGTTCGCGTCGCTTGGGAGTCCCCCGCGGCTCCGTGAATTGTCAGAACCCTCTATTCAGGATCGACCGAAAGGCGAAAAACGTAAAAAACTGCGGAACGAAGCCGTTCCGCAGCCTGTGTTGTGATTGTCATGGAGAGCGGTCTGGCCGGAGACCGTTTAGCGGGGCGTCAGGACGGTCCGCTTTCGGTCTGAACGGTTGCTTTGCCAGACCAGCGATCCATCCGTCTGCAGCTCATAGGTTGGTGTTGAACCAACGGCGCGGAACTTCCGAGCACTGATCAGCTCATAATTGTGCTAGTGGCTTGGTTTTCCATTGATAAAATTGGACGCCTGCAGCATGTCCGGGCTTGCCATGCGGAAAATGTTCACACCGGAATTATTGCTGCCGAAATAATATTTCCCGGAAATCTCGGCTTGTACGATGGGGCGAGGCGCGGGAACAGGCTTTGGTGCCGGTGCCGGCGCCGGGCAATTGCGCAGCTGACATGATGCCGGTGCCGACGGGCTGCTTTTGAAAAGCTGTCCGGTCGACGAGATGCGCACCGCGTTCG
>CAYSMJ010000370.1:0-1557 GCA_964432075.1 uncultured Caulobacterales bacterium | reverse complement strand
CGGCGCTTATGCGCCGTAACCGCGGATGAGTCTTCATCCGCGCATATTGGTATTACCCACCGCATGTGCGCTGTGCTCCGGTTCCCGAAAACGGTGTTTTCGACAGACGAAACCAATTTTTCGGTAAGACACTGAGCAGTTAAATTTCCAAATTCTTAAGAGGCGCAATTCATGGCATATCAGCCAGGCTTTGCTGCCCTGGCAATGCCTTCTGCAAGCGATATTTTGGCGGACCCCCGGCGCGCCGGCTTTTGCTGGCTTTCATGCGGCGCCCAGCCAGTAAGATATCCAATATTAAATCGTTCCGGTACTGATCTTTCGGCAAATTTCTCAAGTGCAAGCCCGAAAACTGATCGCGACAAGGGCGAAACTTTGCCCGCCAGCGCATTGGTCTCACCCATGGATCGAATATCATCAATCAGGGTTTTCGCAAGCCGATAGGTCACGTCAATCCTGTCCTCATCGGTCACGACGAGATTAAACCCGGCGCGCGCCATCAGATTACCCCACTGACGAACATCAGCCATTGGATGGAACCGGTTTGCGGCACCGCCCGTGACTTCAGCCTCCGCTTCAAGAAAGGCCTGGCGAAGGCCCATCAGCGTGTCTGCGCAAAACACACTGCCCAGAAGCAGGCCGTCCGGCTTCAGGGCGCGGCGCATCTGGATCATCGCCCCGACCGGATCATTGGCAGAATGAAGGCCCAATATACTGACGATGAGGTCAAGCGAGGCGTCGGCAATCGGGCTTGCATCCTCGTCAAAGACAAGGCCAGTGCCGGTGGCAAGGCGTGCTGCGCAACTGTCGGCAAGCAAAAATGTTTCCGCTCCGGCAGCACCGGCAAGATCTGAAGCGAAATGCCCCGCACCTATAAAAAGGGCGCGTGAAAACCGTCGATTGACGCTTTCAAGGCGATCAACAAGATCCATGGCAACGCGCTCATGCAGAAAGTCACCCGGTCCGAACGGAATTGCCTTTCGGGCACGGTGGCGATGCCGCCTGCGATGGTCGAAAACGGCGATTGGCCCGCCCGGCCTTTGTCTGGTTTCCTGCATTTTTTTGGCGGCCTCAGATTGACGATTGCACGGCGGCTGCTTTGGCGCAAAATGGGGTATGGATGGAGAAAACCAACCATATCGGACAGAGTTCCTTACGCCGAAACTTGAACCGACACCAATCCGGATCCGGTTTGGCAACGACCAAAGCCGCCTGTCCGCATTGCTGCTCAACAGGCTTTTGCCACCAACCTGCTTTCTGAGCGGAATACCCGTCGATCAGGCCCACCGCGTCAGCGGGCCGGCCTGGGCGTCACTCCATTTTATCGATGCCCCAAACTGTCCGGGGTGTGCCGTGCCCTATGCCGTCGACCCCGGGCCCGGTCATTTCTGTGCCAGATGCCTGGCGGATGACCGGCCATTGCACCGGACGCGGGCCGCGATTGTGTATGATGAGGCAAGCCACCGGCTGATTACTGCCCTCAAATTCGGCGATCGTCTTGATCTTGGTCCGATGCTCGCTGACTGGATGATCCGCTGCGCCGGGCCGCTCCTTGACGCC
>CAYSMJ010000369.1:0-1562 GCA_964432075.1 uncultured Caulobacterales bacterium | reverse complement strand
AGGAAAGCCTGAAAATACGCTGTATGCGGATTGAAAATCCGCGTGTCGGTGGTTCAAATCCGCCCCCGGGCACCATTTCCGTTTGTTTCCGTATCGCTTCGCTCGCATGGGTCGCGCTGAGAGACTCTTGTGTTTTGACCCTCGCTCCGCGTTGGGTCGCGCTCAAGGCTGTTACGCTTACCCGACAAGCGACCGCGCAAGGCGCAGGGGCCAGCGGTTCTGCCGCTGAACGGCCCCGAGCAAACGGGAAATGCCGCTCAGGGCTGTTTGTCTGACGCCCGCCTCGTCTCCTGAACCAAGCCCGCCCGTCCTCCGGCTTCACGCCCGGTTCAGGTGGCAGATGAGACGATTTGCGCAAACTGAAACAGGGCGTTTCCGTTCGCCGTGTCTTCGACTAGGATGCCTCTGTCAGAAGGGGCGAGGAGGGTTACCCATGACCGATACAATCGACACGGAAATCGAGCTCAACGAGAATGGTTTTCCAAAGGCGATCGACGCCGACATTGTTGCGAAGGCACCGCGAATCAATCTGTCGCGCCGCGGGCTGATACAGGGACTGGCTGCAGGCACTGTCTTCCCGATTGCTGCGAGTTGCTCAACCAATCCGGTCACAGGCCGCAATCAGCTTATCATACCGGGTTTTGACAATGCGTCTCTTGCGCGGATGTCCAAGACCGCATGGCTCGACATGAAGTCCCAGATGCCCCAGGTCAATGATCGCCGCTTGACCGACCGAATCCTGAACATCTGGGGCCAGACAGCTCAGGGCCGTTCGAAGGCGCTCGCGAACACCTACAATGTGAACGCGCCTTTCAATCCCTCGGAGTGGGAGTTGGCGGTCTTCGACAGCAAGGATGTCAATGCCTTCGTCATGCCGGGCCAGCAGATCGGCGTGTTCAAGGGCCTGGTGGATTTCACCGAGAGCGACGACCAGATCTCGACGGTTCTTGGCCACGAGGCGGGCCATATTGATGGCCGCCATTCGGCAGAACGGGCCTCCTTGCAGGTCGCCTCCCAGGCCGCGCTGATGGCAGGATCAATCGCCGTGGCCTCCTCGGAGGAGCTCAGCAGGTATGGTAATGAGATCGTTGCCCTTGGCGGTGCCGCGCTGCAGTTCGGCGTGCTTCTGCCTTACTCCAGAAAACACGAATATGAAGCCGACAGGCTCGGCGCCGATTACATGGCCGCTGGTGGCTATGATACGACTCAGGCAGTCCGTCTCTGGGAAATGATGGATGCGAGTTCCAAGGCCAACCGTCCGCCAGCATTCATGTCGACCCATCCTGCACCAGGCGAGCGTGCGCGCGAACTCGTGAAGTACATCAATGCCCGCGGCTATGCGCTGATCTGACAACGCCAGATTTCAGGCAAGGGCTCGGTCGCGGGCCGCTGGGCCGGAGGGCGGCTCCAGGGATTGGCCAGTACGGTTACTGTGGTGCGGCATGGGCCAATCGTCATGGTGTCCCCTTTCAGGGGCAGTGCGGCGGGACGGTTTCCCCGTCCCAGCGACTGCCCGGCGGCAGTGCGGCGACCCGGGCGGTGTCGGCGCGCAGCCGCTTCAG
>CAYSMJ010000368.1:0-1563 GCA_964432075.1 uncultured Caulobacterales bacterium | reverse complement strand
GGTGTATATTGCGGATGCTGACCTGCGGGCTTTGTGCGAGGCGGTCGACCTTGCCGAACTGGCCATCACCTCGGGCCTGACCCTGTCGGGCGATCCTGCCCCGCCGGACGCTTTCCGGCTTGAGGAAACTTCCGGGATTGCCGTGGCATCGGCCGGCGCCACAGGTAAGAAATGTCAGCGTTGCTGGCGCTATCTGCCCTCGGTTGGCGAAAGCGCCGAGCACCCCCATTTATGCGATCGGTGTACACACGTGGTGGGCACCATTGACTGAGAGCACAGCGCGGACAAACTCGGTGTCAAAACAGCCGTTAACGACCTGGTGGCAGACTGCAAGGGCCAACCCGCTCTTTAGCCTCGCGATGCTCGGGGCTTTGGTCGTGATGCTGGTCGATCAGGCGTCAAAAGCGTGGATCGTCAATATCCTGCGCTTGCGCGAGCGCCGACACATTGATCTCCTGCCGTTTTTTGATCTGACCTATGTGGAAAATACCGGCGCCAGTTTCGGCATGTTATCGGGCGGTCTTGCGTCGCGGATCGTCTTGTCGGCGGTAGCGATTGGCGTTGTGGTGTTTCTTGTGACCTGGCTCGCCAGGGTCACCCGCCCGCTGGTTGCAACCGGTATCGCGTTTATCATTGGTGGGGCGATCGGCAATGTCATTGATCGGGCGCTTTATGGATATGTCATTGATTTTCTGAATTTCAGCGGGCTTTGGTTCCCGTGGGTTTTCAATCTGGCCGATAGCGCTATCAATATCGGTGTCGGCTGCCTCCTTTTTGACGCCTTTTTTGGTGATCAGGGAACCGAAGGCGCCGCCGGCGAGGACAAGCCCTCGCTTGGCGGCGGCGATGCGAACTGATAAACAATCATCAGCGATTGAGGGATGTATGATGCTTCGAGTGGTCTTTTTTTCTAGTCTTGCCGTGGCGCTGGCCGGCTGTTCTGCAATCGGGAACAACAAAAATCCGCCGGATGAATTTGCCATCACCACCAAGGCTCCGCTTGTGGTGCCCCCGAATTATGCGTTGCGTCCGCCAAAGCCCGGCGAGACCCGGCCGCAGGAACTGTCGGCATCCGAGCGTGCCCAGCAGGTCCTTCTGGGCGATGTTTCCGCCGTGCCGCCAAGCCAGGGTGAAGTTTTGCTGCTGCAAAAATCCGGAGCCGTGCGCGCAGACCGGAACATTCGCAATATCCTGTCTGCCGAAAATGGCGGACGTGGTAAAAAAGATGCAAGCCTCGCCAATCAATTGGTTTTCTGGCAATTCCGCGATGATGGCACGGTCGATGACAGCGCCGCGCCGCTAAGGGTTGACGACCCGGAAGCGTGGTTTGCCGCCCGTCAGGAAACGATCGACAAGGTGCTGGCGGAAGATGCGCAGGTCGAGATCAAGAAATCCAAAGCGCTGAAACTGCCCGGTGTGCGCTAAGGCGAGCCCGTGGACACGGTTTGCCTCGCCAGGGGCCAGGGGTACGAATCTGACGTTTCGCACCCCCCCCCGCATTTTATCGATGGATCAACTTATCTAGCCATTTGAGTGAAATAGTGGTCGTTATCGGTTAAACGG
>CAYSMJ010000367.1:0-1608 GCA_964432075.1 uncultured Caulobacterales bacterium | reverse complement strand
GTTAATGTTTTTTCCATTAGATTATCTTTAGGGTTTAAGCTTGACTTGGGCGATCCGGTGGCATTGCTGATGCAGCGAGTGTAGATTAATTTAAGGTTGGATTTTGTGGCGCAAGAACCAGCAAACATAAAAGTGCTTCGCGATGCGATCCCGGAACACTGTTTTCGTGTCAATCCGGTTCGGTCGATGAGTTATTTGCTGTTCGACTTGGCTTTGATTGCAGCTTGCTATTCGGCCCTTGCGGAGGTCACACTTTGGTATCTGGAATGGCCTCTGATCTTTTTGATCGGCACATCCCTGTGGGGGATTTTCGTACTCGGCCACGATGCCGGACATGGCGCGTTTGTCCGCACGCGTCTCGGAAACACAATTTGGGGAACGCTGATGCATGGCGCGCTGCTGGTTCCGTTCCGGGCCTGGCAGCGATCTCACGCATTACACCACGCAAATACTGGTCATTTGGACAAGGAAGAGGTGTTTCGCGCATGTCGAAAATCACAAGACCGATTGTTTCGGAAATTGTTGTTTCGGTCAGGTATCTTTCTCGGTCTTGGCTGGCCGATGTACAAGCTCGGCTTTCGTAACATCGGCACTTACAGCCCGATATCTGGAAGCCACTTTCTGCCGACCAGTACGCTGATGGCGCCGCACATTCGCGGGTCTTGGTATGCAGGGCTTTTCACGGTCTTGGCATTTGCGAGCATCTACGCATCACTCGGTTTTGTTTTTGGTTGGGGCTTTTTCGCCAAATACATCCTCGCGCCGTATTTGATCTATGGCGGCTGGCTCACCTTCATGACCTGGATGCAGCATGTCTCCGAGGAGGTGCCCGTCTACCAAGCGCAAGATTGGACTCCCTTGAAAGGCGCGCTGAGTTCGGTCGACCGCAACTATGGTCCGTTCAACTGGCTCACGCACAATACTGGGAATTATCATGTCATCCACCACATCTTCCCGACCATTCCGCATTACCACCTGAAGCAGGCGACTGACGCGGTGAAACCGCTGCTCGGCGACTCCTATCTGCAGTCGGATCGCTTTGTAATCTTTGATTTTGTGCGAAGCCTGCTGAATTGCCATCATGTCGTGCCCGCCGATGGCCATGAAACTTACAAGTCGGAATATCCGTTCTCTCGCACCTATGATCGGGCCGGAATCAGCGATACGGTGCCGGCTGAGTAGCTTCGCCGGAGAGACATATGGATATCGAACGACATGCCTTTGGCGCGTCGGTGATGCTCAGCGTGAGTGGTCGCGTTGCGACCGTAACGCTTGACCGCGGCGATGGCATGAATGCTCTGTCCCGAGAGGTCATGGCAGAGCTGATCGCGGCGGCCAACTGGCTTGCTGCGGACACGACAACCAGCGTTGTGGTGCTCAACAGCATTGGCGCCTTCACAGCAGGCGCTGACCTAAAGGACCCGGATCGGGCGCAAGACAAGGACCGCAATCGTCTGGAATTGCGCCAATTGATGCGCCTCGGGCCAGATATGTGCGCGGCTTGGGAACAGTTGGAGCAAATCACCATTTGCGCCATCGAGCGTTTCTGCATTGGCGGCGGTGTCGCCCTGGCGGTCGCGTGTGACCACCGCGTCGCTGGACAGGGCG
>CAYSMJ010000366.1:487-1616 GCA_964432075.1 uncultured Caulobacterales bacterium | reverse complement strand
AGGAAACATGAAGATCTTGAAAGCTGCCATCGCGGCGCTTGCCGTTGTCGCTGGCCCCGCGCTGGCCGAATACCCGGAGCGCGAGGTTCTGGGCGTGGTCATGTGGGGCGCAGGCGGCGCCACGGATACCGTGGCGCGTGCCGTCAATCCCGCTGCAGAAGCCGCGCTTGGCAAACCCATTGTGGTTCTGAACAAGTCCGGCGGCGCTGGCGCGATCTCGACCGCTTTCGTGAATGCCGCGCCTGCCGATGGCTACACGTTCCTTTACGGCGCGGAGAACCCGCAATTGCACGGGGTCATGGGCGTTTCGGACATTGATTACGGGGACATGTACCCGATCAACATTCTGGGGCGCGGGGTCGCCGTGATCGCGGTGCCTGCTGGGTCGAAATACCAGACGCTGGCCGAGCTTCTGGACGACATCAAGGCCAATCCGGGCGCGGTCAAGATGGGCTCCACCGGTCCGGGCGGCTTGCCCTCGACCATCGGCGCGCTGATCTCGAACGCCACCGACTTTGACGTTACGGCCATCCCCTTCGACGGTGAAGGCCCCGGCCTGACCGCGATGCTTGGCGGTGAGGTGGACTTCATGCCCTCCGGCATTTCCGCCGCCGCCGAGCAGATCAAGGCCGGAAACATGCGCGCGCTGGCCGTTGTGAACCCCGAGCCGGTGGACACCCTGCCGGATGTCCCTGCGATCACTGACACGCTGCCGGATATGAGCCGCTTCCTGCCCTGGGGGCCGTTCTATGGCGTCTTTGTCCGCGCCGACCTGCCCGACGATGTGAAGGCCACCCTGACCGAGGCGTTCTCGACCGCGGCCACCGACGAGACGTTCCTTGAGTTGATGGCCAACCGCGGCAACGTGGTCATGAACATGAGCGGACAAGAGGCCGTGGATTTCCTTGCCAAGTGGCAGCAGGTCACGGTCTGGGCGCTGCAGGACACCGGCGCCGCCAAGATCAGCCCCGAAGAGCTGGGCATCGCACGGCCATGACAAGGCCGCCGGGTCGCCTGTGCAAGGCGGCCCGGCCACCGGGGACCCCATGAAGAAACCTGACACGCTAAGACCCGGAGAACGGCTGTTTGCGCTGCTTCTGGTGATGTTCGCCGGATACGCCTTTTGGGA
>CAYSMJ010000366.1:0-477 GCA_964432075.1 uncultured Caulobacterales bacterium | reverse complement strand
ATGGTGGCCTCTGCGGTCCTGTGTGTCACGGCTCTGGTCATTCTGACCGAGACCCTGCGCAGCCCGCGCCCGCCAGACAGCGGGCCTGTCGGCGTGGTCGCCTATCTCTTTCCGTTGCGTGTCGTCCTCTTTACCCTGCTGGTGGTCGGTTTTGTGGCGGTGATCCCGACCGTTGGCTTCCTGCCCGCCTCGAGCGGTCTGCTGTTTGTGGCGATCTGGGCGCTCTGGCGCAAAGGCCCGGTCTGGGCGCTCGCGATTTCCGCCCTGTCGATCGGCCTGATCTACCTGCTGTTTCGCATCGTGTTTCAGGTGGTCTTGCCAATCGGAAGCCTCTGGCGATGATCGAAACGCTCGGCTTTTTCGCAACCTCCTGGCTGGATCCGTATCTGCTGATGCTGACGGCGTTGGGTACTTTTGCAGGCATCTATATCGGCGCGATCCCGGGCCTTTCGGTCACCATGGCCGCGTCGATCCTGA
>CAYSMJ010000365.1:393-1630 GCA_964432075.1 uncultured Caulobacterales bacterium | reverse complement strand
CAGTTCTTCCGCGCCGGAGAGGCTTTCGGGCCGCCCGACGACTTTGAAGGCGGCGTCGGGGTGCGCATCTTTCATCCGCTGTTCGATCAGATTGATGGCAAGATGCGTGACATCAATCCCGATCCAGCGCCGCCCCAGTTTCTCGGCGGCATCGAGCGCGGTTCCGCAGCCGCAGAACGGATCGAGCACCACGTCGCCTTCATTGGAGGAAGCAGTGATGATGCGTTCGAGCAGCGCGAGCGGTTTTTGCGTGGGGTAGCCGAGGCGTTCTTGGGCTTGGGAGTTCAGAGGCGGAATGTCCGAGATAATCGACTGAATCGGCACGCCACCAGTCAGATATCGCTTAAATCTTGGAAAGCCCCCGTCTTTCTTTGGCCAGTAAATCACCCCGCCATCATCTAATCGCTCAAGCTTTTGTTGCGAGGTCAAGGACTTCCATTCATTCGTATCGACGAGCGTTTCAGGAATCTTGCGTGGAACTGCCCAGTGACGACCTAACTCTGTGGGGTCAAAACCTCGCCAGGGTTTACCTGAGTCGCCAGTCCTTGTTCCCGCGCCCGTAAGGTCAGCTGGCATAAATGCACCGTTTATATCAGCAGTCTTGTATTTCGCCGTTACATGGTCTCCGTCATGTTTTTGAAGCACGGGGTTCCAAACAAATTTCAATGACTTAGAGTAGAAGAAAACCGTGTCATGGCCCGGCCCCCAGCGCCTTGCACTACTATGCCCACTAGTCCGCTTCCAAACGATCTCATTCCGATAATTCGCGAACCCAAACACCCCGTCCAGCAGCAGCTTGAGGTAATGGCTCGCGGTCGGGTCGCAGTGGAGATACAGGCTCCCGGTCGGTCTCAAGACCCGGTGCAATTCGATCAGCCGCGCGGCCATCATGGCGAGATAGGCCATCATGTCGTTCTCACCCAGAAACGCGCGCATCGTTTCCATCAGGTCAAATGTCTTGTGATGCCCGCTGTCGCGCACCCAATCGACCGCTTCCTCCGCGCTCGGCCCCCAACTCCACGTATCGTCAAACGCGTTGATCTGCGCATCGGAATCGCTGCCATCGGGCGATTTGAACAGCATGTTGTAATTGGCGTTCGAATTGAACGGCGGATCGAGATAGATCAGATCGACGCTCTCATCCGCGATATGTTCACGCAGGACGTGCAGATTGTCGCCATAATAAAGCGTGTTGGTCATGGTTGGCCACCAATGGTTTCAGGAAATGAAACAGCCC
>CAYSMJ010000365.1:0-383 GCA_964432075.1 uncultured Caulobacterales bacterium | reverse complement strand
GAATGCCCGCCGCGCCGTATATTGACAAGATTGGCCCGTGCGCAATCCCCGCTCTCAGCCCCATCACCGCCCCTTTTTTCCTCGCCCGGCTGCCTGCCTGCCACCTGTGCAACCCCTGCGCGCAAATTTGTTTACCGCTCAAACCCTCAGAATTCCGGCGTGTTTTCAGGGCTACAGAAAAAATGAAGTCGCGTTTCTAGGGAATTTACCTGATGAGAAAGACCTCTTTGCAGGTCTTCCGCTTTAAGCCCTTTGGGTCGCACCTTGGGTCTTCGGCAAATCGGCAAAGGCGGGCCCGGCGATACCCTGAATCGCTGTTCCGGGTTGGTGCGCGGGCGTTTGCGCCTTTGGTGGACACTGCACCAGTTAACCAGATGTGTGTG
>CAYSMJ010000364.1:0-1635 GCA_964432075.1 uncultured Caulobacterales bacterium | reverse complement strand
CATTTCAGCGCCGTCCGGCCCTTTGGTCACACCGCCTTCGGTGCCGGGGAGCATCTGGTTTTTGATCCGGATATTGGCGAAGGTCCCGCGCATCATCACATCATGATTGCCCCGCCGCGAGCCATAGGAGTTGAAGTCCGAGACCGGGACCTGGAAGCTCTTGAGAAGTTCGCCTGCCGGGCTGTCTTCCTTGATCGCGCCTGCCGGTGAAATATGGTCGGTCGTGATGGAATCGCCGAACAGGGACAAAATCCGCGCGCTCGCAATCGGCTGAACCGGCTTGGGCGTTTTCTCCATGCCCTCAAAATAGGGCGGGTTCGCCACATAGGTGGATGTTGGCCATTCGTAAGTCTCGGAATCAGTAACCGGGATCGCCTGCCAGCGCTCGTCGCCCTTGAAGACATCGGCATAACGGGTGGCGAACATTTCCGCCGTCACATGTTCGCGGACGACTTCGGCAATCTCCTTGCTGGATGGCCAGATATCCTTGAGGAAGACGTCCTTGCCATTTTTATCCTGACCCAAAGGCTCCGTATTCAGATCAACATGCATAGACCCGGCAATCGCATAGGCCACGACGAGGGGCGGTGAAGCCAGATAGTTTGCCCGGACATCCTGGCTGATCCGGCCTTCAAAGTTCCGGTTGCCGGACAACACCGAACAGGCAACCAGATCATTCTCGTTGATCGCCTTTGAAACTGGCGCCGGCAATGGCCCGGAATTGCCGATACAAGTGGTGCAGCCATAGCCCACAAGGTTGAAGCCAAGGGCGTCAAGATCGTCCTGCAGACCCGCCTTGTTGAGATAGTCGGTCACAACCTGCGAGCCCGGCGCCAGCGAGGTCTTGACCCATGGCTTGACCTCCAGCCCTTTCTCCAGTGCATTCCGGGCCAACAGGCCGGCAGCGATCAGGATCGCCGGGTTCGATGTATTCGTGCACGATGTAATGGCCGCGATCACGACAGAGCCGTCATGCACATGATAGCCCGTGCCCTCGACGGCATAATGAAAAACGCCGTAATCCTGGGGCTGAGTATTTTCCATATTGGCGCCTTCGGCCTCAAAACGCGCCTCGGCCATGTCTTGGGGCTTTTTGCCTTCGGGAACAGCACCACCACGGATCGTCGCCACATCGCCCTTGAAAGCCGAAGCGGCATCCTTCAGCAGGATCCGGTCCTGCGGGCGTTTTGGTCCCGCAATGGAGGGCTGAACGTCGCCAAGGTCAAGCGCAAGCGTGTCGGTAAAGACCGGGTCCGGCGTATCGGTATCACGCCACATGCCCTGTTCTTTGGCGTAGGCTTCAACCAGCTGGACGCGGGTTTCATCCCTGCCCGTGGCGCGCAGATATTTGAGTGTTTCGGAGTCAATCGGGAAAAACCCGCAGGTCGCCCCATATTCCGGCGCCATATTCGCAATTGTCGCCTGGTCTTCCAGAGACAGATTATCGAGACCGGCGCCATAGAATTCAACAAACTTTCCGACCACACCCTTCTCGCGCAGCATCTGCACAATTGTCAGCACAAGGTCGGTCGCCGTCGCCCCCTCATTCATCCTGCCGTTCAGTTTGAAGCCGATCACTTCAGGGATCAGCATGGAAATCGGCTGGCCGAGCATGGCCGCTTCGGCCTCGATGCC
>CAYSMJ010000363.1:0-1683 GCA_964432075.1 uncultured Caulobacterales bacterium | reverse complement strand
CTGTGCGGTGCGGGTGGAAAAGCACTGCGGCCGCGGCCCCGCAACCGAGCAGCGTGCGCCGGTCGTGCGCTGAAAAGCCCAGATGCCGGTCGAGCAGAAAAGCGATGGTCGCCCCGAGGTGGACGGCCGGTCCCTCGCGGCCTGCGCTCGCGCCGCTGCCCAGCGAAACCGCAGCGACAATTGCCGATGCGAGGCCGGTACGCAGGGAAATTTCGCCATCCTTGACCGCCCGCGCCTCAATCACATCAGGGATACCCTGAACCCGCCCGTCACGCAGCCACCCGGCCCGGTCGGCAAGATACAAAATACCGGAGACAACAATGCCGCCGAGAATAGGTGCGATAAACGCGCGCCAGAAGCCAAGGCTTTCCGCGCCCGTGGCAAGCGTTTCCTCGGTCGTTCCAAAGGCAAGCAATGATACCGCATCGATCATGGCGCGGAAAAGAACAACGCCATAGCCGGCTGTCGTCCCGATAATCACCGCAAAGATCCAGACCCGCACCGGGGAGAGCCGCGTCAGACGTCGTCTGACTTTTGCCATGCGCTCGCGCCGGGCAAGCCCGCGCGGCGACAGGGTCTTGTCCGTACCGGCCTTGTTTCCCGGTTCACCTGGTTGTGGCTCGCTCAGCGACATTGCCATTTTGTCATGCTTACCCGGGCTTTGCCTTGTCTTCGATCCACAAGATCTAACGGCGTTCGACCCAAATACAAAAAGCGGATTAACGCTCTTTTCACAGGGCCCGTGCGAGCCTGAGTAACAGTTCAAAAGCATATCGCAGCAAGGGGGCGAGCTATGACCAATAAAATGGTGGCGGCGCATGGGTCAGCGGTTGAACCCCACAGGACTGCCATTCCCGCGAGCCTGCCAGACCCCAAACGGGCAGAAAGCCAGCTTGAACGCTGGCATGTGCTTCTCGCCGACCACGGCAATGCCGGTCTTGCTGCGGAAATGGAACGTCCCGACCGGCGACTGATTCTGTTATCAGTATTTGGTGAAACCCGCCGTCTCGCAGAAGCAAGTCTTGCCTATCCGGCAACCGCTGCCGAAACCCTGGCAAACGGGGCAGCCAATAGGGTCGCCGATCTGGCGCGTGAACTCAGTACGCTTGATATGGGTGTTGGCGGACCTGAGGCGCTGCATGCTGCCCTGACGCCGCTTAAACAACGGCTTGATCTGACCCTTGGTCTCGCCCTGATCGGTCAGGACCTGTCACCCGCACAAATCCTCGCGGCCCGGACTGATTTTGCCGAAAGGGTTTGCGAAACGGCACTGGCGTGGCTCATCCGCAGTGCGATCCGGCGCGGCGAACCGGCATGGGCGGGTCATAGCGACCAGGCGCACGCCAAAGGGACTGCTGCCATCCTGCCAGGCTTGTTCATGCTGGCAGGGGGCACCTTTGCCCATCAGGAAACGGCCATAGATGGTCCGCTTGACCTCGTGCTTGCCTATGATCTTTCAAAGGTCGAGCCGTCGACCCATCGTGGTCTGGACCAGAGCCTGACGCGGATTGGCGCTGAACTGCGAACGGCACTGGAGGGCAAGACCGGGGGCCAGACCCTATATCGTCTGTATACACCTTTCGGGAACGGCATTAACGGGGCAGGTCTTGTTGAAAACACGGCAATGATCGCAAAGACAATTGCAAACCCGGAGGCACGGCCGGCAAAACGCTGGCTTGCGAC
>CAYSMJ010000362.1:967-1687 GCA_964432075.1 uncultured Caulobacterales bacterium | reverse complement strand
GCCGTGGCAAAGGGCCAGCGGCGCCTTTTGCTGGTCATGGCAACCGGCACAGGGAAGACTTACACAACGTTTCAGATTATCTGGCGCTTGTGGAAGGCCGGAAAAACCAAGCGCATCCTTTTCCTTGCGGACCGAAACATCCTCGTCGATCAGACGCTGGTTAATGACTTCAAGCCATTCGGCGCGGTGATGACCAAGATCGCGGACCGAAAGATTGATCCGGCCTATGAAATACATCTCGGCCTCTATCAGGCGCTCACCGGACCCAACCCCTCTGACAAGGCGTTCAAATCAGTTTCGCCGGATTTCTTCGACCTGATCATCATTGACGAATGTCACCGGGGTAGCGCCGCTGAAGATGCCGCCTGGCGGGAAATATTGGAGTACTTTTCCAGCGCCATCCAACTCGGCATGACGGCAACCCCAAAGGAAACGAAATATGCGTCAAACATCACCTATTTTGGTGACCCTGTTTATACCTACACTTTGAAGCAAGGTATCGAGGACGGCTTTCTTGCTCCATACAAGGTCATCCGCATCGATATCGATCGCGACATTGAAGGATGGACCCCGCCGCCCGGCATGCTGGACGACCTGGGCAACGAGATCGAGGAGCGTGAGTATAATCAGAAGGACATGGACCGCATTCTGGTCCTGAACAAGCGCACAAAGCTTGTTGCCGACCGGGTAATGCAGTTCCTGCGCGCGACCGATCCGATG
>CAYSMJ010000362.1:504-957 GCA_964432075.1 uncultured Caulobacterales bacterium | reverse complement strand
TCGAAAACCATCATCTTTTGCGAAGACATCGACCACGCCGAGCGCATGCGCAAGGCGATCATCAACGCGGCAGGCGACCTTGCGCGCAACAACTCAAAATACGTGATGCGCATTACGGGCGACAGCCCGGAAGGCAAAGCTGAACTGGATCGTTTCATTGATCCCGAAGAACCCTATCCGGTCATCGCCACAACCTCGCAGCTCCTCACCACTGGCGTTGATGCGAAGACCTGCAAGCTGATCGTCCTCGACCGCACGATCAACTCAATGACCATGTTCAAGCAGATCATTGGGCGCGGCACCCGGATCGACGAGCAGAACAATAAATACTTCTTCACCATCATGGACTTCAAGAAGGCGACCGAGCTCTTCCGCGATCCGGATTTCGACGGCGACCCCGTCGTCATCTATGAGCCGGAACCGGATGATCCCATCATTCCGCCGGACCCGGAC
>CAYSMJ010000362.1:0-494 GCA_964432075.1 uncultured Caulobacterales bacterium | reverse complement strand
AGGCGTTACCAAGATCAGGGTCAGCGGTGTCGATGCCCGGATCATCGCGGAGCGGATCGAGTTCCTCGGGCCGGACGGTCAACTGATCACCGAATCCTATCGCGAGTTCACCAGAAAGCAGATGCACGAGGAATACCGCTCGCTGAATGAGTTCATCCGCAAATGGCAGGCAAGCGACCGCAAGCAGGCCATCATCGACGAGCTAGAAGAGCGCGGCATCCTGCTGGCAAACCTCGCCGAAGACGTGGGCCGCGATGTCGGCGACTTCGATCTGCTCTGCCATGTCGCCTACGACCAGCCACCCCTGACACGCCGCGAGCGGGCCGAGAAGGTCAAGAAGCGGAACTATTTCGCCAAATATGGCGAGCGCGCCCGCGCCGTGCTCGAAGCCTTGCTCGACAAATATGCCGACGAGGGCGTCACCAGCATTGAACAGGCCAGGGTGCTGAAGCTGAAACCGTTCAGCGACATCGGCACGCCTGTCGAAATCATCA
>CAYSMJ010000361.1:0-1696 GCA_964432075.1 uncultured Caulobacterales bacterium | reverse complement strand
GACCGGCGAGCCGAACTTCAAGAAGCGCGACCAGCGGGCGTACTCCCGAGCGTGGACCGCGGGTTACGGGTTGGCGACACACGCCGACATGGCCAACCTCTGTTACCACCGGCGCGAGCAACTCAAGGAACAGCATCCCGACCTCGCGCCCGGCGAGTATGTGCAGCTGTCGGTGAGCGACGGCACGGAAACCGTCACGGACCGAGTCACAATTTTGGTGAGACCAGCACCTGAGTCTGACATCGTTGAATCTTCTTTTAGCGGACAGCTTGTCGGCGCTGATTATTGGGGCGACGAGCCAAAGATCCTTGCTGCGGGATTGGGTTTTGACAACATCATCGGCGTTCCCGAGATTAATGAGGAGGTGGTCCGAGATGCCGGCGGGAGCTGGTATGGTTCGGTAACTTGTGCAAACGGCGCTGAGCCCGCTGCTTTTGACCGGACTAGCTCTCTGCAGGAAGATTTCGGCGAGCTTATCTCAAAAGGGCATATCGAGTTTGATGATGGATTGCCAGTTGTTTTCAGCTGGCCCGTCGCCATGGAAACCGTCGATGTGAGCGATTTCCAGTTCACATTGAATACCGGAGAGGTGGTGTTTCCGAACGCTGTAACGATGATTCCAAATTGGGAACTCAACGAACGCAACACCCCCGTTGTATTTGGGGACTTCGGAAATCGCGGACGCCGCGACGAAGCGGACGCTGTTTTTCCGGTAAGGCTTGATATTGTTGAGGACGCCACGCCGCTCCTCCTCGTGGGTCCGGGAGGACAGGAATTCAACGCAGTCGGACTATCCTTCACCACAGATCAAACACCCTATGACGCCGGTCCCTTCCTCGTTGGTGCCAAACTCAATGCCGTGGACCCGCAATTGCCCGGCGAGGGTGGTGTGCAGTTTCTTGAGCAAAACACCGATCAGCTGCCAAATGATGAGTTCGCGCTTTATGGCGGCGGCGACTATCGGCTGCGTGTCCTCACGTCGGGCGGATTCTCTCCAGACGGCGTGTCGCCGTTACTTCCGAACCAATATGAAGACTTCTTCCGCGTTCATGCGACGGGGGTGAACGGCGAGACGGTTCTGCTCGAAGACGTCGGTCTGGATTATGCGATCCAGGGTGGAACCCTCAGAATTTTAGGCCTTGCCGAACTCGGACAAGTTGAAGATGCGGCAAACGGAATTGTCTATGGTGATTGTTATACGGAAGATCGTGATAATTACATAGACATCATCATTGTCGGAGATGAAGCGGCGGCGCGCAGCATCACGTTTGTGGAGATTCCAGGATTGGATGGTGGATATAGCGCGTTCTTTAATCCTGGCGGGCCAGGACCAGAGCCGTTCGATGGCATCCGTTATACAGCGCCCGGACCGGGGGACCTGGAGCCTGTCATCATAGCGCTTGATGACCCGATGCGCGTCGACCGGTCTGCGCCATGATGATTTCGAAAGACTGAAGCTGGGCTTGAGCTGGTGCTTTTTCACCCGCAGTAAACGTCGGTTCGCATCAAGAAAATGCGCGAGAATTATACCGCGCTGCGATGAGATTGATCCATTGCAGGGCGGCATGGGTGCCAAAAAAAGCGGTTGATCGCCCGTAATGAGAAGCAGGCACTGCATTTGTAAAAACCTCAGCAGATTGGCATAAAAATTTGTACTGAAGACAGCATTTCTATCTGTGATTGTTTGTCCGTCATC
>CAYSMJ010000360.1:0-1700 GCA_964432075.1 uncultured Caulobacterales bacterium | reverse complement strand
GTCGCTTGCGCTGATAGCCCAAGAGATTGCTCGTGCCTGCAAGGCCGACCGCGTTTTTCATGCGTCCAGTGTGGCCGTTTACCGGCCTTCAGCGGACCCGATCCATGAAGGTTGTCCTCTTGAACCCCGCAATGATTACGGTCGCTCGAAGCTCGACATGGAAAAAGCTGTCGCCGGCGAAAAGCCACCAGCAATCAATTTGAGACTGGCAAATGTCGTAGGCGCAGACAGTCTATTTGCGGCCTTCGCGCGCGGGGGGACTGTTACCCTCGACCAATTCCCCGATGGAAGCGGACCGCATCGGTCTTATCTGCGGGCGAGCACGCTTGCCCAGGTTATCGAACACCTCGTTGAAACACCATTGTCGGGGTTGCCGCGGGCGCTCAATGTCGCTGACATGGGACTGATTGACATGGCGGACCTGGCAAAGGGGGAAAATCGCGATGTGGTCCGGCACAAGGCACCCGCAGAGGCGCTGCCCAGGATGGAAATCTGCGTATCGCGATTGAACGCTCTTCTTGGTGAGCCGCTCACCCCTGTAAATTCGGATGATCTGATCTCCGAATGGCTGGAATTGCGGAGTTCGGGATGACCATTCAAAAAAGAGTTCTGGATCTTGCGGTGGCGTTGTGTCTCCTGGTCCTCTTGGCGCCGCTCATGGCCGTGATCGCCATATTGATACTTTGGCAAGATGGACGCCCGGTGCTTTATGTTTCTGAACGGATGAAATCGCCGACGACCGGTTTTCGGCTCTTGAAGTTTCGGACAATGGCTGTTGCGGAAAACGACTCTGGTGTGTCCGGCGGAGACAAGACTGCCCGGGTCACGGGTCTTGGCCGGGTGTTGCGATCAAAAAGGCTGGATGAACTGCCGCAACTGTTCAATATCCTCAAGGGCGACATCAGCTTTGTAGGTCCCAGACCACCACTGAGGATGTATGTCGAACGGTTTCCGGATCTCTATTCCGACGTATTGAAGTCCCGACCTGGCGTGACCGGTCTGGCGACGTTGGTGTATCATGAACATGAAGAAAGGCTGCTGTTCAGGTGTACGACGGCCGAGGACACGGATCGTGTTTATTCCGGGCGCTGCGTCCCTACCAAGGCCCGGCTCGACCTTATCTATCAGAAAAACCAGTCTGTCTGCTTCGATCTCAGGCTGATGCTGGCGACCGTGATTCGTGCGGCACCCTTCCGCAAGAGCCGGACCTGAGCCGGAAAGCAGCGTGTTTGTCGGCGGAGAACTGCCTGAATACGCATCATAGCGAGGGCTATGGTGTCTTCAGCGTCAAAGCAGTTGGTCGGTCCGCAGTAGACAGGTATGATAGGTTGGGGTTAGCTGGATTTTCAGTGAATTAGATTGATAAGGTGACGACCAGTTCGCCTGATGCGATAGGGACAACTCATGTTGCGTGACCTACTGGTTCGAATGAGCCGCAGTCAAAAAGCGTCGGTGATTGTCGCGCTTGACATGCTGCTCGTCGTGTTCGCATTCGTTGGTGCCAACTCTATGCTCACCGGCCAGATTCCTTCCGCACAGGTCTGGATCGGCAGTTTGCCATTTCTGGCGACAACTGTCCCTGCCGCCGTGATCGTCATTTTCTATTTCGACCTGCACAGGATGAAGCTCAATTCCTATGAATTGAAAGGCGTGATTCAGACCGCGCTCATGTCCGGAGCTGCCGGAGTTGCCGGAATGCT
>CAYSMJ010000359.1:0-1710 GCA_964432075.1 uncultured Caulobacterales bacterium | reverse complement strand
GGCGAAAGAAGCCGACGCCGCACAGGCGCTGATCGAGCAGGGCGCGGACGTGATCTTTCAGCACACCGATTCCACCGCGCCGCAGGCGGCGGCCGAGAAGGCCGGGGGCGTGGTCACCTTCGGTCAGGCCTCGGACATGGCCGAGTACGCGCCCTTCCCGCGCGTCTCCTCGATCATCGACAACTGGGCCCCCTATTATATCGCCCGCACGCAGGCCGTGATCGACGGCACCTGGGAGACGACCGAGACTTGGGACGGCATCGGCCCCGGCATGGTCGGCATCGGCGAGATCACCGACGCGGTGCCGGAGGATGTGAAGGCCGAGGCGCTGGCATTGAAGGAGGCGATGGCGACGGGCGCCTATCACCCCTTCACCGGCCCGCTCAACCGCCAGGACGGCAGCGCGTGGCTCGCCGAGGGCGAGGTGGCCGATGACGGCACGCTTCTGGGCATGGATTTCTATGTCGAGGGGATCGGCGGGCAAATCCCGAACTGATCCCACCGCGCACCTGTGACAAAGGCCCCGCCAAAGGCGGCGGGGCCAATGCCGTCTTCGTCATTGATCGCTGAGCGATACAGAACGCGGTCATCAGAAAGATAACCTGTCCGCGTGCGCCCAATCCGAACATGCCTTTTCAAACCCGTTGAGAGATGGCGCAATGAAACGGGTTTTATGCCTTGTCGCGCCGCAGCCATACGAGCTACCTTTTGCCGAGTGCGGAGCAAATCCGATGCTCGTCTGGTTGAATACTCGGGACGAATCGCCATGACAGTCCGGTGGTCGAATCAGATTTTATGACGATGTCCCCGCAAGAGGCGGAGGATTGCTTTGCCGCTCTGACGCAACACCGCTACCTGTGTTCTCGCATGTCGATCACCTCACGATTCGAGCACGACCGGCTAAGGCTCGAAGGTCAGCAGCCATCGCATGCAAGAGGTTGAAGTGGGTCTGTACCTGTGACATGCTCGATCTCGCATTCACTCTTCAATGGCGGTCCTTGCCATGAATTTCCGGAACCCGAGCATTCTGAACCGAAACGGCTGTTCAGTCTTCTTCTGCGTTGACAGGAATGAGTGGAGATAACTTCGATTACAGCAGAAAAGGCTGCCAATAGCGGAATAAGAAAACCACACGCAGGAAATGAGCATGAACATGAACTCTTATATAACCTGGGCGGCCCTGGGGGCTGCCGGTGGGGCTGGCTTCGGCCTTTTTGTCGTCCCTCTGATATACATCCTGATCAATTTGTCCTCTGACGGCGTCACGTTTGGTCAAATCGCCCGCGTTGCTTTTGCCAACGGGGGCACCTGGGGTGTTCTGGGCCTGTTCGGCGGTGTTTTCTTTTGGGTGGTCAATAGAATGCAAAAGCCGCCCTCAGAGGATTGATGCACACCAAATAGAAAGCTCTGCCAAGAGAGATATCCGTTTCACGGCATTCGTTGAAGAGCTCGAGAGCGTTGGCATTATGTTCAACACTCCCTGATGTCATACAAGAATTACTGACAGGCGGACCCCAGATGTCGAGAAAGAGGCGAACGCTTTCGTGCGCCGCCTCGGTCTTGGCTGATTTACACCATCCAATCTTCAATAAACGCTTCCGCGTTGTCCGCATAGATGACGGTCCTGACTGGAGCATGTTGCTCAAAAGTGGGAACCCCGGGTTCGACAGTTAATCGCGTAAGTGATTGATATTGTTGACACGGAAATCG
>CAYSMJ010000358.1:0-1718 GCA_964432075.1 uncultured Caulobacterales bacterium | reverse complement strand
TTTGGGTCTGAAAATGTTGGTTACGCAGAGGCGCTCAACGGAACATGGACACGCGTTTTTCAAATCAGGTCATGGCGCTGATTGCCCGGATTGAGCGATTATCCGGGCTTGGCCTTTCCCGGTCACTTCAACCCTACGGCTTGACCTATGCTGAGTTTCGGCTGGTCGGGTTACTCTGGGGAGAAAAGTACGCGCTCTCCCAGAAAGAGCTTTCGGAACGGATGGGACTCGACCCCTCAGGCGTGTCGCTCTCGTTGAAAAGGCTGGAGAGAAAAGGCGTCGTGACGCTAATTCGCGATGCCCGTGATCAACGGGTGACGCGGGTGCGGCTCGCAGAAAACATTCCATCGCTTGCCGATATCCTCAACTGTATCGCGGATCATGAAAAGAACGCGCTGGCCGGCCTTGGCACATCACAGAAAGCCGAGCTGGTGGCCCTTCTCGGGCGTGTTGCCGACAATCTTGAGCGCACCCAAAAGCAACATGACCAGATTGAACGCCCCGGGTCCGCGGGGGGCTTTGGTGTCGAGAAAAGGAGATCGTGATGCGGATCAATTATTTCAGCTTCAGGGTCGTTGCGATAACGAGTCTCGCGGTAATTGGCTTGGCTGGCTGTTCAGGCCAGAACAGGCTTGCTTCGGCCCTCCCCGTGACCGCCGAGGCCCCCGCACAGAGCCAGGCCGTGCTGGTGTGGGTGGGCATTGGCGAGGGATACAGGTGGGATAACGGGCAATGGCGGCGCGCCCGCGAACAGGATTATGAATTCAGTGTCGTGCAACGGCGGTTCGATGATCGCTGGGAATCGATCAAATCGATGCACCGACGTCATCCGGGCTATGACGGTTCGGCCGGCCTGCGTGATCAGGTTCATTATTTTGAGATCAGGCCCGATGAACCACGCGGTGCGACCGTGCCGATTTCGGTCACCTCGTCGATGGGCGCAGGACGCGGGACAACCGATACGCAATTCCGCCGTTGGAATTTCGAGATGCAGACCGGCGCCACCGGGTTTGCTGCGCGGTTTATGCCCTACGACCGCTTGCAGTTTCAGCAATCCTATCTTTACGAAGAAGGAAATTTGCGCGAAGAGATAATTCTGTCCAAGTCCTCTGCTCAGGAACCTTTTTTCAAAATCGTTGAAACAGCGCAGGTCTTCGCACCGGGTTCGTTTGACAGCCCGCCAACCATGCTCGATTGAGCGTCAGGAATTTCCGCATATTCATTCCGGCGCCTCGCGCGCCAAGCTAGGGACGGTGCACAAGCTGCGTGTCGCCTTGCGGTCAGGCTCGGCAACAGCTTCGTTGAGCCGTCCATCCGATGCGGCCTGCTGTTCAACGGTCAGGATCCGTCGAACGATGTCCTCAATCTGAGACGGATCAGCGAGCTGATCCACCGGGCGATAGGTGTATCCCGCCGCCATGGCGCGCGCCTTGGCGATTTCGTAACGCTTGCGGGCATGAACAGTGTCCATGGTCTGTCCGGCTTTTTCCAGGTCAACGGAAAGCTTGAGTTGAGCCCAGTAGGTGTCATCGGCTTCGACCAGTTCGTCCCTGCGCATGCGGGCGATGTCGCGCGATTGCGTGCCGAGCGCGAGGCGAATTGTCTGACCCTCATAGAAGGGTTGAACCCGGCGGGGAATGTGCCGGTAGTAATAGTACCATCCCGCGCGTTGGCGGAGGTATCGATCACCATCAAGAGGTCGAGCCATGGCATTTTAT
>CAYSMJ010000357.1:1414-1725 GCA_964432075.1 uncultured Caulobacterales bacterium | reverse complement strand
CTGATCTTCTGGAAAACGAACAAAAAGGCGTTCGATGCCGAGAAAAACAAGCGGCGCGACAGGTAGGTTTTGAAGGTTACCAAATAGCCGGTACCGTTTATGCGTGGATATCGCCATGCAACAAACTGAATGCCTCGCAGGCGCGGAATTGGATCAGGAGCATGACCAATCTGCGCCCAGCGGATGGATTTTATCCACAAGACGGAAATGCAGAATTGCGTTTTTATTAGTTTTAAATAGGTTTTAATAAGTTTTAGAGGCCTGAAACAAGCCTTTAAGCCAACATGACTGCGGACTTCAAAGTATACAAT
>CAYSMJ010000357.1:0-1404 GCA_964432075.1 uncultured Caulobacterales bacterium | reverse complement strand
TAATTCATACGCAATCTCCAACATTGCGCTGGCTCGCCAACGGATTTATCCACAAGGCAAAATTGTGAGTGGATATTGCGTAGATGATCCCCTAAACGGCAGAGGATATTCCTTGTCGTCGGCAGACCATGCGGAGCTGCGGTCCTTCTGCCCCCTGAACCTCGAAGAGGTCATAGGATGGCAAAGAGTTGGACGCTATGAGGTTCCGCAAGCTTTTTGTAAAATTGTAGATGTCGCGTGTTGACCCGCTTCGGGCATGCACCGCCTTGAAGGAATAGAGGGCTTCGCCCTTTCCGGCCGCCTTGCGCGCGAGGCGGTAGACGAAACGGGCCAGGCCTTTTTTCAGCAGAAAATAATCCGGGTCTACGGTCAGAACTTCGGGGTTATTGTGCATCGTCACAGCCTCATACATCCAGTCAGGGATGATAATCTCGACCGTGCCGATCCGACCCGTGTCCGTCCGGGATACAACATCAGCCCCCGCAATAAGGGGGAAGTAGCCGGTGCGACGGGACCGCTTCGCGCCTGTGTTCTGCGCAATCTCGATGAATGTACCCTGGAGGCGGCGAAGCGCCTCAGCAAGCATGTCATAGGAATTCCCGCCCCGTGACACTCGACAAAACTTGAAGATTTCGCCGCTGCTTGGGCGAAAGAATTTGGCCGGTTTTGGCGCGCGGCCATGCCGGTATAGCCGGGTCTGTTCTGCGAGATGGCTCACCATCATCAGCACGATGTCATAGTCCATGATTGTCGCCATGCCATGGGCGCCCCCGGCCACGGTGATCGTAGCGCCGGGCAGTTCATGCCGGATGATATCGCCTTTGCGGGTCTGGCTCTTGGCGAGACGGAAGACGGCGATGTCCATGAGATCCAGCCCGTCCTTGATGGGAACGTCCTGTATCGTTGGAACAAAGAAGTCGGGCTGGTTATCGTTTGCCGGAGGTTTACGGAGGGCCGCGTCGTTTTTCGCCAAGGTATTCCCTTGGGCATGGTCCAAAACATCTCCCAGAGAGCCAAGTCGCTTTCTTAGGCTCGCATCCCGAACGGAAGTGGTATCCGCTGATTTCTTCGGTGTGCTCATTTCGTAGTGAGTTCCTGTCCAAGCTCGCGCTCGAACGATTCGATCATCCGCTTGAGTAAGTCCTCGCCACTGGCCACGTCCAGCTCATAGGCAAGCCGCCAGAACCGATCTTTGATCTCCGGACGGGTTGCGATGTTCAGCTGCGCCGTCCGGGGTGAAGGGCGGCGATAGCAGCGCCCATCGAACGGCATGGATTGATGCCCCTCTCGGGCGGTGAAGCCCAGTTCGGAAGCCGCCTGACGGGCAGCGTCTGCATTTCTGCGGGTTTCAGCCTTTGGCTCAAAGTCTTCCAGATTGAGGGCGGGTCGGTTACGCGGCTCGGC
>CAYSMJ010000356.1:0-1728 GCA_964432075.1 uncultured Caulobacterales bacterium | reverse complement strand
CTTCGGCATATCGCACAAGTCCCCGCCATCTCTCCAGGGTGTAGTCGATGGCTTTACCCGAATGGCACGGGATTAAGGGCCCTTATCGGGAAAAAATTGCCTTATAAAAAGTAGCGGGAAAGCCGCCTTCATGGCAATTTGATTTATGACTAACAAAACACCATTTCTCGACGGCTTTCCCACCACTCTCTTTGGACGAGCCAAGGCCTCTGGGCAAGCTATTTTGCGCAAAACGCGCCAAGCCATAGCCGAACGCTGCCCGGGTTCGATCAGTTCTCTGTTCTCCGAGGTCATTGCCCCAGCGCTGGTGGCATCCCTCGCAGCGAACCAGCGCGTGCGGCATTTTCCACACGAAGTGACTTTCTGGGCTTTCCTGTCCCAAACCCTCAGCGAGGACCGCTCCTGTGCCCGCGCCGTCGCCGAGGTGCAGAACTGGCGCTCGCAACAAGGGCAGGACTTGCCCAGCGCGGATACCTCTTCGTATTGCAAAGCCCGGCAGCGGCTTCCAATAGAGATGCTCGATGCGATTCACGACAAACTGCGTGTTTCCCTGGATAGGCAGACGCCCTCCGAGCTGCTTTGGCACGGACATTTGGCAAAAGCCATCGATGCCTCCAGTGCCCAGATGCCCGATACCCCAGAGAATCAGGCCGCCTTTCCCCAGCCTTCCAACCAGCAGCCCGGCTGCGGTTTTCCGGTCTTGCAGTTTGCGGGACTCATCAATCTCTGCAATGGCGCCTGGGAGCAATTCGTCGTCAGCGAGATGACGGTGCACGATCACAAACTGCTCGACAGCATGATGCCTTTTATCGAGCCAAATGAGGTTCTCGTCGCCGACCGCGCCTTTTGCTCTTATGAGATGCTGGCGCGCGTCTCTGCGCGGCAGTCGTGGATGGTGGCTCGGCTGCATCAGATGCGCAAGATGGATTGGCGTAAGGGGAAGAAAGCCGGGCCCAATCAGCGCATCGTAATCTGGCACAAATCGCAGCAACCGAAGGGCAGCTGTCTTTCACGGGAAGAATGGGCGCAACTGCCCGAGGAGATGCAGGTGCGCGTGATTCGGATTCGCGGCGTTGGCCGTGATGGCAAACCCAAGACCATGTTCCTTGCGACGACACTGCTGGACACCGTGGCCTATCCCGAAGAGGACATCGCGGCCCTCTATTTCCAGCGCTGGGAGATCGAGCTGCGCTTCCGGGATCTGAAGACGACCATGGGCATGGAACTGCTTCGCACCAAGACCCCTGAAATGGCCCGCAAAGAACTGGCGATGTTCATCATCGCTTACAACGCTCTGCGGCTGCTGATGCTCCAGGCGAGTGTGCGCAACAACGCCCCGTTGTGGAGGATCAGCTTCAAGGGAACCATTCAGGTCATCTCGACGTGGCACGCACGCTTTGAGGAACTGAAACACAAGCCTCGATTAAAGGGCGCGTTAATGCAGGATCTCCTTGAGCAGATCGCCCGTCGCAAAGTCCCCGAGCGGCCTGGTCGCCACGAACCGCGTGTCGTAAAACGCCGACCCAAACCCTTTCCAAACATGACACAACCACGAAGTGAATATCACGAATCCTGGCAGCAAAATGCCGCCTGTTGAAGAGCGGATCAGGCCCTTAATCCCGTGCCATTCGGCTTTAGGCTTTAGGCTGCAGGCGAATGGCACGGGATTAGCGACAGGTCCCTGTGATCGTTCTACGTAGGACGGGCATTCTTGCCTGTCCCGAACCG
>CAYSMJ010000355.1:0-1734 GCA_964432075.1 uncultured Caulobacterales bacterium | reverse complement strand
ACGCCGCTTTTGAAGCAAGGGGCGCATTGAGACCCCACGGGATTGAACGCAGGGCCCTTGGCGGCCACGACATCGAGATTGACATCACCCATTGCGGCGTGTGCCATACGGACATTCATTTTGTGAATGACGATTGGGGGCTTGCCGCCTTCCCGCTGGTTCCCGGTCATGAAATCGTAGGCATCATCGCCAATACCGGGTCAGCCGTGCGCGACTTCAGGCCCGGTGACCGCGCCGCCGTCGGCTGTCTTGTGGATTCGTGCGGCGATTGCGAGGCCTGTAACGGGCACGAAGAACAACATTGCCAGAACGGGCTGACCATGACCTATTCCTGGCCCACGCACGACCCGGGTGGGTTCACTTTCGGCGGCTATTCAAAAAAGATTGTGGTCAAGAAGGATTTCGTTCTCCGCGTACCGGAAAATCTTGATATGGCAGGCACAGCGCCATTGCTCTGTGCGGGGATCACCAGCTTTGCGCCCCTGCAACGCTTTGGCATCAGGCAAGGCATGAAAGTTGGCGTGGTCGGCCTTGGCGGTCTCGGCCATATGGGGATCAAGTTTGCCAGCGCCATGGGCGCCCACACCGTGATGATTTCGCGCTCGCCTGATAAAGCCACGGACGCAAAACGCCTCGGCGCGCATGACATTCTTTTGTCTACGGACGAAAACGCCATGCAAGCGGCTGCGGGCAGCTTTGATTTTATCCTGAACACAATTCCTGTCCCCCATGATGTCAATCCTTATAATGGATTGCTCAAATTCAAGGGGACCCATTGCATTGTCGGTGCGCTTGGCCCGCTTTCCGAAGTCGATTTCGGCCCCATGATCATGGGTGGGCGCGCCCTTGCCGGCTCGCTTATCGGTGGGCTCAAACAAACCCAGGAGATGCTTGATTTCTGCGGCACCCACAACATCACTGCTGATGTGGAGATCATCCGTATGGATCAGATAAATGAAGCCTATAACCGCATGGAAAAGTCCGATGTGCGATACCGGTTTGTGATTGATCTGGCGACGCTGTGATGGCGCTAGTGGATCGACCCAGACATTTGAGTCCGTACCGTTCAACGTATAACGAACTCTATCTCACTCAAATGGCTGGATAAGTTGATCCATCAGAAAAATACGCAGGGGTGCGAAACGTCAGATTTGTACCACTAGACTGCGTACCCTGGAGCGACACATCCTGCGACTGATCAGTAGGCGCCAACCTGCGACCAGAGTCCGACCGAAACCGGCAAGACGGACCAGTCTGCAGCTACAGGTCAAAAAACGTCGCCAGGTCACGGTTCCCCACGGAATTTGAAGTTGCAAATACGGTAATGGCATGCCAGTCTCAACGTGATCAGGTGATCGATCTGGCGGATGTCTGGCGAGTTTTTTAGGCCAGCAGACGTCGCGTGTCTTCTCAACCACCTGTTCAGCAAAGCTGAATGTAGTTTCGCTGCATCCTGATCGATCATGACCGCGGTGACGGGGAGAAAACCATGAAAGTCTTGCTTTGGACCATTAGTTCGATCGCGTCTTTCGCATTGGCACCGCATGCTGCGGCCCAGCAGTTGGCGTATTTCAATCATTTCTTTATTGTGACGGATCAGGCCCAAGCGGACGCCATAGCGAACTCTGAACCTTTAGCCGAATTCGGACCTTTGAGCGTAAAGACGGTGGAAGCGGGCAAGGGCCGTTCCTGGACAGGCCGCTATCTGACGGGGCGTCAGACTTATCTGGAGGT
>CAYSMJ010000354.1:0-1743 GCA_964432075.1 uncultured Caulobacterales bacterium | reverse complement strand
GCGGATACGCAGAAGGAGTTCTACGCTGAGGTGGCCAACGCACTCCAGGGGTTCCTCGGCGACAAGCTCAACATTGCCGAAGCCGGCATGATCAGGGGTGAAGTGACCGAATCGTTGAGGCAATCTTCGGTCTCCGAAGAAACCATTGAAGCCTATTTCGCCTGCCTCGACCACTGTGACCGGCAGCGGTTCGTGCCTTCCGAGCCAAACGAGAGCCAAATGGCGGATTTCCTGGAACGGGCGGAATCCGCCATGTCGATGCTAGACCGGTGCCCCGTTCGGCTGCAGGTGGCGGGTTACAAGGACCGTATCGGCGCCCCGTGCAGCCTCGGCTCCGGCCAACACGCAGGCCCGCGCCGTGGTCAGGAAGCAGCGCACATCATAGCGGGCAAGAACAATCGCCGTCGCCGGCACCCCTTGCGACGAAAACCCGCCATCGAGGATTTTTTGTTGCACACGCATATCGGCCGCGAGGGCTGTCAGTGTCCGTCCTGTGCCTGAGGCCTGAAAGCGGGCCTTCAGGCCAAGCGATGGCCCTGCCACCTCTGATCTGTCGTCCACAACACTGACATTGACGATGCCCTGAATGGCAAGGGTGATAATCACAACGCCAACAACACCCGCGAGTCTGGGGGAGCCCACCAGTTTGCTTTCCTGTTGCAGCGATATCCGAGCCGGTCGTCCCCTGGCAAGGACGATCGCCACCGCCAGACTCATGCCCAGAAAGGCAGGCCAGGGAAGCGCGCCACGAATCAGCAGAAGGCTGACAATACCGACGACAAAGACAAGCCCCGCAAGACGCCGGTGGCGTTGCCGGTCACCGGTGCGCAGGCAAAGGGCACCGGCCTTCGGGCCGGGTTTGCCACGTTTTTTGCGGACATGACGCAAGGTTGCGGCGCGCACCATCAGGAATGCCGAAAAACCAAACAACCCCAGACAGGCAATCTCATCAACACCCGGTATCGCCGTAAAGGCCTCGAATGAGGTGATCGTCCGGGCAAACCCTGCCGGAAACAAAACACAACTGACAATGATAAGGCTACTGCCGATCAGGAGCGTAAGGAAATAGCGGCGCCCGCGTTGGTCACCGCCAAAAAAGGCATTGGCCGCGACCAACAGGCTGGCGGACAGGAACAGCGCGGGGTGAAGCCAGAAAGTGGCCAAAAGACACAATCCGGATCCAACACCCGTCCCTGTGCCGCGGGCTGGCAAGCATTGTGGGTCCGGACCAAAGATATTCAGGATCAGGAGCGTTAAAAGACCGGACCCGAACGCCGTTAGTGGGTCGCCGGCAAGGGCGATGGACACCGCAAGACCCGCCGACAAACCCAAGCAGACAGCCATGCCAAATCGTTTGCCGAGGGCGATCCAGACAGATGCGGCCATCACCACAATCAGACCGGCCTCGGCGGCGCGCAGGGCAGCCCCCGGCGCCAGCTCATGCAGACCGGTAAGCAAAAGCGGCAGCGTTCGGACAGGATCGCTGATGGCTGAAAACGAAAGATTGCCAAAATAGAACGCCCGGGCTTCCAGATAGGGCCTGAGCATTGAATCGACCGATCCGTGAAGAACGACCGCCCCTTGCGAGATAACCGCACAAGCGATCACCAGCGCCGGCGCGAGGACCGCCAGCATCCTGATCCAGACCATGTCGGCCGGCTGGACCCCGGAAGGCGCCGGTGCGCTCCGCGAAGCCACCGGGCTGCCGGGCGGCTGACGCAAGTGCGGTTCGGCGCGAACGTG
>CAYSMJ010000353.1:0-1755 GCA_964432075.1 uncultured Caulobacterales bacterium | reverse complement strand
CACCTTGCGGCGCCGGGATTCTTCGATGATGCCCAGATCGGTATCAACTGCCTTTCCGGCTTTGTCGTCTTTGCAGACGCGGTGCCGCGGCTGGTTCCGCATGCGCCAGATCAAGGTCAGAAGCATGTTCTTCAGGTGGATTGGGATGGAAGCCTTCTCAATGCGCCGACGCTGGGCAGCGCCCTGGAACGCCTCATTCGGGGTTGTTTTGACGGGGACGAGGACGGCGCGGCCAAGGCGGACCTGCTCTGCGAGGCCCTGGCCTGCGCGGTCCTTGGACTCTCCACCCGGCTCAAGGCTCCCAAGGCGATCATTCTTTATGGTCCCGGTGCCGGGAACGGGAAGTCGCAATGGCTCGCACTTGCGCAAGCGCTGCTGCCCTCAGGCTCGGTTGCCCATCTCAGCCCGCGACAGTTCAGTGACCGAACCCTTTTGCCGCAGATCAAGGATGCATTGCTCAACACGTCCGACGAGCTTGGAGGCGAGGCGATACATGGCGAAATCTTCAAGCAGGTGATTACCGGCGATCCGGTGACGGGACGCGCTGTTTATCGCGACGCAGTTTCCTTTCGTTGCAGGGCGCTTCACACGCTGGCCACCAATACGCTCCCACCCTTCATGGACGGGATGGATCATGGCGTTCGCCGCCGCGTGTTGCCTGTCTTGTTCAACCGGACCATTCCCGAGGATGAATGCGTGCCTGACCTTGGCGAGCTGATTGCCAGAACCGAGGGGGCGATGGTGCTTTCATGGGTCCTTGCCGGGGCACAACGGCTTCTGGCGCGGCAGGCTTTTGACCCGCCTGTGTCATCGGCCGAGGTGCTGAGGGAGTGGATCACGTTTGCAGACCCGATCAGCGCCTGGCTCGCCGACCGCGAAGCTGTCTGGCTCACCGGTCAGCCTGCGGATGAACTGCCTGTGAAACGGGCCTATGCAGGGTTCAGGGCATGGAGCGACATGGAAGGTATCAGGCCGCATGACATTCCACAGCAGCGCATCTTCACGGGCCGGCTCATGGCGAAGGGCATCCCCGAACTCAGCTTTGCAAGGCTGGCTCGCCACCGCGTGGTCCGCGGCCTGAAACTGGTCCATCCGGGGGCAGGTCGTGACTCCTGAGTGTGTCTCGAGTGCTTCTCAGATGCGGTGCATCCTGTGGCCAGTGCTTCTGGTGCTTCTGAGGGGGCAGGAAAAGTCGCTTGGCGTGTGCGCGCATGTGGTGAGGTGTTTGCGCAGGGCAGGCTCACTAGAGTCATTGGCCTTGATTTTACGTCTGATTTCCTTACGCGATTCAACACTGCCAGCGCACCTGAGGCGCACTGTAGCGCTGTTCTGCCTTTTGATTTGGGCAAAGACCGGAGGATCGTGATGGGTGGCCTGAACTCGGGCGGGAGCAACCGCAAACATGCAGGACATGTGGAAGACTGCCGTCGGCTGGATGCCTTCTGGCTCGGGCGTTGTGGCGCGCTTGAGGCGGGATGCGTCTCGACTGTGAGCTGGGGCAACGGAGAGGCAATGAGTACGATCCGTGTGGTCGGTGCGGCCGGGCATGTGCGCCTGGAATACTCATGGCGCTGTCCCGGCGGCGACTGGAAGGCGCATGTGGAACACGTGCATCTTGATGTCGTCCCGGCCCATTTTGGCGGGTATAGGGTCTACTTCCGGTGCCCTGGATGTGACCGGCGCGTGCGTTTTCTGAACGGCCGAGGACACCGCTATCGCTGCGCGCGATGCCTCGATCTCGTGCATGCTTCCTCG
>CAYSMJ010000352.1:0-1765 GCA_964432075.1 uncultured Caulobacterales bacterium | reverse complement strand
GAGGACTGCGAGGCGAATTGCCCGCCAGCCGTCGCGGTCAGGGCGCCGCGCTCGCCGGTTGATCCGTGGATCTGCAGGGCTGCCCCCGCCTTGCCGACAAGGCCTGCCCGCGCATCAGCCAGGGAAAATCCAAAGCCAGCGCCATCGGTTTCATTACTGGTCGGCCCTGTCGCAAGGAGGGACTTGCGGCCGATCAGTCCAACAAGATCAGAACTTTCCATCATCGAAGGGCTCAACACATCCATTACGGTCGTCCCGCCATATGCGCAAATTGCGCGCCATGGAAAAAACCGTGTATTTATACAGACTTTCAGGGTTAGGACTTTAATAACATACCAGATGAAACCCGGTTGTTCATGCCGAGCAGGCAATATTTGCCGGGCCGGTCCCTAGTGGATCGACCCAGACATTTGAGTCCGCACCGTTCAACATCTAACGACCGCTATCGCACTCAAATGGCTGGATAAGGTGATCCATCAGAAAAATGCGCGGTGGTGCGAAACGTCAGATTCGTAACACTAATGTCCTGTCGGCGGGCGTGCCGTCCGCAACATCGGTATGCGTACGCGTCTTCGCATCCTTCAGTATCGTGTTTATTCATACAAATGCGGCGAGAAGAACTCTGGCCTATCTGTTGCAATGCCAGCAGTCGTGATCGCCAATTATTTATCAGGTTTTAAGATGATTTCGAGCCAGAATAAGGGTTTGGCATTGTCTGTAGCTTGTGGGTCTGGCAATTGGTACCCGGCAGAATTTACCGCAGGGCAAACTATTCCCGGCAGGGAGAATCTCTGATGAGCCTTTCCACTATCATTAATATTGCAAGCTCCGGGCTTCTCGCCCAGCAAACGGCTATCGCTGCGACCTCTGAAAATGTGACCAATGCGGCAACGCCAGGGTTCGAGCCCCGGGTGGTTTCGTTTGAAACAGCACCTGTGGCCGGGCGGTTTTCAGGTGTCTCGGCAGAGGTGACCCGTGCAGGCGCGGACCGGTTCCTGCAAAGTGCCAGTTTTGACAGTGTTTCCCAACTCGCCAGCAGCGATGCGCGCGCGGGCGTGCTGGCTCGGATCAGTGATAGTCTTGGAACGCTTGACGATGCCAGTTCCTTCGCCGCTCAGAGTGAAGCGGCAATCGCCGCTCTTGCCGCTCTTGGTAATGATCCGTCTTCGCCGGTTCTGGCCGGTGATGCCATCGCGGCGCTCAACCGGGCGTTTGACGCCTTTGCCACGACGCAAACCGCCATAACGGCGGAGATCGACCGGGCCGCCACCCTGCTGGCGAGCGACATCGAGCAGGCCAACGGGCTTCTGGCCGAGATTGACCGGCTGAACCGGCAAATCGGGGCCAGCGGCGGCGATAATGCCGGTTCGGACGTCTTGACCGCTCGGCTTGGCGATCTGTCTGCCCTTGCCGCAATCTCGGTCCGGCGTGATGATCTCGGTCGTGCCACGGTCACGCTCGAAAGCGGGCAGACGCTGGTTACTGAAAGCGGCTTTTCGGCATTCTCCCTTGCGCCCGGGTCCCCACCGGAAATTTCCATTGCGGGGCAGGGACCGCTTGGCCTGACCGGGGGACGGATCGGCGGGAATCTTCGTCTCCTGACCGAAGACCTGCCGCCGCTTGCAGCTCAAGTCGACCAGGGCGCTTCGGATTTTGCTGCAGCACTGAACCGGGCGGCCGGTGAAAATGCCGGGTCCCCGCCCGGGGCGACGATCACCGGGACGACCAGTCTTGATGACGCAGCTTTCGCCGATCTCACGGGCAC
>CAYSMJ010000351.1:0-1766 GCA_964432075.1 uncultured Caulobacterales bacterium | reverse complement strand
CTCTGCAGGAGTTGCTTAATGTTAAGCTCGACCCCCGCTATTCTTTCGTTACGGCCAGGGTGATTACCGATCCTTTAAGCTCCTTTGTGCACAGCATTATTGTAAATGCCGGACGCGCGGACTCTGTTGAGAAAGGGCAGGCTGTTCTGTCCGGCGAGGGCCTGATAGGCCGGGTTGTGGAAGTGGAAGAGAACGTCGCCCGCATAATTTTACTGAATGACATGAATGCGCGTATTCCCGTCATGGCGTCGGGGAGCCGACACAAGGCTATTATGACGGGCACGAACCAGAAAGATCCTGTCCTGAATTACCTGGCGGAAGATGCGGACATCGAGGCTGGCGCGCGTATTGTGACCTCGGGCGACGGCGGCGTCCTGCCGCCGGGACTGCCAGTCGGCGTTGCGCGCAGGGGCGAGGACAACAAAGTTCATGTGGATCTTTACGCCGATTCCGGCCGCCTTATGTACGTCCGGATCGTGAATGTGCCGACCGATCCGAATTTGCAAATGGGCATGAGCCAATAAAAGCTCTGGTAATTGGCGTTTACAATCCGTAACGTTTGCCTATGGTTTCGTACAATCCGGCAGAGTCCAGGCTAGAGCTGTTTCTAAGGCTGTCAGTGCCGCATCTGCTAATGGTTTTATTGCTTGCGCTCAATCTTGCCTCAACGGCGCTTCCGCATGCGGCGCTGCTGAAGCCTGATTTGCTTTTGCCTGCAATTTACTACTGGGCCTTGTACAGGCCAACGCTGTTGCCGCCTGTCTACACTTTTTTTCTTGGCATAACGGTGGATCTCATTACCGGCGCGCCCGTCGGATTATACGCGGCCAGTTACGTCCTGGTGGACTGGGCCATAAGCGGGCAGAGGCGCTATCTGATGGGGCAGTCATATCCGGTTATCTGGCTGGGATTTGTCTCGACGGCGCTTGTCATCGCCTTGATGCAGTGGGCGGCGGTCGGCGTGATCAACTGGAGCCTGGGCGATATTATTCCTGTTCTTCTTAAAACGCTGATGACTATTCTGGTTTTTCCTCCTCTGGTCGTTTTGCTTTTGCTGACTCACCGGGTTTTGCCGGGACATCCGAAAAGCGCGTATCCGCCGGGCATGGGGCTGTAAGATATGAATGAAAAGGAGCCAAACCGCTCGAAACGATTTACGCGCCGCGCCGTTATCCTGGGCACGATGCAGGGCGCCATTCTGGCTGCGCTTGGCGGTCGGCTGGCTTATCTGCAAATAGCGGAAGGCAGCCGTTACCGCATGCTTTCGGATAAAAACCGGATTGATATCCGGATCCTCCCGCCGTCCCGCGGCGGCATTACCGACCGCAAGGGCGTTCCACTGGCGATCAATGAACGCAATTTTCGCGTTCTGCTGACGCCGGAGCAGACCGATAACGTTGAAAAGTCGCTTCGCGCGCTGCAGAAGATTATCGATCTGTCGGAACGCGATATTTCAAAAACGCTCAAGCATGTGAAAACAAGCCCGAAATTTGTGCCCGTTGAAATCCGGGACCAGCTCGACTGGCACGATGTCGCCAGAATAGAAGTCAATCTTGCGGGCTTGCCGGGCATATCCATCGAAGTCGGCGAAATGCGCAGTTATCCTCTTGGCGAGTCATCCGCGCATCTGATCGGCTATGTCGGGGCGGTCAGCCGATCGGAGCTGGGCGGGGAGCGTCTGTTGAGCTTGCCGGGGTTCAAGACAGGGAAAACCGGCTCTGAGCGCGCCTTCGAGCAGGATTTGCGCGGCAAGGCCGGAACGGCGG
>CAYSMJ010000350.1:942-1797 GCA_964432075.1 uncultured Caulobacterales bacterium | reverse complement strand
TTTTTTGAGCAAGTTCGGTAATTGTTCACTCGAACATACGTATCGAGGGATTATCCGGCCATGCCAATCAGTCGTCCTTTTCGTCAATCCGCCTTGTCGGGCGCTGTCTGTCTTTTTGCCCTGAGCCTCGCTGCCTGCGCGTCATCCGGTTCGTTGCCAGGCACAAAACCGAACGTGACGGCCACCGCCGAGGCCAACCGGACGGCAGACATCAACGGGCTTGATCCGGTAGCTGCTGCCGCGTTCTGGGGCACCCGGTACGATCGTGATCCAACAGACCCGGAGGCGGCCGTTCGCTATTCCGAAGCGTTGCGCAAGATTGGATCGCAGGAAGATTCAATAAAGGTCATGCAGAAAATCAGTTCAAAAGCCTCGCAAAACCCCGATGTCGCTTTTGAATATGGCAAATCACTGATTGAAGCCAATCGCGCCTTTGAGGCCGTGCGTCATATTGAGATGGCCAAGGCGAACAAGCCGAATGACTGGCGTATCCTGTCTGCATACGGTGTCGCGCTTGATCATATCGGTCAACATGATCTTGCCCGGGAGCAATATGACTATGCTCTTCAACTGTCACCAATGAATATCAGTATCTTGAATAACCGGGGGCTGTCTTTCGCACTTTCTGGAAATCTGGACAAGGCAATTAACACATTGACAAATGCCAGCGGCAGCCACCAGGCAAGCGCGAAAGTCAGGCAAAACCTGGCGCTTGTGATGGCCCTGAAAGGCGATATGGGCAAAGCGGAGCAGTTGGCGCGCGGCGATCTGCCGCCAGGTGTTGCCGACAACAATCTGGAATTTTTCAGGTCGCTCCTCGGTCAACCGGCCTATTGGCAGGACATTGCCGCAAAT
>CAYSMJ010000350.1:0-932 GCA_964432075.1 uncultured Caulobacterales bacterium | reverse complement strand
AAATAGTGTAGAAATACCGGATTTCGATGCAGATTTTGCAGCCGATACTGACGGTCCGGCGGGCCCAACGGTCGCTGGCCCCGAAGTCCTTGTTGCGCCGGCACCCGAGCCCTCATTCGAAGACGCAACCATCGCCTCTGAACCGGTCATCCCATCCGGTCCGGAAACAATTGTTGATATGCCCCTTGCGCCGACTGTTTCAGAGCCGGAAATCGAAGCGCCAGAGCAGGAAACGGACGAAGATTTTGACGGGGTCCCGCTCGTGCGTGGTCCGGCCGTTCTGCCCTCGGCCGCTTCATTCGGCAGGGATGACGATCAAGCAACGGATCAACTGACCGATGCGGAGATCGACGCCATGGTTGAGGAAATTTTCAAGAAAGACCGGATGTTGCAGGGTACAAATGAAGACGACATTATTGTCGAGAGTGTACCGATCATCACCGTGACCGATGATGAGAATGACGATGCAACCGAAGACGTCGCATCCGACCAGGAAGAAAACTGATCAAAACCCCAACCGGGTGATTTCGCCCGGTCGCTAACCCTGCTAAACCGGCAGGATGACAGCGATCGATCTTAATGCGGATATTGGCGAATTTGCGGATCCGCAAGGGGTGCAGCGGGAACAAGCCGTCCTTGCCCATGTCTCGTCGTGCAATATTGCGTGCGGCGGCCATGCCGGCGATCGTGAAACCATCCGTTCTACCTTGCGCTTGGCGCATCGGGCCGGTGTCACTTGCGGTGCGCACCCATCCTATCCGGACCGCGAAGGATTTGGCCGCAGGGCTATCGAGATTTCCCTGCCGTCTCTTGCCGCCAGTCTTGCAGGACAGGTTGCGCGTATCGCCAGCCTTGCCGAAGACGATGGGATACCGCTTGTCCATCTGAAACCCCATGGTGTGCTTTATTATGATGCGGCGGCCCGCGCTGAT
>CAYSMJ010000349.1:0-1808 GCA_964432075.1 uncultured Caulobacterales bacterium | reverse complement strand
CGGGCCTGGTCGGCTATGGCCTTGTTGTCGGTCTTGCCGGGACAGGCGATCGCATTCGCAACACGCCCTTTACCCGCGAAAGCCTCGTCTCGATGCTGGAGCGTCTCGGCGTCAATATTCGCAGTGAATTTCTTGACACAGACAATATCGCTGCGGTGATGGTCACGGCAAATCTGCCCGCTTTCTCAACCCAGGGGGCGCGTCTTGATGTGGCAGTCTCAGCCCTTGGCGACGCCCAGTCGCTGCGTGGCGGGACCTTGCTCGTCACCCCGCTCCATGGCGCCGATAATGAGGTCTATGCCGTTGCCCAGGGCCCCGTCGCGGTCAGCGGGTTCTCAGCCCGCGGACAGGCCACCCGCCTGACAGAAGGCGTGCCCACCAATGGCCGGATCGCCAATGGCGCGGTTGTCGAGCGGGAACTGGCCTATGATCTTGCTACAAAGGATCTCGTACGACTTGCCCTGCGCAACCCTGACTTCACCACCGCCGAGCGGGTCGCGGCGGCCATCAATGAGCGTCTTGGTGTCGGCAGTGCGGCTGTCTCCGATCCGGGTACGGTCTTTCTTCGTCGCCCGCAATCTTATGACGGCACGATGATCGGCGTTCTCGCTGCGATTGAGAAGCTTTCCGTACAGCCTGACCAGACCGCGCGGGTGATCATCGATGAGGCCTCGGGCGTTGTCGTCATTGGCGAGGATGTGCGCATCTCTCCGGTCGCGATTGCTCAAGGGGCGCTTACGGTATCGATCAATGAAACGCCGCAGGTCTCTCAACCCTTCGCGAACTTTTCCGATGCGGGCGAGACCGTGGTGGTGCCCCGTACACAGATTGATGCCTTCGAACAGGAGGGTGAACTGAGGATCGTTGATGGATCGGTCCGCCTGAGTGATCTTGTCGACGGGCTGAACGCGCTTGGGGTCAGCCCACGAACGATGATCTCGATACTCGAAGCTATCAAGGCCGCCGGCGCATTGCAGGCCGATATTGAGGTACGCTGATGACAAGTCTCGCCTTCCCGGCCCTGACCCAGCCGATTGACCTGCCGGCCGGGACCACGCGTGAGGTCCATGACAGGAACACCGACCGGATTGAGGCGGCCGCGCAGGAATTCGAAGCGATGGTGTTGGCCGAACTGCTGGCACCGCTCTTTAACAGCCTTGATCATGAAGGGCCGGGCGGGGCCGGCCGCGAGGCAAAAGCCTTTCAGGGCATGATGAATGAACATTATGCGCGCGCGCTCGCCGAGAGCGGAGGCGTGGGCATCGCCGCGTCAATCAAACGTGCCCTGATCGAGCTTCAGACAACCCCGACCGACCCCCCACCACGCGGGCTCTCGCCCCAAACCGGAGAAAGCCAGTTCGATGTCTGATACACAGCCCTTTGCCGACCCCGATGAGCTTGCGTCACTGAGCGACGATTCATCAACGCCGCAAACCCGGATCCGGGCGCTGATCAGCGTGACCGACAGCCTGAGCAAAATATTCGCCCGGGAGAATGACTGTCTTGCCATCGAAAAACCGGGCGAGATCATTCCCCTGCAGGCCGAAAAAGCCCGGCTGGCCACCGCCTATGCAACCGCCATCCGGACTGTTGCTGTCAATCGCGAAACCATGGCGGGGGCCAATCTCGATCTGCTGGCCGAGCTTCGGGCCGCTACCGACCGGTTCAACGGGCTTGCCGCACGCCAGCAGGCGCTTTTGTCCGGCCTTGCCGCCGCGGGCGAAGGGTTGGTCAAATCCGTTGCTGCCGAAGCTCAACAGACTGCAAGCACTACCACACAGGGTGCCCTTAGCGTCAATCACCGTTAT
>CAYSMJ010000348.1:0-1811 GCA_964432075.1 uncultured Caulobacterales bacterium | reverse complement strand
ATGGGGGCTTCACCTCGTTCGCAGAAACGGGATCTTCTACTTCCGGCGGCGCTGGCCCGAAAAAATCCGCCGTTTCGGCGCGCCTGAATTTCTGTCGGTTTCTCTTCGGACGCACGTTCTCGCCGAAGCGGTAAAGCGGTCTGCCGACCTGCTGTCCGCGATCGAGGCAGGAGAGAGATCCAAGCGCAAACTGAACGAAAGCGGTAAGATAGGTCTGTCCAACGCGCTGAAAAACGCGGTCGTTGCCGCTGGAGGACGCCGGTTCACGACCTGATCCGCCCAAATCTGCGTGATTGCACGACAGCCGCGGCTATCAGGAGCACAAAACGCTTGACCCACAGGCCCTGTCAGGAGATTCTGACACCAAACGGCAGGTCACTTGGGTAATGTCGGGTTAAAATGGCAAGAGGGTAGGTACATGAAATTGATGGCTACAGTTAAAAGAATTCCATTGTCACGTTTCATTTACAGAAAAGTGGGAAAAATTTTCGAAGAACATCGGTTAAGGGCAGTTAAATCTATACCACAGTATAAGCTTGAGCAACGCCACTGCGAGGGCTCTCGCGTTCTTGCAAACAGAGCAGCCTTGCTCGAGGTTCTTCCGGCAAATGGTGTTGTCGCAGAGTTGGGTTCTGACAAAGGTGACTTCAGTGATTCGATTTTAACGATATCAAAACCAAAACTTTTCCATATTGTTGATATATGGGGTTCGAGCCGTTATGGTGAAGACAAAGCAAGATTTGTTAAAAATAGGTTCAGGTCAGAAATTGATTCAAAGAATGTGAAAATACATCGAAAAATTTCAACAGAGGCCACTGCAGATTTTGACGACAACTATTTTGATTGGATATATATAGATACCGATCATAGCTATAATACTACTATCAGGGAGCTTTACTTATACGCGAATAAAGTTAAATTTGATGGCTATATTGCGGGACACGATTACACAATGGGAAATTGGGTGAAAAGTTACAAATACGGCGTGATTGAAGCGATTGCTGAGTTTTGTGTCAAGGAAAATTGGAAAATTGCTTACCTTACTGCTGATCATGTGGAAGGAAATAGTTTTGCAATTAAAAGGCTGTAAAGAAAAGTTGCGTTCTACGGTTACCGTTGAAGTGGTAAAACCAGCGGGCAATGTGAGCTAAGACGGGGAGGCCGATATTTATACACTATGCTCAGGACCCATTGATTTCCGGATGCTTCTCTGAATCACTGCTTCAGAAAAGGAGCGGTGACATGAGCGATCTCTTTTGGCTGAGCGACGAGCAGATGGCGCGTTTGGAGCCGTTTTTTCCAAAGTCTCACGGAAAGCCACGGGTGGATGAGAAACGCGTTATCAGCGGAATTATCTTCATAAATCGCAACGGCTTACGCTGGCGTGATGCGCCCTCGGAATACGGTCCGCACAAGACTTTGTATAATCGGTGGAAGCGATGGAGGCGAGTGGCTGAACGCCATTGGTCCGAGTACAGCCACGAACAGGGCATCTTTGCCAGGATGTTCGTGGCATTGGCCAACCGAGGCGATGAAGCAGACACACTCATGATCGCTGCAACCCACCTCAAGGCGCACCGGACAGCCGCCAGCCTACGGCTCAAAAAGGGGGCAAACCCCGCATGATTGGTCTGACCAAATGCGGGCACAACACCAAGGTCCACGCGGTGAGCGATGCTTTGGGCCGACCCATCCGGCTGTTCATGACGGCAGGGCAGCGGTCGGACTATACCGGAGCGCGGGCATTGTTGAGCGACTTGCCCGTGGCCAGCCACATGCTGGCAGATCGCGGATACGATGCGGATTGGTTC
>CAYSMJ010000347.1:0-1814 GCA_964432075.1 uncultured Caulobacterales bacterium | reverse complement strand
CTTCTGGCGGCTCGCGCACTTCACCGCGCTTATGATCTGGCGGGTGACGCACAAGCCGCCGGCCCTGCCGACAGGCATGGAACGATGGGAGCGGCTTGCGGCTCGCGGCACGCATATCCTGTTTTATGCGCTGATGATCGGGGTTCCGATGGGCGGCTGGCTGATTGTCTCGACGACAAACTATCCCACGATATTGTTCGGGCTGGTTCCTTGGCCGCATATCCCGGGGCTGAATGAACTTGCAAATGCCAAAGAATTGCGCGGGATCTTTTCAGAAATGCATGAAATCGGTGCCTTTATCATTCTTGGTTTGCTGCTTTTGCATATTGGCGCGGCATTGCGTCACCAATATCAGCGCAAGGATGGTGTGCTCGCCCGGATGGTTCCTTTCGTAGAACGGCGGGAGACAAATCGCGGGCCGGATTCGGCCTGAACCGAAGGTTTCAAGGGAAAAGTGATGATGGCAATCAGAGCCAGGGTAAAGTGGCCCGCTTTTTTGTTTTCCGCAATCGCCATGGTGGCGGGCTGCGGCGGAGATACACGGGCGCCAGAAACCGAAATCGCCACGACGACGGCGCCAGCGGACCTGCCTGAGGGGGCGTGGCAAATCGACTATGCGGCGAGCCGTCTTGGCTTTTCCGCAACCCAGAATGGCGAGGCTTTTGAGGGGGGGTTTGAAGACTGGCAGGCGACCATTCTGTTTGACCCGGATGATCTTGCCGCCTCCAGGATTGACGTCACCATCAACACCGCCAGCGCTGAAACCGGTGACCGGCAACGCGATGACGCTCTGCCAAATGCAGACTGGTTTGAAACAAAGGCTTACCCGGCTGCGCGCTTTTTCGCCGATGACATTACCCGGAAAGCTGCGGGGGCGTATGAGGCTTACGGTGTACTGACGATCCGTGATATTGCCAAACCTGTAACGCTGCCTTTTTCGCTCGTGATCGATGACAATATGGCCAGCGCCAATGGTGAGGTCGTCATTGACCGGACGGTGTTTGGCGTGGGACGCGGCGAGGATTTTGACGACGGAACCTGGGTTGGGACGGGTGTTATCGTTCAGGTCGCCATCATTGCCCGCCGCTGAATGGCCAGCGCGTTAAAAGCAAAGCGGCCTCCCGCGCCACAGCCCCCAACCATGCTGCCATCGGCCATCGGGGGCTGGTTCAAACAGCGTGGCTGGACACCGCGTGCGCACCAATTAGCCTGCCTTCAGGCGGGACTTGCCCGGCAGTCTCACCTCCTGATTGCGCCGACCGGGGGCGGCAAGACACTTGCCGGGTTTTTGCCGAGCCTGGTCAGCCTTACCGAAAACCCGGCCGAAGGTCTGCATACGCTCTATATTTCGCCGCTGAAAGCCCTTGCGGTTGATATTGCCAGAAATATCGAAAGCCCCGTGCGCGAAATGGGGCTGCCGATCAGTCTTGAAACCCGTACGGGCGATACACCGGCGAACCGCCGCCAGCGGCAAAAACATCAGCCGCCCAACCTTTTGCTGACAACACCGGAGCAGCTTGCGCTTCTGTTGGCCAATGCTGACGCGGCGCGCCTGTTCGCCGGCCTGGACTGCGTTGTCCTTGACGAAATTCATTCTCTCGTGAACCAGAAACGCGGTCATCTGCTGGCGCTTGGGCTTGCCCGTCTGCGCGCGCTTTCACCAGGCTTGCGACTGACCGGCCTGTCGGCAACGGTTCCGGACCCGGCGCCGCTTCTCGATTTCCTCACGCCCCAGAACATGCCGGATGCGCGGCGGGCCCAGCTGATCCGGGCCAAAGGCGGGGCAAGGCCGAAGGTTGATCTTCTGCATTCCG
>CAYSMJ010000346.1:0-1831 GCA_964432075.1 uncultured Caulobacterales bacterium | reverse complement strand
CGAAGGCCACGATGGTGAGGCTGACGATCAGCGCCGGAATGCCGATCCTTATGGCGAGGTTGACGGCCCCCTTGACCAACGCATCACCCGCCAGAAGCAGGATCGCGAGGCCCAGCGCCACCATGACCCAAGGCATCATGCGCGGGGGCCTTTTTCACAAGAGCACGGCCCTTTGCCGATCCGGTAGCGCCCGCATTTGCGGCATTTCGCGGCCCCGAGCCGCGTTTGGCCGGGAAAACGCAACTTGCCGAACATCGCCAGCACGCCCATTGCGACGAGGAACAGAACGACAATCTTGACGATCATGTCAAAGCCCGAAGCGGGCATAGTGCGCCCGATCCTCGACAGCGGCCATCGCGTCCTGCGCGACCTGCATGCCGAAGCGGGACAAAAGCCCCCGCCTGCGCCCGTAGCGGATGAGCTTGACCTTGTCGCCGTAGACCTCTTTCATGCGCGGCACGATGTGGCCGAAGCCGTCTGCAAGGCCCAGCTCGATCGCCTTGCCGCCCAGCCAGAACTCGCCCGAGAAAAGGTCCGGCTCATCGGCGAGCCGATCGCTGCGCCGGTCTTTCACATGGGCGATGAAGGCGGTGTGGATATCATCGAGCAATGTCTTGAGACGGGCCACATCCTCGGGCTTTTCCGGCAGGAACGGATCGAGCGTGCTCTTGGATCTGCCAGCAGTGTAAACGCGCCGCTCCAGCCCCTGCCGACGCAGGAACACATCTGCCCCGAAGCCTGCCGAGATCACCCCGATAGAGCCGAGGATAGAGGCATGATCAACGCGGATATCGTCTGCCGCCGCCGCCAGCCAATAGCCGCCCGAGGCCGCTACGTCCTCGACAAAGGCATGGACGGGAATGTTTTTCTCGTCCGCCAGCCGCCGGATGCGCGCGGCGATGAGCGAGGATTGCACCGGAGAGCCGCCGGGCGAGTTGATCTCGAGTGCCACCGCCGCGGGCTTGCCGCGGCTGAAGGCTTTTTCGATCACCGGGCCGAGAGACTCGTCGCTGAGGCCCGCGCGCGGCCCCGATCCGATGACGCCCTGAAGACGGATAACAGCCACACGTGGCGGCTGTTTGAGGAAGGGTATAAAATATCTCATGGCATGCGATGTAGACTGCGTGGGCGCGACAAACAAGGCAGCGCGCGGCCTGCCCCTGCGATGATGCAGGAAAACACGCGCGACCGTCAGGATTTGATGCGATAGCCGGTCCGGAAGATCGCCCAGACCGCCGCGAGGCACACCGCGAAGAACAAAGCCACCGCCAGCAAGCTCAGGCCGGGCTTGAACTGATCGGCTCAAAAGAGGTGGCAGCCGACCGTGAGGTGCTGCAACTGGCCATTCGCAGCCTGATGGATGTGGGCGTGAGTGCCATTACGGTAGATCTGATTTTGCCGTATCTGATGGAGGTGGTGCTGCGCAGTTTGGAAACGCCCGGCCACCATTACGGGCCGCTTTACAAGGCTGTTTACAGTAAAAACGATGCTGAAATACGCGCGATTGAAGATCCGGCTTCAGCCATTTTGGCTGATTTATCCGCCATCAGCGGCCCGGTAGAGCAAGCCCTTAACGAAGCCAAAGATCTGGATCTGCCAGATGAGGCAAAGGCGATGCTCGATGAGGTAGATCAATTCGTCCATGCGCTGGTGTTACCGGCAGAGGTGATGGTGTCGTTCGACCCGCTAGAGGCGATGCCTTCAGGCTATTATACGGGCATTGCCTTTTCGTTTTTCTCTGGCACTTCGGGGGAGGAGCTGGGGCGCGGTGGGCGCTATCAATTGCCGGAAACGAAGGAAGAAGCCTGTGGCTTTACCCTTTCCATTAACC
>CAYSMJ010000345.1:0-1840 GCA_964432075.1 uncultured Caulobacterales bacterium | reverse complement strand
TTTCTGCGTCATGCGCGGCCGGCCGGTGATAGGACCACCGCGGTGGATTCGGCACGATCGCGGCGCTGGATGGTTGCCACGCTGCCGCTGGGCTTTGTCGCCGCTTCATACGTGATTAATACCCGGGCGGATACGGTGCTGCTCGGCGTACTTGCGGGTTCCGAGAGCGTTGGGATCTATCAGGTCGCCGTCCAGGGCGCCCAAGCGGTAGCCCTGACGCTGGCGGCGATCAACCTAGTAGTGGCGCCGCGCTTTGCTGCCCTGTATGAGCGCCGTGAACCGGAAAAACTTCAGCGCTTGGTCACGCTGAGTGGCCGCGCGGTGGTCCTTCTCACCATTCCGGTAGTGCTGGTAATCGTGATTCTCGGCGGTCCACTGGTACGCTGTATCTTCGGCAACGAGTACGAATCGGCCTACCTGCCGTTGGCTATTCTGGCTCTTGGCCAACTCGCGAATGCGATATTCGGGCCGCTGGGCATATTGATGACCATGACCGGTTACGAGCGCTCCACGGCCCGCGCGCTGGCTCTGGGGGCTGGCCTCAACATCGTGCTAAATCTCATGCTGATACCGCCATTCGGAATCGGCGGCGCGGCTGTGGCTACGGCGGTGAGCCTGTTAGCGTGGAATATCATGCTGTGGCATTCGAGCCGGAAACTGCTTGGAATCGATAGCCTGGCATTTGCCAGATTGGAGGATTCCGGTCAACGGCGATAGAGATCTGGATGCCCACCCCAGCGGGCTTGCAGCATCCCGACACCCATCCCTAATTGATGCAATCCAAGGGAAAATGACGCAAACCCGAGAACGGGAAGTATGATCAGTCCGATGCCGGCCAGAATGCGGCCGATTGGGTGGCGAAGTAATGCCGGATAAACCAGTCGCTTGATGTTTTCCGCATTCATTCCATGCACGCGTGCACGGCGAAACTGATACCTGACGCTAAGTCGATCTTCCGGAATGTCTTCGAACACCATCGCGCGTGAGCACCAAGCCATCGTGCCGTTCCTGGCCAGGACGGCTTCCCGAAACTCGGAATCTTCTCCACCTGAGTATTGCATTTCTGGATTGAACCGGAGCTTTTTCTTTGAGATCCAATTGAGGTTGCCCAGCCAATTATATGTGCCGCTTGTGGCAATTCGGCCTCGACGTGATTCCTTTTCGGCAAACCGCTCAACGAATCGGGAACGCGCCTCCAGACTGTGGGCAATAAAGCGAGTCCAGGTTGACTTCAGGTGCGGAGGCCGGCACAGGCGCTGTGGTCCAAATACAAGCACTGCGCCGGACTTGCGGTAGCAATCGACAAGTTGAACAAGCCAGTTCGGATGCGGCCACGCATCATCGTCGGTGAAACACAACAGCTCCGCGCCAGCCGAGATCGCCTCGTCAAGTGCGCGATTTCGTGCGACAGGAATACCGGGTTCGGGCTCGATTACGTAATCAAGCCGGGAATCGCCAAATTGCGGCCGGGCGGCTTCAACGATGGGCCGCGCACTGCCCGCCGCGTCGTTGTCGACGATTAGAAAGCGTACTTCAGCGTTATCGGGACGTTCTAGCCGAGAGAATGCCGATAATAAGCGTGCCAGTCCCTCGGGCCGGTGAAACGTCAGCGCCGCAATGTAGATTATCTGCGTCATATCGATCCCGAATCCCTATATAGTTTGACAACCCGGAAATGCATTGGGTAGAGTAGAAGGAAAGGCATTGGGGTCACCCATTAGCCCAGCCGGGAAGCATTGGGGTCAGGTCTTGTTTCATGCATTTGATAGAAATCCACGCAGGCATTGGGTAGAGTAGAGGACAGGCTCACGCCTGCCCTCCCTCATCAAACCGTGCATGC
>CAYSMJ010000344.1:0-1865 GCA_964432075.1 uncultured Caulobacterales bacterium | reverse complement strand
CCAGACGGCCAATCGTTCCGTAATCGCCTTTTCAGCACCAACCGGTTTTGGCTCATAAAACTGGTGCCGGCCAAGATCGTCCGGGAAATAATCGAGACCCGAACAACCCTCTGACTTATCGTGATCATAAATATATCCCGCGCCATAACCTTCGGCTTTCATAAGATCGGTGGGCGCGTTCAGGGCATGCATGGGCGGCGCGGCGGCGCTTGTTTCCCGGGCCAGAGCCTTCGCGGCCTTGAGCGCACGATAGGCCCGGTTCGATTTCGGCGCTGTGGCAAGATAGGTCACAAGCTGCGCAATCGCGTGTTCCCCTTCCGGAAGCCCGAGAAAATCAAAGGCCTCGCGAGCCGCCGCTGCCAGCATCAGCGCCTCGGGATCGGCATTGCCCACATCTTCCGAAGCAATGACCGTCAGTCGCCGGAGTATAAAATGGGGGTCCTCTCCTGCAATCAGCATACGGGCTGTCCAGTAGAGCGCCGCATCAACATCGCTGGCGCGGATCGATTTCTGAAGCACACTTGCCAAATTGTAATGCTGGTCGCCACTTTTGTCATAGCTCGCGGCGCGCCGCTGGACGAGCGATTGCAGCGCGGCAACAGACAGCCTTGTGCCCACTGGCGTGTGCTCGGCAACGTCGTGGGCGAGCGAGACAAGGCTGCGCCCATCGCCCGCCGCCATACCAATCAGCGCTTCACAAGCCGTTTGCTCCAGAGGCAGAGGAGCGCCAAGTGCCGTTTCCACACGCGCAAGGAGCGCCTGCGCGCTTGTCGCGTCAAGCGGCTTGAGGACAAAAACCTGAACCCGAGACAGGAGCGCCGCATTGCATTCAAAAGACGGATTTTCCGTCGTTGCCCCGATCAGCGTAATCAGCCCGCTTTCGAGCGGCCCGAGAAAACTGTCCTGTTGCGCCTTGTTGAAGCGGTGGATTTCATCAACAAAAAGAACCGTTCGTCTGCCCGCCGAACGCATTTTCTCCGCCCGGTCAAAAACCTTGCGCAGGTCACCGACGCCGGAGAAGATCGCTGACAGGGCTTCAGCATGGACCTTTTGGGGCGGCTGTGCCGCAATTAACAGATGGGCCAGGGTGGTTTTGCCAACGCCCGGTGGGCCCCAGAGGATCATAGAGGACAAAACGCCCCGTTCGGCCATCCGGTGCAGGGGACAGCCCGGTTTTGTAAGGTGTTCCTGACCCAGAACATCCTCAAGTCGCTTCGGCCGCAATCGATCGGCAAGGGGCCGGTTGACCCCGCCATCGGGATCAGCGCTGGTTCCTGACGCTGCGTCCTGTAACGACCGGGCAAAAAGATCGTCGCTCGCTAGTTGTTCAGGATGACGAGATTGCACCAGACTAGCGACCGACTTGCCAGGAAACCACCCGGCGGCCTGTATCAATCTCAAAGCTCCAGACCTCGCCGGTCCGGAGCAGGCTTTTTTCAAGTTGCTGTGTCGTTTTAGTCTTGTCACCGTTTACGGACAAAATCCGGTATCCTTTCCGTAGACCGGACCGCGCGCCATAAGTCCGCCCCGGCACAGCCTCAACAATAACCCCTTGAAGGAGTGGGTCGATACCGGCTTCCTCATTGTAGCGCGGCGAAAGGTTGGACACGGTCACACCATTAAGCGGGTGGTTTCCGCGCAAGAGGCGGGTATCGGGAGCGGGCTTTTCCGGCGGTGGCTCGACCCCGATGGTCAGCTCTTTCTCCTCCCCGTCCCGGCGTATACGGATCGGCGTCGGCGCATCGACATTGGCAACACCAACCCGAAACCGCAATGTTCCCGCATCGTAAACCGGCTGTCCATCAAACGCGGTAATCACATCGCCCGGCTTGAGCCCGGATTTTGCGGCGGGCCCGTCTGGCCAC
>CAYSMJ010000343.1:0-1884 GCA_964432075.1 uncultured Caulobacterales bacterium | reverse complement strand
GCTCGTCGCGATCAGCGCGTTGCCGCCAAAGGCGAAGATCACCGCCGAGGTGTGCAGCGGGCGAACGCGTCCGAAATTCAGATAGGGTTCGAAATTGAGCCAGGGAAAGGCCAGTTGCGAGGCGATGTAAACCCCCGCCAGCAGGCCCGCGAGGCCCCAGAACATCGTCGCAATAACGCCCCAACGGATCACGTCATCATCATATTTTGAGGGGTCAGTGGGCATCTTGAAGATGCTCTGCGCCTTGGCCATCGGGTCAAAGCTTGTGAGAGTGGCGATCATCAGGATTGCCGCGACCAGCGCCACAATTCCCATGTGGACAGCAAAGCCGCCATCCTGAGCGCCAGCCATCGCAGCTATCGCTGCACACAGGACAAGTGCCCACGCCCCGAACCTTCCGAGTACTGATTCCATGATTTCGATCCCTATGTTCTGATCGCGTTTTCCATCCCTTTTGCGATCAGCGATTCGATTGTAATTGATTCAGGTCAAAAAAGAAATGATGTGTCCAACTTAGTTGACACCTCTTCGATGAACGAGGGCGTCAAGATTGTTTAGCCGGATGCCAGAGCGGCCCTTTGTCTCGATCAGACCCTCGGCCTTGAGATCGGCAAACTGGCGGCTGACTGTCTCGATCGTGAGGCCGAGGCTGTCGCCAATATCGCGGCGACTCATCGGCAGATTGAATTCGCATTCCCCGCTGGAGCAGCCGCAGATCCGTTCGGAAATGGAAACAAGAAAGTCGGCAATGCGCTGGCGTGCGGTCTTGTGCCCCATCTGCATCATCCGCGTACGGCTGCGGTGCAATGCCTGAAGCGAACGGGCCAGAACGGTGCGAATGACAGTGGGGTCGCCTTGAGCCACATCCAGAAACTGGTCGGCGTCGAAGATCACCAGTTCAAGATCACTGAGAGCGACGAGGCGAAAATCGCCGTCGGCCTGGCGCAATACGGAAATGATATCGCCCGGAAAGTGGAACGCGAGCACCTGAGTCGCGACGGATGCATCGCCGCCCCCATTGGGTTGGACCGATTTGCCCGACGGGCTTGATGCGACCAGTTTTGCCGAACCTCTGGAAATGAAGACAAGCCGGTCATCATCGTAATCAACCGGAAGCTCCTCCGATCGGTTCAGACACTTGTATTGGCCGATCGTGCGGAGCCGATCAGCAATCGCGGAAGATCCAGCATCGCGAACAATCGCATCGCGAAATGCGTCCATGCTGACGAGTTCGGGCGAGAGCGCTGTGGTTGCCATAACGGTGTCCAGATGAACGCAATCTCGCATCCCGTCTTTGATCCGAATCAAGTTGCGGCAATTTGATCCGGATCAATGATTTGCGCCGTCCGATCAGCAATTTGCGGCATCACAGACAGCAAGAACCCTGGGCTGCGGAGGGCGGCCACTGTTGTCCAAAAAGGAAGGATTTATGAAATACCTTATCGCCTCAGCCTGCGCCGGGATCGCGCTCGCAGCTTCTCCGGTTGCCGCACAGGATCGTGCTGGCGACGTGCAATTGAAAGTCGTCATGACCGGCGTTCTGCCGGACGGAGAGATTGAAAAGGTTAACGTTGATCTCGTCGGTCTTCCAGCTGGAACCGACACCGAAGCGAGCGACAATTATGTCCCGACCATTGCGGTTGAGTATTTTGTCTCGGATAATTTCTCGATTGAGACCATCGCCGGGACCACCCAGCATGATGTCGATACTGTTTCGGGCTTCCCACCGGGGACAGAGCTTGTTTCCGATGCCTTGCTGCTGCCCGCAACCGTGACCGGGAAGCTGCACCTCGATGCCGGCGGTGTTAAGCCCTATGTCGGCGCAGGCGTTGCCTATTTCATCTGGCTTGACGTTGAGCCGGGCGCAGCTGTTGTCCCGCTGGG
>CAYSMJ010000342.1:0-1885 GCA_964432075.1 uncultured Caulobacterales bacterium | reverse complement strand
GGCTTCCGAGAACGATATTCACCTGCCCGATCTGGCGGTTGAACAACGCCACGTGCGCCTGAGCGATGCTGGCGGCGGCATTCTCAATGTTGAGGCGATCGGCGGCCTCGCCTTTGGCATTGACGGCCGGAGCGAAATGCAGGCCAATGTCGATCCGAATGTCGGCACAGAGCTGTCGCTCGGTTCATCGCGTCTGGCGATATCGCGTGAGGGCGATGGCGCCGTTCAGATCATCATAAAACAGGTTGAAAAGGACGAAAGCGCGGGCGACGCCCTGCAGAATTTCGCCCTGTCAAGCGCCCTGCCCAGCAAGCGAGTGATGGCGTGGGCCTTCTCGCTTGTCATACTGGTGTTGCTGCTGACGGTCCCGATTGTCACTCACCTGACCCGTGATCCGGTCGAGAATGATCCTGAGAATCTCATGGAAGGCCAGGTGATGTTCGATGCGGCATGGAGTTCGGGCGAGCTCAGCATGGCGCACCATGATCTGGAGGACAATTGCGAGGCGTGCCACACGACGCCTTTCGTTTCGGTCCAGGATGAAACCTGCCTTACCTGCCACGAGGAACTTGGCGATCATGCCGAAATGCCGCGCCTCGCAAAGGGTATGGCCCCACTCAGCAATGGTGATGCAATCCAATGGTCGATTGCTGAAACGCTGGGCAAGGAAGGCCCGTTGGGATGCGTGTCTTGCCATTCCGAACACGAAGGGCCGGTCAAGCTTGAAGCATCGGATGAAAAATTCTGCGCGGACTGCCACAATGAACTTGATACCCGGCTGACTGATGTCTCATTCGGCAACGCGGCTGATTTTGGCGAGAAACACCCGCAATTCCGCCCGCAATTCTTCACAGCGCATTTTGCCGATGGGCCGAAACGCATTTCGCTGGACAAGACGCCGAAGGAAATGAGTGGCCTGATCTTCCCGCACGACATCCATATGGATGAACAAGGCGGCGCTGCGAAGATGGCCATCAGCCTCGATCAGTATGGCGCGCCGCTTGAATGCAGCGATTGCCACGCGGAGTGGACTGAAGACGAATTGAAGCTCAAGCTTGCCGAAGAGGGCGGCAAGGCGGCCGATTATGGTGACTTTGCCGAAGTGAATATGGAACAGTCGTGCGAAGCCTGTCACAGTCTCGTTTTCGACCGTGCCGGCCCAAATTTCCGTTCGCTGCGGCACGGCGATGTCGATGATCTGATGGAAGACCTTGCAACAATGAACCGCGGCCCGCGCCGCCCGGTCGTGACGGGTCGCACTCGGCCAGGCCAATTCGCACGCGGGGGCACCTATTACACCAATTTCGGCCGCCCCATGAGCGCCTATATCGCAATCAACCGCGCGCTTGAGCCAACCGGCGTGTGCGGCGAATGCCACATCCCGACCAGCACCAATGGTCGGCGCGATCTGACACCGGTCAACTTGCCCAATCGCTTCCTGATGCATGGCTATTTCAATCACGCGGCCCATGATGAGGATGTTGCCAAGTGCACCGATTGCCACGCGACCGATGCATCGAGCGAGGCAACCGACTTGCTTATCCCGGATCTGGAAAGCTGCCGTGACTGTCACCTGGGCGAAACAGCGGTCAAAACCGAAGAGATCGTGCCATCCAGCTGCGCCATGTGCCACGGCTACCACACTCCAACGATGCCATGGCGTCCGGAAGATCACGCCGATCTCCCCGGAAATGGTGGTAGTGACAGTGTTGCGGCGATCCTGAGTAGTCTAAGACGCTGAGGATGAAGAGCGATCAAATCGGTGTGCTGATTGCACAGATCACCGACACGCATGTCGGCTTTGAGGCGGAAGCGGGTGAAAACGAATTCAACTTCGTTCGGTTTCGCAATGTGCTCGGCCATTTGCTGAGCCAGCCCGTCCTGC
>CAYSMJ010000341.1:0-1899 GCA_964432075.1 uncultured Caulobacterales bacterium | reverse complement strand
CATGGATCGAAACCGATCCTTGCAGCGCCGGGCAAGCGCGACTGCGCGTCGGCGCTCATGCGCCGTAATCGTGGATGAGCCTTCATCCGCGCCTGTAGGTATTGGAGTCTAATCGAAAAATTTATTTTCGCCGTCTGCAAAAGCCATTTTCTGCGCTTCCGGTGCTCACGTGGCGGCAACTCGTTTCTGCCGGAGCCGGCGTGCGATACTGATTTTTCTCTTAATCATCCGTGTCGCCGTCGCGGCCAAACTCGTCTAATAAGGTGCACACAATACCATTGCTGGATCTGTCGCTATGTATGCCTCTATCCTCAATCCCGTTCTTGCCCTGATCTTGTGGACCCTCATCATCTGGGCCGTGATGTATGCGCGGCGGCTGCCCGCCATGCAAAAGGCGGGGATCAAGCCGGACGATGCGCGCCATCCGGGCAGCCTCGACACCTTGCCTCCGCCCGCGCGCGCCGCTGCCGACAATTACAACCACCTGCATGAACAGCCGACACTGTTCTACGCCTTGTGTTTCTGGCTACATCTTAAAATGACGGGTGTCGGCGGGGCAGATAATTTTACCCTCGGGCTCGCCTGGGGGTATGTCACCCTCCGGATTGTGCATTCGCTGGTGCAGATCACCTTTAACCGGGTGCCAGTCCGATTCGCGCTGTTTATGCTGTCGACCCTGCTGCTCGCTGTCATGGCGTTTCGCGCGGTCTTCTGGCTGTTGTGAGCCAGAAGCGGCACCCCCGTTTCGGGCTGCAACATAACCGACACACGAACGTGCTACTGCCCTGTTCAGAGCTTCGCCCATAGGAGGATTTCATGGGGTTCACACACCAAGCCGCGCGTTTCAGCCTTCTGTCGCTTGCCGCATCCGGTCTGATGGCCTGTACCAGCACGGCCGAAAACCTCAGGCCTGCCCCCCAAAACGCGACGGCAAATGCGTCCGGGCGCACCCCCTTCGCCGAGACAGGCGATCCGCTGATCGACAGCTGGATACGCGATGCGGTGGAGACCATGGCAGCTCGCCGCGCCGTTGCCCCCGTCGGCGATCGCGCCAAAAACGTGATCCTGTTTATCGGCGATGGCATGGACCCCACCACCATCACCGCGGCCCGGATCTATGAAGGCCAGCAGCGCGGGGAGGATGGCGAGGAAAACTTTCTTGCGTTTGAAACCCTGCCCCATCTCGCCCTTGCCAAGACCTACACCACCAATTCCCAGACACCCGACAGCGCCGGCACCGCCACGGCCATGCTTTCCGGGGTCAAGACAAAATCCGGCGTGGTCGGGCTGACCGACGCCGCCGATTACAATGACTGCGCGACCGCCAGCGGCGCCGCGATCCCCACCCTCGCGGAAATTGCCGAAGATCGCGGATTCGCCACCGGCATCATCTCCACCGCAAGACTGACCCACGCCACGCCGGCCAGCGTTTATGCCCATTCGGCTAACCGCAACTGGGAGGATTCAAGCCAGCTTGGCGATCCGGCGGTAGCGGCCGGCTGCATCGACATTGCCCGGCAGCTGATCGAATTTTCCCATGGCGACGGCATCGACCTTGCTATGGGCGGCGGCCGGCAACATTTCCTGCCCGCCGATATGGCGGATCCGGAAAATCCGGAGACGACAGGCCGGCGCGACGATGGCCGCAACCTGGCGCAGGAATGGACCGCAAGGTCGGACAGCCACCGCTATATCTGGAATACTGCGCAGTTCGCGGCCATCGACCCGGCCGATGACCCCCGGGTTTTGGCGCTGTTTGAGCCCTCTCATCTGAACTATGAACTCGACCGCGCCGATGCCCCGGCGGGCGAGCCCTCGCTTGCCGAGATGACAGCCAAGGCCATCGATATTCTGTCAAGGGATGAAGACGGATTTTTCTTGATGGTGGAGGCCGGCCGG
>CAYSMJ010000340.1:0-1921 GCA_964432075.1 uncultured Caulobacterales bacterium | reverse complement strand
CGCGCGTGGCCCACAGCTTGCGGTGCTGGCGGTCGGGGTTGTTGAGCGCGGCCTCGACCGGGTGGCGGCCCCACAGGCGCACATGGCCCGCGGTCGCCCGGCCCGATCCGCGCCCGCCCTTCATCCGCCCCGCGCGCCCGCGCAGCGCCCGCTTCTTCTCGCCCTTGATGATGTGCCTCCCTGATTGGCCAGTCCGTTCGTCTGGAGCGGTTGGCCGGTGTTTCTCCCGCCTCCTGCCACCCGCCCCATTGACAGGCAAGCGCCGCTTCGCCAAAGGGCGCCTCTCGGCAAGCGGGGCCGCCCGTCAGACGCGGCTGTCCCCATGCTCGATCGGGCCGTTCCTCGATGTGCCCATCGCACTTTCGCGAGCAATCGTGTGGACAGGTGGCCGAGTGGTTAAAGGCAGCAGACTGTAAATCTGCCCGCGCAAGCGTACGCTGGTTCGAATCCAGCCCTGTCCACCACCTTTTTCCCCGCCTCGCCTCGCTGATAGCTGCGCAATCCCTGAAAAAGCCGAGCTGTTGTGCCCGCGCAGGCCCGCCTGTGCCCGCTGCATTCTGCCGCCAGCCGGACCACGATGCGCGAGGAGGTGTGTGCGGAGGCTCGGGCAAGGCTGCCGGTCTGGCCATCCCTTGTCACACCCCCTGCCTAATGATAGGTATTAAACCAATAACGAGGAGAGGGATCAGCGCGGTTCGGGAGGTTCCGGATCGATAAGAACGCTTTTTTTCCCTCTGGAGAGAGAGGGTAACCCAATGAAACGTTGGCAGAAAATTTCTTTGGGTTTGGTGGTCGTAATCGCGCTGCTGGGCGCTTTGGCGTATATGAACAGGGTCACCCTCATCCTGGCGTTGACGCGCTACAGCACTTATGAAGAATATCCCGAAGCGCCGCCTATTGTCTGGGATCAAGGGCCGGCGCAGTCCGCCGAACCAGTGGCAGACCGCCCGCCCAATATCATCTTCATTCTCACCGATGACATGGGGATCAACGACATTTCGACCTTTGGCGGCGGAATTGCCGGAGGCGCTTTGCAAACGCCCAATATTGACCGGCTGGCCTCCCAGGGCGCGGTGTTCACCCAGGCCTATTCAGGCACGTCGACCTGTGCTCCTTCGCGCGGAATGCTGATGACGGGGCGCTACCCCACGCGCACCGGATATGAATTCACGCCAATGCCTGCCAATATGGCCGGGGTGGTGAGTTCGGTCAGCCGTCAGATCCGCGATGATCTGCCGCGCGGATATTATCTGGAGGAGCTGGAAAAGACCAAGCCGTCCATGGAGGAACAGGGCCTGCCCTCCGAAGAGATCACCATCGCCGAGGTGTTGAAAGACCTTGGCTATCACACGGTGCATATCGGCAAGTGGCACATGGGTAACGCCAACGGCATGCGTCCGAACGATCAGGGGTTCGACGAAACATTGACGATGCGCGACGGGCTTTATCTGCCGGCTGATGATCCCAACGTCGTCAACGCCCGGATCGACTTTGACCCGATCGACCATTTCATCTGGGCCTCGGCAAATTTTGGCGTGTCATTCAACGATTCCGAGCGTTTCAAGCCCGGTGGCTACCTCACCGATTACTGGACCGACGAGAGCCTGAAAGTGATCGAGGCCAACAAGAACCGGCCCTTTTTCCTCTATCTGGCGCATTGGGGCATTCACACGCCGCTGCAAGCCACCAAAGAGGACTATGAAGCGGTCGGCGATATCAAGCCGCATCGCCTGAGGGTCTATGCCGCCATGATGCGATCCGTGGATCGCAGCGTCGGAAAAATCTTGGCCAAGCTTGAGGAGGAGGGGCTGGCCGACAACACCATCGTCGTCTTCTCCAGCGATAATGGCGGCGCGGGTTATATCGGATTGCCCGAAGTCAACGCGCCCTATCGCGGATGGAAGCAAACTCTGTTCGAAGG
>CAYSMJ010000339.1:0-1924 GCA_964432075.1 uncultured Caulobacterales bacterium | reverse complement strand
GCTTGTCGATGGCTTCGGCGTGCAACTCGGTGACCTCGCCGGCGGCCTTGCCGATCACGTCCGCGCCGTCCCGCCCCTCGCGTGCCGCCTTGATGGCGCGGTTGAGGGTCGCCTTGATATCGGCGTTGTAAGGCAGGCTCAGGGTTGGCCCGAAACTCAAGGCATCCTCGCCATCGGTGCGGATCAACGCTGCATCAATCCCATCAAGCGACGTGCCACTCATCAGCCCGATTGCCGTGTAGATTGATTTGGCCATGCCCGCTCCCTCGCCGTCCCTTCCGGCATTTTGACAGGCGCAAGGCTTGTGCTAGCCCCAATGTTTCGCCTGTCCGCTTCTTTCAGAGTTTAACGAATTATGGCCGAGCCCGTTAACATTTCCTGTAAATCCGATTTTTTGCACGTGCTTTACGAGCGTGGATTTATTCACCAGGCGACAAATCTCGAAGCGCTGGACCGCTGTGCCGCTTCCAAGCGCCTCACAGGCTATATCGGTTTTGATGCCACCGCAAAAAGCCTGCATGTGGGCAGTCTCGTCCAGATCATGATGCTCTATTGGCTTGAGCAGACGGGGCACCGGGCGATCGCCCTGATGGGGGGCGGGACGACCCGTGTGGGAGATCCGTCCTTCAAGGATACAGCGCGCAAGCTTCTCACCGATGCCGAGATCGCGGATAATCTTGCCGGGATCCGAAAGGTGTTTGCGACATTTCTGGATTTCGACGCCGATGACAGCGCGCTCATGGTCAACAATGCCGACTGGCTCGATGAACTCAAATATGTCGACTTCCTGCGCGATTATGGTGTTCATTTCACGATCAACCGGATGCTGACCTTTGATAGCGTGAAACTCAGGCTGGATCGGGAAAGTCCGCTGAGCTTTCTCGAATTCAACTATATGCTGATGCAGGCCTATGATTTCCATGAACTGTACCGGCGCCACGATTGCACGCTGCAGATGGGCGGTTCGGACCAGTGGGGCAATATTGTCAATGGTGTTGAGCTTTGCCGCCGCAAGGACGGGGCAGAAGTCTTTGGTCTGACGACCCCGCTTTTGACGACGGCGAGCGGCAAGAAAATGGGCAAGACGGAGGAAGGTGCCATCTGGCTGAATGCCGAGATGCTCTCGCCCTATGACTACTGGCAGTTCTGGCGAAACACCGAAGATGCGGACGTTGGGAAAATGCTGGCGCGGTTCACCCTTTTGCCGATGGATGAAGTGCGTCGTCTGGGCGGGCTCGGGGGCGCAGAAATCAATGAGGCGAAGAAGATCCTTGCTACCGAAGCGACCAGCCTTCTTCACGGGCGGGAGGCGGCACAGGCCGCTGCCCGAACGGCACAGCAGACCTTTGAAGCGGGTGCTGCGGGTGGCGACCTGCCGGCGATAACGGTATCCGAAACGGCATTGGCAGTGGGCCTGCCGCTGTTTGACCCGTTTCTGGAAACCGGCCTGATTGCCTCAAAGGGGGAGGGGCGCCGGCATATCAAAGGCAGTGCCCTGAAGATAAATGATCAATCGCTTTCAGAAGAGCGGCCGCTGACACCAGGCGATCTTGTCGATGGGCAGATAAAACTCTCTATAGGAAGAAAGAAACATGCCCTGGTCAAGCTTCAGTAAGAGTCAAACCGAGAAATCTATTTTCGCCGTCTGCAAACGTCTTTTTCTGCGCTTCCGGTGCTCACGTCCCGCATCAACGCTGCACTCCGGTTCTCGAAAACTGCGTTTTCGACAGACGAAACCGTCTTTTTTTCTGTTAGACACTGAAACAAGCCCTGTTCTTGCTTGAAAGAAAAACCTACTTGGCTAGTGGATCGACCCAGACATTTGTGTCCGTACCGTCCATCATTTAACAACTGATATCTCACTCAAATGGCTGGATAAGTTGATCCATCAGAAAAATACATAGTGGTGCGAAACGTCAGATTC
>CAYSMJ010000338.1:0-1925 GCA_964432075.1 uncultured Caulobacterales bacterium | reverse complement strand
GACCGCGCGCTCGACGCGCCGCGCTTTGCCCGCGTTCTTCGCGCGTTGCGCGGACCCGTCGCGCGGATCGACCCGCTGATCATCGAACGGATGACATGGATCGCCGACAAGCCGGGCAACCTGCCCGCGCTGATCATCTGCGCCACCATCTCGTTTTTCATGCCGCTGATCGAGTTCGTGCCCTTCCTCACCTCGATCCTCGCCTCGGCCATCGCGCTCTTCGCCATCGGCATGTTCGCCCGCGACGGGCTGTTCATGCTTGTGGGCTACGGCCTGGTGGTGGGCGGCGCGGCGCTGGTGGCGGGGGCAGTGCAGGCGGTAGCCGGCTGAGAAAAAGCGCCCCGCCCGCCTCTGCCGCGCCCCTCCCCCCGTGCCCGTCATCCTCGGGCCTGACCCGAGGATCTCCTGCCCCCGAGACCTTGGGATCAAGTCCGAGGGCAACGCTCAGAGGGCGACAGACCCGAGCGGCAGGTGTGCAGGATGTGCTGTCTCTCTGTGCTATCGACGCGGCGTCTTCTTTAGCTCGATCATGGTGTCGCGCAGACTTTTTTCGAGTGAAATTTCATCAACCCAACCCAGTACGTCTTTCGTCCGGTGATTGCTTGCAAGCATATTTCCGGTTTTGAACCCACTGATAAAATCTCGCGTCATGCTCCGGGGAATTCCCATGATCTTGTGTTGAAGCCAGTCGAATACCGGCAAAGCCCCGTATGCAAACTCTGGGATGACAAACCAAGGGCGGGGCACCGCCGGGTCGATGCGGTGCATGACCGATAGAAGTTCGGGTATTGATACGGCGTTGGATGCATTCACAACAAAACGTCCCTTTGCATCCTTCTCGGCTGCAAGCATATGGGCGCTTACGACATCGCGGATATCCACGAACGCCGCTATTCTGTCTACTGTTCCAAATCGCATCGCTCCTTTCATCATGGCCAATATCATGTCGGTGGATTGTGTTCCTCTACCAAAGTCAGGCCCGATGATGCCGGTTGGTAAAATGGTAGCGAGGTTGATATTGTGCTTATCGGCCATCTCCCAGGCAATTTTCTCGCCCGCAATCTTTGCGCGTCGATAAGCCAGCGCTGGATTGGGGTCCCAATCATTTTCATCAGGAATAGGTCTGCCGGGCTCGGCGAAAGGCAATGTTACCGCCGAAGACGTCAGGATTACTTTTGAAATCTGATTGAAGGCTGCCGAATTCATGGCAGATCGCACGCCTTCAGTACTGTCTTTGATCAACTCTTCTTCAGCATGAGCATCAGCGACATGGTGTCTGTAAGTGGCGGCAACATGAAACAAGATATCGATATTATGGCACAAATCCTTGAACGTCTCTGCGTCACGAATGTTGAGGGAGACGATATCATCGAGCCCGGCCGCTTTCAGACGAGATGTCTTTGCCGGATCGTCCTTGTCCCGAACTGTCGCGCGGACGCTGTAACCCTTTTGATGCAATGCCCTGGCCAGGTTGAACCCAACATGCCCATTTGCTCCGGTGACCAGAATCCGGGAAGTCTTATCCATCGCCACACCACCACTGAAGCCATGTCGAAGATGACAATGCTGTCATGATGGCATGCTTTTGAAGCACTTGACAAAAAAATCGAGTTCTCACGAATTTTGGCTGCTTTCGCAAGCAAGGCATCTATCGACGTCACGGCATCATGCGATGTGGGCTCCAACCGGTCATCTCATCGTGTCGCTCAAATCCATCGCGTTTTCCTGTCGGATGGAGCACCCGGCCCACCCCGCCTGCCGCTCAGGCCTGCCCCTGCGACCCCCTCGGATCAAGTCCGGGTGTGGCGGGCAGACAGGGGCAGGCCTGAGCGGCACGTGGACGTTACCCTTTTCTCGGGCGGTGAAAATGACCGTCGCCACGAGGTGCCGCTTGGCGATTCATATAGAATGGTGGATTGCGCGGC
>CAYSMJ010000337.1:0-1939 GCA_964432075.1 uncultured Caulobacterales bacterium | reverse complement strand
GCAGGACCTTGCAGCCGGCCTGCCCGTGTCCCTCATGGGCAATGTGACGGGGCGCCGGGTCCTGGACCTGTGTGCAGCGCCGGGCGGCAAGACGCTGCAACTGGCCGCGGCCGGCGCCGACGTGACGGCGGTCGATAAAAGTGAAGGCCGGATGGAGCGGGTCATGGAAAACCTCGCCCGCACAGGTCTGACCGCTACCGCCGTGATCGCCGATGCCTTCGATGTCCAGCCCGACCCGCCCTTCGATGCGGTCCTTCTTGATGCGCCCTGTTCGGCAACCGGGACGATCCGGCGGCACCCGGACCTGCCCTGGACCAAGACCGAAAACGATGTGGAAACCCTGGCGCGGCTGCAGACCCGTCTGATCCGCGCCGCGGAACGCCTCGTGAAACCGGGGGGACAGCTTGTCTACTGCACTTGCTCGATCCAGCCGGACGAGGGAGAGAGCCGGGTGCGTGAGGCCCTGACGGGCGAGAGCGCCTGGGGGCGCAAGCCCGTTATGGCCGAGGACCTGCCATCCGGTCTTGAGAGCGCGCTCACCCGTGAGGGCGATATCCGGCTTCTGCCGCATCATTTGGGCGCCCTCGGCGGGCTCGACGGCTTTTTCATCACAAGGCTGACACGGCTATGACGCAGCAAATCAGGCCTTGAAAGTTACCCCCCATCAACGATATCATAGAATTGTAGAGCCGTTCGGTTTTCCATCTGCCCGGGCCCCGGGCAGCCAAGGGAGAAGCGAGCGGAAACCCATTCTGATCACAGGAGATCACCAGGAATGAACGATTATCGCAACGGCACACTAACAGGCACGCGCGCCACCTCCGTGGACCAGGGCCTGCGCCAGTATATGCTGGGTGTCTTCAACTATATGGCGCTCGGCGTCGCCCTTTCGGGCGTCTTTGCCATGCTTGTTTCCAGCAATCAGGGTTTGATGAGCCAGATGGTCAGCACACCGCTACGCTGGCTTCCCTTTATCGCCATCCTCGGACTTGGCTTTATCGGCCCACGGGTCATTTTTTCAGGATCAACGGCCGTCGCCCACGGTATTTTCTGGCTCTATGCCGCTGCCTGGGGATTGCTTGTCGCGCCAGCGCTTTTCTTCCTGCGCGAAGCCGGCGACGCGGTGATCATCTACCGCGCCTTTTTCATAACCGCTGCGGTCTTTGCCGGGACAAGCCTTTACGGCTACACGACCAAAAAAGACATGTCGGGTCTTGGCACATTCTTTTTCATGGCAACGCTGGGGCTTTTGATCGCGATCATCGTCAACGCACTGATTTTTCAGTCGACCATGATGAGCCTTATTGTTTCCTGCCTTGTTGTGCTGGTTTTCTCAGGCATCACGGCCTACGAAACCCAGATGATCAAGCGGCTTTATCGTGAAGGCGACAGTGCAAACGAACGCGCTTCGATCCTCGGGGCTTTCATGCTCTATGGTTCCTTTGCGACGCTTTTCATCCATATCCTGAATATTCTCGGGATCATGCGCAGCGAATAAGCTGTCCTAACCCTTACCGATGGAACCCCTGCGCTGCGCGCGGGGGTTTTGTTTTTGTGAAGACCGGTTTGGCTGTTTGCGCTTTGCCAACCCCTGTCCGGGCCTTACATCCGAACTTAGTCTTGTCATTTTCAAAGGACAGCGCCTTGCCTTCACACCCTATCGCGCGCGATGGCTGGGACCTGCCGATCAGCCAGGCCGACAGCACCGCTGCCCGTGCCTACGATGACTATGTGCAGGAGTTTCTTGGCTACGGGCCGGACCTGCGCAGCCTGTTCGACTGTGCTGACGCCAATCCGGGTTGTGCCCTCCTCCAGGCCCATGCGGCGGCACTGCATTTGGCTTTTGAGGCAAGCGAGGGGTGGACCAGCGCAGCGCCTTATCTCGCGGCCATGCGCACGGCGCTCGAAACCGGTGTCACCTAGCGTGAAGCCCTGTTCT
>CAYSMJ010000336.1:0-1962 GCA_964432075.1 uncultured Caulobacterales bacterium | reverse complement strand
TGGCCAAAATCTGGATAGCCAGAATCGGGATCGGCCATTTGAACAGGGCCACGCCGGCCAGTCCAAGCAGCACGACCGTCAATTCCGCCGCGTTACTGGTCAATGAGGCCAATACCGTCTTTTTGAGGTTCTGATAAATGGCGCGGCCCTCGCGAATGGCATAGACCAGGGTGGGAAAGCTGTCGTCCAACAGAATGAGGTTGGCAGCTTGTTTGGAGACATCCGTGCCCATTTGCCCCATCGCCACGCCGATATGGGCGCTTTTCAGCGCGGGCGCATCGTTGACGCCGTCGCCCGTGACAGCGACAATGCGCTGATGGGCTTGCAAGGTTTTGACAATGCGCAGTTTATCACTGGGCGACACCCGCGAAAAAATCAGCGAGTCATGCGTGTCCATCATCCGGTGCAATTCGTCATCGCTCAACTGTTCCAAATCCCGCCCTTTGATCACGGGCAGGTCTTCATCTTCGTCAGCCAGATGAATCTCTTTGCCGATCGCTTGCGCTGTAATCGCGTAGTCGCCGGTCATGATAAAGGTGCTGATATGCGCGGCATGGGCCGCTTCAATAGCCTCTTTCACGCCTTCTTTGGGCGGATCGATCATGGCGACCAACCCCAACAGCACCACATCCTTTTCGATCTCTTCCAGCACGTAATCCTGATGTTCCGGGCCTAATTTGCGGTAGGCAATCGCCAACACCCGCATGGCCTGTTTGGAGTACTGTCCGTTCAGGGTTCTCAGGTGCGTGATGTCATCATCGGTAATCGGCTCGGCTTGCCCGTGTTTCCAGAGAGATTTGCTGATCGACAGCACACTGCCCAGCGCGCCTTTCATGGTCAGTACTTCCTCGTCGCCGAACTGCCGGATCGAACTCATGCGTTTGCGCTCGGAATCAAAGCTGAATTCGTGCAATTCCGGGTTTTCCTCATCTTCTTTCGGGGAGCGCGTGCCGACTTTGGTGGACAAGGTGATCAGGGCGGCTTCAGTGGGGTCGCCGATCGGATACCAGTTCGGATGCTCTTCGTCGGGCGGATGGATTTCGGCATTCGACGCCATGGTGGCGGCATCGAGCATAATCTCGATCTTGTCGATGCGCTCCTGCGTCAATGGGCGTTGGTCGGCCCCCAGAATATTGCCTTCCGGTTTGTAGCCGAGACCGGTGGCCGCATACTCTTCGCCATCAAACCAGATGGTGCGGACCGTCATTTCATTTTTGGTCAGTGTCCCGGTCTTATCCGTGCAGACAACATCGGTCGAGCCAAGTGTTTCCACCGAGGATAATTGCTTGACCACCGCATTCTTTTTCGCCAGCCGCGCCACGCCATTGGCCAGCGCCACCGTAATCTGCATCGGCAGGGCTTGCGGAACCACGGCCACCGCAATACCGAGTCCGTAGATAATCGCAAAATTCAATCCTAAACCCTGGGTTAAACTGATACCGAATAGAATTGCGCCGATCATCACGGCAAACACGGCAATCCGGTTTGCCACCACCTTCAACTCCTGTTGCAGCGGCGAGGTCGTCTGGTCTTCGGCCTGCGTCAAATTGGCGATCTGTCCCATTTCGGTTGCCATGCCGGTCGCCACCACGACTCCCCTGGCGCTGCCGGAGGCTACAGTCGTCCCCAAATAGGCCATGTTATCGCGATCCGCCAGCACGCAGTCTTCCGCAATGGCTTTGTTATGCTTTTCCTGTGGCAGCGATTCGCCGGTTAACGACACATCGTTCGTGCGTAAATTAAAGGCCTCGATAATGCGGACGTCAGCGGGCACTTTATCGCCTTCTTCCAGGCTGATCACGTCGCCCCTGACCAGTTCCTGCTGCGAAATCTCCTTGAGATCGCCATCGCGATAGACTTTGGACGGGGATTGCACCAGGTGCTTGAGCGAGTCCATGATTTTTTCCGCCTTGAATTCCTGCACAAACCCGATAATGGCGTTAATCAGCGTGATGAGCAGCA
>CAYSMJ010000335.1:0-1969 GCA_964432075.1 uncultured Caulobacterales bacterium | reverse complement strand
GTATGCGCGGACTGATGCACTGGCTGTCGGCGCTGATCGCGATCCCGGCCGCGCTCTATGCAGGCCAGCCTTTCTTTCAGTCGGCCTGGGGTGCGCTCAAAAACCGTCAGGCGAATATGGATGTGCCGATTTCGCTGGCGGTGTTTCTGGCGCTGGGCCTCAGCACTTACGAGTTCTTCGCGGGTGGCGCACACACCTATTTCGATGCCGCCGTCATGCTCCTCTTCTTTCTGTTGATCGGGCGGTATCTTGATCATCGTTTGCGCTGGCGGGCCCGGGCGGCGGCGCGCGATCTGCTTGCTCTCCAGACCGGGACGGCCACCCGTCTGCAGGCGGATGGCACGCTGGAAGCGATCACCGCCCGCGAGGTGCGCCGCGGTGACCGGTTGCAACTCATGCCCGGCGACCGGGCGCCGGTTGATGGCGTGATTGTCGAGGGGGCCTCCGAGGTTGATCTCTCTCTTGTCACCGGCGAGAGCCAGCCGGCCAGTCTGCGTACCGGGGAGAAAATTCCCGCCGGGGTGCTCAACCAGTCCGCCCGCCTTGTGATGGAGGCAAAGGCGACCACGGAAGATTCACTCATCGCCGAGCTTACCCGGCTGATCGAGACTGGCGAGCAGGCCAAATCCCGTTATATCCGACTGGCGGACAAAGCGGCTTCGCTCTATGTGCCGGTGGTCCATACGCTGGCGCTTGCGACCTTTATGGTCTGGCTTTTTGTCGTGCAGGGCGGGGTTCATACAAGCCTCACCAATGCGATCGCGGTGCTGATCATCACCTGTCCGTGTGCGTTGGGTCTTGCCGCCCCCGCGGTGCAGGTCGTGGCGACCGGGCGGCTGTTCCGGCGCGGGGTGCTGGTCAAATCCGGGGATGCGCTGGAGCGGCTCGCAGGGGCCAACACCATCGTCTTCGACAAGACCGGCACGCTGACCCTTGGCCAGCCGGTTCTACAGTCTACGGATGCGTTGACGCCAGGTCTCCTTGCCGAAGCCGCTTCGCTCGCGCGGGTCAGCCGCCACCCCTTGTCTCGGGCCCTTGTCGCCCATGTGGGTCCGGGTAAACCGGCCGAGGGGGCCGAAGAAGTTCTCGGAAGCGGCATAGAAGCCCTGATCAAAGGGCAGTGCGTACGGCTTGGCAAACGCAATTGGGTGGCCACGCTCGCTGGTGATCTGCCCCCTGAGGGAACCGTGTCCGATACTGGCGGGCTTGAGGTCTGGTTTGGCCGGGAAGGCGAGACGCCCCTGCAGCTTACCTTTGAGGACCGGGTACGCGAGGATGCGCGTGGCGTGATTGCCACCTTGAAAGACCGGGGCCTGCGGGTTCTGCTTTTGTCGGGCGACCGGGCGGAAGTGGCGGCCCGTGTTGGCGGTTATCTCGGGATCGATGACTGGCAAGGCGCGCTGAGCCCTACGGATAAAATCGAGCGGATCAGGGCGCTGACGGATGCGGGCCAGACGGTCGCCATGGTCGGCGACGGGCTCAACGACGCTCCGTCACTTGCCGGGGCCCATGTGGCGCTGTCGCCCGGCAGTGCCGCGGATGCCAGCCAGGCCGCGGCAGATTTTGTCTATCAGGGCGACGGGCTTGGCGCGATCATCGCGGCGCTTGATTACGCGAAAATGGCCCGGGCCCGGATTCTTCAGAATTTCGGCTTCGCGGCTCTCTACAATGCCTGCGCGGTGCCGATGGCCGCTTTCGGATTTGTCACACCACTGATCGCCGCTATCGCCATGTCCGGCTCGTCTCTGATTGTCACGCTCAACGCCCTGCGCCCGTCCGGCGGGGTCAGTCCGGCCGCAAACGCGCCCGCCGCAACCGGCGCGCCGGCACCGCAGACGGCCTGAGGAGGGCAGGGCGCCGTGAAAATTCTCATCTATCTGATCCCCATCGCCCTCCTGATGGGCAGTGCCGGCCTTGCCGCCTTCCTATGGTCCCTGAAATCCGGCCAGTATGACGACCCGGAAGGCGC
>CAYSMJ010000334.1:0-2026 GCA_964432075.1 uncultured Caulobacterales bacterium | reverse complement strand
AACCTTTTTTGTTCTTGGGCGATGTTGGCGGACTCGGCGGCTTTGCCGCCGGCCGTCGATCCCAGGCGCGGCGGGCCACCGACCGCGTGGGTGTCAGGCGGCGTCGAGCATCACGCGCAGGCGGCTGCCGGTGGCGGCGGCGATTTTTTCCAGCGTGCGAGTTGCCGGCTTGGCGCGGCCGCTTTCTAGGCGGGCTATGGCGCTTTGGCTGGTTCCGATGCGTTCGGCGAGCTCGGCCTGGGTGAGCCCGGCGCGGGCGCGGGCACCGATGATGGCACTGGCGATCTCGTATTCGGGGGCCAGTGCATCGTAGGCGGCGGCATAGGCTGGATCGGCTTTCCAGCGATCGAAGGCGGTTTTGGCGGGGATTGTGGTCATGTCAGGTCTTTCATGCGTTCGTGTGCGATCTGGATTTCGCGGCGTGGGGTCTTTGGCGTTTTCTTGACGAATGTGCGCAGGATCACGATCCGGCGCCCGGTGGCGGCAATGTAGAGGCAGCGGGCGATGCCGTCGGCGCCTTTCAGGCGAATTTCCCAAAGCTTGCCTTCGACATGCTTCACATAGGGTTCGCGAACGCGCTCCAGGCCGTGTGATGCGATCAACTCGGCGATGCGCTGCAGATGGGCGCGTATATCGACGGGCAGGGCTTCAACCTCGGCCAGGGCAACGGCGTTCAGGAACTCAATGCGCCATGCCATATATCAAAGATGATATGGCGGTGGGTGCGGGAGTGTCAAGGCCGGAGGCGGCGGGGATTAGCGCGCAGCGCTAACTCCCCGACTCGCCACAGGCCCGGACGGCCCCGGACCTCGTCCGGGGACCGACGGGCGGGCTTTGCCCGCAATCTTTCTTGTTTGTTCTTGGGCGGTGTTGGCGGACTCGGCGGCTTTGCCGCCGGCCGCGCGAAAGGAGCTATTTCATATACTGTCCCCGGAATTTCACTGCGGAATTCCCTGCTCTTCACAGAATTCCTCGCAATTACACCATGTCGTCGGATTTCTCAGTTCGCGGTATTGACCCAACCGCAGCACATAGCTAATTCATAGGCGAGTAACATTTGTGGAGGAGGCGACACAATGAAATTAATGCAACTTGCAGCAGGCTGTTTGCTTGTATGTCATTTGCCTGCATCTGCGGCTGTGGTCAATGCGTCTCTCACATTCAAAGCTGATGTAGAAGAACTATTATTTGGTGAAAATTGGATCGCTGGGGGTGGAATATCTCTTTCAGGCCTGGACCTTGAGCCAAGCACGTCTGTCTCAACTCTATCATCAGCGTCAACTGCTTTTACAATTGAACAGGAAATTGTACCAGTAAGCGCTTTTAGTAGACGCAATATCACATATTATCAGTATTCAACTGAAGTTACCGTGCCCAAGATTAAAGGAGAGAGTGCCGAAGCAAGATTTGTTCTACCCAATGAGGAGTGGACAGCAATAGGATCTATGTTTACAGATGATATTGGGGGAAACTTTAACGCTTTATCTGCTATTGTAGATTTGAGTGCGAGTGGAACTGGGCGAGCATTCGTTGAGTTCGATCTGTTATTTACAGGTTCTGATATTTACAGCGGAGAGCAAGTTAGCTTTTACAGATCTTTTCGAAAGGGTGTTTATGGCGATTCATTCAATTCCGTCATCAATCTATCTGGTTTACCGTTGGTATCTTTCAGTATTTTTGCGCGAGGGATGACGATCGAAGCATATGCCCCTGCCGTGCCTGAACCCTCGACCTGGATACAGTTCATCTTGGGTTTCGGTATATTGGGAGGAACTTTGCGGTTCCGTCGGGCAAAGCAGAGAATTTTGCAGGGCGTTTGACTGCGGGTGATGTAGTCAAACCGCTTCAGACTGCAATGTAGTGCAAGCGCTGGCCAAATAGTGGGGCGGAGGTGACCATCCCACCATCAAAGCTTCCAAGCACCGCAACAAACTAAGCTTATACCCCGGATCAAGTCCGGGGTGACGTGGTGGGTGTCGGCGGCCGGCGGCAAAGCCGCCGAGTCCGCTAGGCCCCAACAACGAAA
>CAYSMJ010000333.1:0-2065 GCA_964432075.1 uncultured Caulobacterales bacterium | reverse complement strand
TGAGAGGGGTTTTGCATCAGTGTCATGTCGCGCCCTTTCAATGGTAGTCGATGATTTCGACATCGGCCGGTCCCTGATCCGTCCACACGAAGCAGATGCGCCACTGGTCATTGGTACGCACCGAATGCTGTCCGGCCCGGTCGCCTTTCAGCTCCTCGAGGTGATTGCCCGGCGGGAACCGGAGATCCTCGAGGACCACGGCGGCATCGAGTGCCGACAGCATCGCCCGCGTTCACAAAAGGTGTGATCGTCGATGGTTCCCATCCATCGACTTGGTTTCGAACGCGCGACAACTCAAAAATCTAGACTGCGTTTTTGTTTCAACAAAAAGTACACGCAGTCTAGATCGGCTGGGAAGCCCTTGCCGAACCGGTCTGCCACCGCGTTCGCTGCGGGCTTGCCCTTAATGCTTACGATCGTGCAGCTAGGTATCACAGCGTGATACATTTTGCAAGAGTGCTCTTGCGTTCGTATCGCTGACACACCGCAAACCAAAGACATCGCGAAATGGCCGAAAAACGAGTATCCGTCCTCCTCGCGGCCGTGGGAGGACGGCAGGTGCGCGCCGAACTGGAAGGTGTCGGCGAAGGCTGGGTCGCGCGGTTTCGGATGGCTGAGCAAGCAGGGTGCCTTGCGCCTGCGGTTTGATACACCTTACTTATTATAACTCGGGATGGACCCGGCGACGCGGATATTTTCGGTTTCGTCCCGGGCTTAAACGCGCCCGCCAGCATTACCCTCAGGCATGCGTTACCGCCGGTGGTTCCACCAGTCGTCGATCCTTGCGTAGATCACGTAGAGAATGGCGACGATAATGATCAGCATCAGGGCGAGCTGGATCTGGGCTTCGCTGTCGTGGTTGGCGTGGGCGGCCGGGTTTTCCGGCTGCTGGGTCATGGTGCCGGTATCCGAAGACGGTGTTTCGCCCCGCCCCGTGCCGTCACCGCCCTCGGGATCGGTACCAGGCGCACCCGTGTCATCAGCCTCGTCGGGCCCGCCTTCAAGGTCAGGGACTTCTGTTTCGTTCGGCGCGTCTGTGCCGTCCCTCTCCGGCATATCATCGCCGTTCATGGGGGTAACGCCATCGCCATCGCCATCGGGCGCCATGGGAGCGTCATTCTGGCTCGGTTCGACCTCGTTATTGCGGATCCGGCCTGCGGTTCCCTGTTCGATTTCGCGTTCGACCTCGTCAAGCTCTTCGGCTGTCTCGCGGCCCATATTCGAGGCTGCAACCCCGGCGCCGCCGGCAACTGTTGACCCCTGGATCGTCCGGCTGTCACCAAGGCCGCCCCGGCGTGGCGGGTCCTCCATGGGCGTGACCCGAGCGTTTTCCTGGAGGTCCTGGGGCTGTGAGGTAAAGTCGGCCACCGGCGTCAGGAACAGCGCCTTTTCGGCGGCCCGCCGGATGGTGAGCCCGCGCACCTCCACAAGCACCCCGTTGACCGTCGCCTTGTTAAACCAGGTCAGCGCTTCCGCCGCGCCGATACGGTCGCCATTATTCAGCCGACGGCGGCAGGTGGAGCGCTCAAACGCGCCGAGCCCGACATTATAGACAAAGCTGACCAGCGCATCGAATTCGTTCTGGTTGAGGGGCACCCGCGCCAGCCGGTTGACGCCTTTTTCCCGGCTGATGAGATCGTGACGCAGCAGGGCTTCGGCCTCGCTGGCGGTGATCTGCTGATCCGGCCCGACTTCCGGGCCTGTGTGGCCATAGCCGATCGTCCAGATCCCGGCGATATCCTGGTAAGATTCGAGTTCAAGCCCCTCGAACCGCTTGATCAGGTCGATACCATTTTGTGATGTCTGCACCTGTAATCCCTACCCTTGCCTACCCCGGCCAAAAGCACCGGCAGATTTCCTGCTCTGCCAAGGTTAGCCATAATGATGATCATATCGCAATCGCCCCCCCGTCAACAAGGTCGGACATGTCGAGGCGCCGCAAAACGTTACCAATATAACGCGGTTTTGGGATTGCGGGATAAAATGAAGGGTTGCGCGGCCCGCTTCTGGTGGAATTCCCGGTCACTAAGTCCCGTGCGCAGAGGCAAGCATTGTGGATATCACC
>CAYSMJ010000332.1:0-2071 GCA_964432075.1 uncultured Caulobacterales bacterium | reverse complement strand
GGCGGGCCGTATTCGAAGCCATGGCGCTGACCCTGTGGAGGGACCGGGCCGCCTTTGGCCTGACTTTCATCCTGCCACCGATCATTTTCATGATCTTTGCTGCCGTCTTCGCAACTGCCGCAAGCGGCGATCTTGCCATCCGGCTTGTCGCCGCCGCCCCGGCAGAGGATGCGGTCAGTGCAGAGATCATTGCCGGACTTGAAACCTCTCCGCTTGTGAGTTCGTTTGAAACCGCGCCGGATATCGCTTCCCTGATCAAGGCCGTAAAAACCGGCGCGGCCGATGCCGGAATCGAAATTCTGCGGCCGGATCAAACCGAAGCCCCCCGCTTTCGTATTTATACCGACCCGGTAAAAACCGCTGCCGGGCTGGTGGCTGAAGCCGCCCTTGCTGCCCAGGCCCCGAAACCCGATGACGATGAGGAGACGTCGCCGACCTTCGAGCCGGCCGAACGGGTCAGCGTTTCCGATGCAAGCGGAGCCATTCCGATGGCGGCTTATTATGCGGCCGGTGTCGGCATGCTGTTTGTGTTTCTTTCGGGATTCCAGTCTGCGCTCAGCGTCATTGAGGAGCGCGACGCCGGCGTTATGGCGCGGATTGCGGCCGGGCCCTATGGCATCCGCCCGATGGCGGACGGAAAATTCCTATTCCTTACCGTCCAGGGACTTTGTCAGTTTACTGTGCTTTTTCTGGTTGCTGCGCTTGTTTTCGATGTGTCGCTGACGGTCAATCCGGTCCAGCTTATGCTTTCCGCTCTTTTTGCCTCCCTGTGCGCTGCCGGGCTGTCGCTCGCGGTTGTTGGCGCCTGCCGCACGCGCAGTCAGGCCCATGCCATTGGCGCTGTCCTTGCCCTGATCATGGGGGCCCTTGGCGGGTCGATGGCGCCGCGATTTCTGATGGCTCCGGAAGTGCAGGCAATTGGTGCCCTGACGCCCAATGCCTGGGGAATCGATGCCTTCGCGGTCAGCCTGTGGCAGGGTGGTGACTGGGCGCTGGTGGCCTCGCCCTGGGCGCTGCTTGGCAGTACGGGCCTTGCTGGCCTTGGACTCGCTTATCTGCTGATGGCCCGTGCGGTCCGGGATTGAGCCCTCCGCCTGCAAACGCGATCCGTATCGCAACGCAACCTTTACCGAAGCGATGCCTTTATCCCTGAGGGTCCAACAGAAAAATCGACTTCTTCTGTCGAAGCGACCTACGTGCGGTAACAAAGCGTTACGATACGCATTCATTTTTCTCGTTATTGCTATCCTTGCTGCTGTATTCAGCCCTGGCGGAATCGCCGGTGCCGCCGCAGGGATTGCCAAAATCCTCGCGTTTGTTTTTCTGGTGATTTTTGTCATCGCTCTGATTTTTGGGCGACGGTAACGCGGCCGCTGAGACAGACCGATTGCGGTTTTTCCTCCCGGCACTGTGGCTTGCCCCGGCGCCCGCCATCAGGGTTCGGTGTCTGCTTTTGTCCTTGCCCTTGCACCTTCTATCGACGCGTCAGCCGGGTCCGCGTCATCCACCACACCGGAATGGCGCGCCATCATCCGTGACAGGGCTTTATCCAGATCATCCGGGTCCGGTCTTTCGGCCAACAGTTCCGGGTAGTCCCGGGCAAGAAAACAATTGATTTCCGCGTCAATTTCCCTGTCCCATGCCGTTTCTTCCGGCTCATCGCTGGGGTCGTCATCCGACGTGCCTGAGCCCTGATCGCGAGCCATGACCGGCTCTGAAGGGACCCTGTCAAGATCCCCTGCGATGGACGAGATTATCGCCGTCAGCCCGGCCAGTGGCAGCATCGATGGTCCGGCGAGTGTGCCGCCGGGGGCGTGCCGGGCGGGTTCGGGTTTGCTCCGCTGAGGCGCGGTTGCGGCAGGCAGCGCGAGGCCCTGCCCGAGGCGCCCGCGGCGCCGCGCGTGGTGCGACGTCAGGCTACGCGACGCGGGCTCCAAGAACGCAGCCGAAACGCGATCGTGGCGCCGGGCTCATCGGGTGATGACGCGCCGCCGAGCGTCGCGGCGCGGTGAGCGGCCAGCCCTCGGCGCGCCTCAGATCTGCTTGACGGCGCCCGTCGTGATCCACCCCT
>CAYSMJ010000331.1:0-2075 GCA_964432075.1 uncultured Caulobacterales bacterium | reverse complement strand
CCGCGCCTTTCTGAGCCGTCTGGCCACGCCATTGTTGCAGCGTTTGTCACCCGGCCTGCGCGGGCTCGACTATGGCTGCGGGCCGGGCCCGGCATTGGCGGCCATATTGCGCGAGGCCGGGCACGCCGTGGCGCTCTATGATCCCCTATTCTGTAATGATGAAAACGTGCTGACCGGCACCTACGACTTCATCACCTGCACCGAGGTCGCCGAACATTTTTTTGACCCGGCCGGGGAGTTTGCACGCCTCGACCGCTTGCTGAAACCCGGTGGCTGGCTCGGCGTGATGACGTCATTCACCCCGGACGACACCGCGTTCGCCCGCTGGCACTATCGTCAGGACCCCACGCATGTCGTGTTTTATACGCCTGCCACATTCGAAGTTTTGGCGCTCCGCCATGGCTGGCGCTGCGAAATCCCGAGGGACAATGTCGCCTTGCTGCAGAAGCGCATTTAGGCGAGCGCGGGTCTTTCGCTGGCGAGCTTTTCCAGCATGAAGGTTTCGCGCTGGATGGACAGGCCCATCGTGGTTTCCTGACGCTGCATGACGGCGCGGTTGTGGGCGATGGCTTCGTTGAGACCCACCCAGACCGGCCGCATCCCGTTGGCACGTTCATAGTGTTCCATCCTGGTGGCGCGCAGCTCAGGATCAATGTCGCAGAAATAGAAATGCGATGTCATGTGCATCAGGTCAAAGCCCGGTTTCCAGTGTGGCCGCAACTCTTCGATATAGCCATAATTGCGCGTGACACGGACATTTCTGGCGCCGGTTTCCTCTTCAAGTTCCCTGCGCAATCCCTCAATCAGGTCTTCCCCGTCGGCAACACCGCCGCCCGGAAAGCTGAAATCATTATAGCGCTCGGTGAACACGAGCAGGATTGATGTGTCCCGCAAGACGATGCCGCGCGCGGCCCGGCGAGCAAGGATGTTGCCCGTCATGCTCGTCACGTCAGGATGAACAATTTTCGTGATCAGGGTCATGGCAGATTTCAATGTGGATGAGATTTGAGGTCGGGCAGGCCGGGCGCGGACATGACTGGCTTTCTGTCATGATATCGGATTGAAGGGGAGGCACATGGCCCGTCAGACCATGCTTTTTATAGGGGTGTTATGAGGGTGCGCTGCGGTGCGCTGATCGGGGATGAGCTTTCGTCACTGATGCCGTTCAACGAGGAGACTGACCATCACGTCCTTTCTACACGAAAAACGCCTTGCAGAGTCGCTTGAAGTTGTCGTCCAGACCGGGGCGCGCACGGTTCTCGATCTTGGTTGCGGCGATGGCGACCTGCTTGTTCGGCTGGCAAAAGAGCCCCGGATCGAGCGTATTGTCGGAGTTGATATCTGCGCGGAGGCGCTGGACCGTCTGCGGGCACGCTGGGACGCCCTGAAGAAAAACTCGCAAACCCAGGTCGAGCTGAAACTTGGCTCCATGACTGAAGGCGGCGCGGCATTTACCAATTTCGACTGCGCGGTGTTGATTGAAACGATCGAGCATATCGCGCCCGACAGGCTGTCCCTGCTCGAGCGCGCGGTGTTTGCGCAGATGCGGCCCCGTCATGTGGTCATCACAACACCCAATGCCGAGTATAATGGTGTGCTTGGTGTTCCGGCCCACAGGTTCCGGCATCCCGGACACATGTTTGAATGGGACCGCGCAAAGTTTCGCCGATGGTCCGACGGCGTCGCCGCCAGAAACCATTATGAGGTCGCTTGCCGCGATCTTGCCGGATCTCACCCGGCCCTTGGTGGCGCGAGCCAGATGGCGGTTTTCACAAGGCTCGGGAAGTCCCCCCGTGCTCAACCCGAAGCCTGAGCGCAGGTCCGAGGGCGCGTCAGCACAGTCTCCTAACGGTGCCTGAACCGGTCCGGCGAAATCGGGCATGAACGCCCCACCCCAAATTGCCGCGCCGCTCGCACTCACGCCTTTGTCAATATCAGCGCCGACAACACGCTCGCGAAGTTCCGCCGAAGAGGCTTGAACCATCGAAAACCGCCCATAGCGCCAACCCGAAACCCCGCGGGCCCGCCGCCGCTGCGCTATGTGAGGGCTACGCAGCGCCGGGCCTGCTCACCAC
>CAYSMJ010000330.1:988-2100 GCA_964432075.1 uncultured Caulobacterales bacterium | reverse complement strand
GAAACCAAGTCGATGGATGGGAACCATCGACGATCACACTTTTTGTGAACGCGCTCGAACCTGATTTTTTCACGAACCCGATCAGCCGTAATACCAAGCTGCATGGATCGGAACCAATCCTTGCAGCGCAGGCAGGCGCGTCGGCGCCTATGCACCGGATGCGCTGATGAACCATGATCTGCGCACACGGGTATCAGAGCCTAACCGATAAATCGGTTTCGCCTATAGAAAACGCCGTTTTCGAGAACCGGAGCGCAGCGGACATGCGGTAGGTAAGCACCGGAAGCAAAGAAAAAGGCGTTTGCAGACGGCGAAACCGATTTTTCGGTTAGACTCCAGGGAAATTGTCGGATGGCGCCATCCACCCTTGCAAATGCCAGCGCAAGTGATCGTCGATAAAGGTGGCGATAAAGAAATAGGAGTGGTCATAGTCTTCGTGGCGCCGCACGGTTAAAGCCTGATCTACCTCACGGGCGGCCACCTCAAGCCGCTCAGGTTGGAGTTGCTCGTCAAGAAACTGATCTGCAAGCCCCTGGTCGATCAAAATGTGAGCGAAGCTTTTGCCATGATCCTCCAGCAGCTGACAGGCGTCATAAGGGGCCCAGAACCGTTCGTCGGTCCCCAGATAGGTGGTAAACGCCTTCTGACCCCAGGGCACCTTTGACGGCGCGACGATGGGCGCAAACGCCGTACAGGATCGGAACAGCTCCGGGTGGCGCAGATGCAGGGTGAGCGCGCCATGCCCACCCATAGAATGGCCGGAAATACCGATGCGGACCGGGTCCACGGGAAATTGGGTGACGATCAGCTTGTAAAGCTCATCGGTAACATAAGTGTACATTTTATAATGTTCCGCCCAGGGCGCCTCCGTCGCGTCAAGATAAAATCCGGCGCCAAGCCCCAGATCATAGGCCCCGTCCGGCGCGTCGGCCACACCCTCGCCCCGCGGGCTGGTATCCGGCGCGATCATGACGATGCCATGCTCTGCGGCAAAGCGCTGGGCGCCAGCCTTGCTGACAAAATTCTCATGCGTACAGGTCAGCCCCGACAGCCAGAACACCGCCGGAAATGGCCCGTCGCCCGGCGGGATGAAAACCGAGAACCGCATGGGG
>CAYSMJ010000330.1:0-978 GCA_964432075.1 uncultured Caulobacterales bacterium | reverse complement strand
GCCGCACTTTCGTGGGAAAAAGCCTGTTGGAGGCCCTCAAAACATCTGTTTTCGCTTATTTTTTCCATCAGTACACCACCACGCTGCGGATCGATTTACCCTCATGCATGAGATCAAAGGCCGTGTTGATCTCTTCCAGCGCCATGGTGTGGGTGATCAGCGGGTCGATTTCAATCTTGCCATCCATATACCAGTCGACGATTTTGGGGGTGTCGGTGCGGCCTCGTGCACCACCGAAAGCCGAGCCTTTCCACACCCGGCCGGTGACAAGCTGGAAGGGCCGGGTCGCGATTTCTCGACCCGCTTCGGCAACACCGATGATGATCGACTGGCCCCAGCCGCGGTGGCAGCATTCAAGCGCCTGCCTCATGACATCGGTATTGCCGGTGCAATCAAACGAATAATCCGCCCCGCCGTCGGTGAGTTCAATCACCCGCTCGACAACATTCCGGGCCCCGACTTTATTGACATCGACAAAATCACTCATGCCGAATTGCTCCGCCATGGCGCATTTCGCCGGATTGATATCGATACCGATGATCCGGTCTGCTCCGACGAGCCTCGCTCCCTGGATGACATTAAGCCCGATGCCGCCGAGGCCAAACACCGCGACGCTGGCACCGGGTTCGACGCCCGCCGTCCAGATCACCGCGCCCACACCCGTCGTTACCCCGCAGCCGACATAGCAAGCCTTATCAAACGGCGCGTCCTTGCGGATTTTGGCGACCGAGACTTCCGGCAGGACCGTAAAATTCGAAAAGGTCGAGCACCCCATATAATGGGCAAGTGGCTTGCCCTTCCAGGAGAACCGGCTGGTGCCGTCGGGCATAAGGCCTTTGCCCTGTGTTGCCCGTACCGAGGTACACAAATTGCTCTTGCGTGACAGGCAGGTTTTGCACTGGCGGCATTCGGCCGTATAAAGCGGGATCACATGATCGCCGGGCGCTACCGAGGTGACGCCCGCACCGACCTCGCGCA
>CAYSMJ010000329.1:0-2101 GCA_964432075.1 uncultured Caulobacterales bacterium | reverse complement strand
GCCTGGATGAATCCATCATAGAGATCGCTGCAGACAAAGCGGACAGTTTTTCGCAAACCCTTGGGCATGCTTGAAAAAAACTCCATGACCGTGGATTTCTTGCGGTCCTCCAACACACCGAGGATGTGGGTCTGGTCGCCGCATTGACCGGTGACAATGGTGACAAAGTCACGATGGCCCTTCTTTAAGGCAATCTCATCAATGCCGATGACATCCAGGTGCGGAATGTCCTCCCATCTGACGTGTCCGGCGATCGTGCGGTCAATCACTCCCTCAAGCGCGTCCGCAGTGACCCCCTCCTTGCGGGCGACATCCGTCACGGTGCTGTTGATACTGGCTCGCAGCAGATGGGTTTCGTACGCCTTCGTAAAGCGACTTCGCCGGTTGAACCAACTGACCTGTTGCGTTGTGGTCGGGCGGCCATCACAATCGCACTGAAAGCGGGGCAGACGAAAACGCAGATAGACGGGCTTGCCGAGCAGATCCAAGTGACGCAAGGTAATCCACTCCCCGTGACCATTCGGCTTATCGGTCCACTTCTGACACTTATGACAGAAGGTGCCCTGCTGGGTACTGATCAGCGTCACGATGTAATTGCCATCGCGATCTTCAAAGGCATCCTGGATTTCGGTTTCCGGCAAATCCAGCAACAATTCCATTGCCTGACGGAGTGCTTCAGCTTTCGAACCCATAGTAACTTCTAGATCGTTGCAAGTGGTTGTAATTTCATCTTATTATAACCTACGGAGTTCCGGAAGAGCCGGAAATATCTAGTCAAAAGTCGGCTTTCGCGAGGACATTGCCCGGGCATCTTACTGGTTCGCACCATCTGTGTTAATCCGTGGGCATCCGTGGCGAACCCATTCTTTGCCACGGATTGGCACGGATGAACGCGGATATCCCCAGGTGTCCTGAATCCGTGTTGATCCGTGAACATCCGTGGCCATTGCCCGGTTGCCGTGGCTTGGCCACGGAGAATACGCAAAGGGGCTGTCGACATCGCAGGCGCTGATGGCATGAAAAACCGCGTAATAGGCTCGCGATACCGCGTCGTCCCAGGCACCGTGGGTCTTCCGATGGTCGCGGGCCAGGGTATGATTCAACCAACGCCTGATAGAAGGCCCGGTCCGCATCTGTGCTCAGGTGCGAGTTGTGCCAGAGCAGGGTGAAGTCGCCACCAAAACGGTAGCAGATCTCGCGGTAACCCTGCATCAGCCCGAGGGCCTGGTCGCTGTAGCCGAGGCCCATGTAGCGCTTGGCGATGACGGAGCATTCCATCAGGATCAGCGGGCGCTCGCGCAGGCGCAGCGGGCGGCGTTGGTGCAGGTCGTAGAGCCGATACTCCCGGCAGGTGCCGCAACGGAAGCCGGGGCGGTCGGCGAAGCTCAGGGTGGTGTCGTAGTCGAGGCCGTTGTCGTCCCAGAGTCGCGCGGTGGTGGGCGTCTCCCAGCGTCGGATTCTTGACCATGACAGTCATCAATCCGCCGGAAGGGCAATACACTCGGAGTGAATCGCTTTTAGGGAATTGAAATGCGGATCGGTTGTGATAAAGCGTTCGCACCCGTGATACTTGGCGATTACGACATGGACGGCATCCATCGCCTTCAAACCTTCGATGCGCGCCACGGCCAACGCATCGGCGAACACAGATGCTGGAATAAGCAAATCGCGATTGGCGTCAAGCAGGCCAAGATACAGGTCGACCAATTGATCCTGTTTCAAACGCAGCGGTCTAATCAGCACCTCTAGACGCACGGCGGCGGACGAACACAATTCCCAACCATCCTCTGCCAAGGCCGCAAGCGCCGCGTGAACCGGCGGTCGATATTGATCCAATCCTTCAACCAGCGTAATCCACACACAGGCATCGACATAGGCAAGTTTCACTTCGACTCCCGAAAGGAGTGCAATGCATCCAAAATTTCTCGGTGACTCCGGCGTGGCACATCAACCACTTCGATCTTGTCGATCATGGAGGACAAAGCGCGCCACTGCGGCGACAATTGGCTCGCCCTATCCTCGATGCTGATACGCACATGCTGTCCGCGATACCGATCTGGGACTCTTACCGTGAGCACACCCTCTTGCGAGACATCAGCTT
>CAYSMJ010000328.1:0-2104 GCA_964432075.1 uncultured Caulobacterales bacterium | reverse complement strand
CGACCGGTTTCAGCGCCGCCGAAGAAGACGATATCGCCACCCATGCCGCGCGCTTCGCCATCGTGAAGGCCGGCAATTTCTCCCTTGGCGTGCAAATGTTGATCGCACTCGTGAAGCGCGCGGCCGGGACGCTTCCGGGCGAAACCTGGGACATCGAGATCAGCGAGGCCCATCACCGCCACAAGGTTGATGCACCGTCCGGCACCGCGCTCATGCTGGGGGAAGCGGCCGCTAATGGTCGCGGCACGCTTTTGGATCAGCTCCGCCGCGCGCCCGATGACGGCCAGACCGGGCCGCGTCCCGAGGGCTCCATCGGTTTCTCTGTGAAGCGCGGCGGCGGCATTTTCGGCGAGCATGAGGTCATGTTCGCCGCCGCCCGCGAAACCCTCCGCCTCTCCCACACCGCCCTCGACCGCCGCGTCTTCGCCGACGGCGCCCTGCACGCGGCAAACTGGGCGCTGCAGCAGCCGCCGGGGCTGTATGGGATGGGTGATGTGCTGGGACTGTCTGAGTGGTAGTGGTGCGGGAGTCTGACCTCAGTGAATTCCGGGCCACCTATCGCTGTTGTCGCCCCCAACTCAGCAAGGCGACAATCGCAAAGATCACTGTGAACACGGCCAGTATCACCAGTGACAGCAGGGCGTCCGCATCCGTGGAACCTGTCACTGACAAAGCCATCTGTGCGGCGTGATAGCTTGGCAGAACCTGTCCCATGCCTTGCATGATTTCCGGGAAAAACCGCAGCGGCAGGAAGAGCCCGCCGAGCAATGCCAGGCCGAGGTTGATCACATTGGTGATGGCCAGTGCGGCCTGTCCCTTGAGCAACAGACCCAGCGTCAGGCCGATAAAGCCAAATGGGAAAACCGCGGCGAGATGTACGATAAACAGCTGCACAAACTGGCCTGTCGTCAAAGCGACACCGCCCAGAAAGATTGCCGCTGCATAGACCAGGACGAGGGCCCAGACGCTGCTGACCAAAGCCGCGACAAGCTTTGCAATGAGATAGTTCGATGGCGGCATGGGCATGACGCGTTTGAGATCCAGCCAGCCCTTTTCGCGCTCCAGAGACAAGCCAACGCCAAATCCGAACAGGGCTGGCCCCATCGCCGCAAAGACCCCGTAGGTGGCCAGGGTGTAAGTCGACTGTTGCACGCTGCCACCCGCAACGAGAACCCCGAAAACGGTATAAAACAAGACCGGAAACAATAAGGTCGGTATCAGGAAGGCTGGGGATCGAACCACTTTCAGGAGTTCTGCGGAGCATTCCTTTCCAAGCGCAGTCATGCGGGCTCTCCTTCTCGTTCCCTGTCAGGATCAAGTTCATCTCCCATGAAGACGTGGAAGGCGTCTTCCAGGCGCGCGCCGCTGATGGTGAGGTCTTCGAGGTCGATGTCTGCCGCAAGCAGGCGCTTCAGAACCGGTACAGGATCGGTGACCAGCAATTCCGTGTACCGGCCTGATTTGGCGATGGATTGGACCCCTGGCATCCCGGCGAGAAAGTCTGCCGCGATCTCCGCGACCAAGGACATGCGCTTGCCGCCAACCTTTGCGCGAATCTCTGCTATGGGGCCGTCGGCGACAATGTTGCCATTATTGATCATCAGCACGCGATCGGCGAGGGCATCGGCTTCTTCCAGGTAGTGTGTTGTCAGCAGAATGGTCGCCCCGTCATGCTTCAGTTCATTGACGACACCCCAGAAATTCTTTCGCGCGTCGGGATCGAGACCCGTTGTCGGCTCGTCCAGGAAGACGACACGTGGATTTCCGACAATCGCGGCCGCAAACTGAACCCGGCGCTTCTGTCCGCCGGAGAGTTTCGCGAACTGGCGACGGGCCAGAGGCGCCAGGCCCGTAATGTCGAGGACTTCGTCGACGCTGCGCGGCGCGGTGTAGTAGGCCGCAAACAATTCGACATGCTCTTTCACTGTGAGGAGCTCGGGCAGCTCGGTGTCCTGCAACATCGCGCCGATCTGCAAGCGCGCGGGCCTTGAGCCAGGGGAGTGGCCGAGGACGCGCGCTCGGCCGGACGTTGCCTTCACCAGACCTGTCCCGCCCGCTTCCACTGGTTTCTCGATGTGACGTTATCGTGGTCGCGGAGGCTGCG
>CAYSMJ010000327.1:0-2127 GCA_964432075.1 uncultured Caulobacterales bacterium | reverse complement strand
ACCACGCGATCCGCTCTTCTCTCTCCGCGATCAGATGTGGATCGCGTGGTCAAGCGTGCGCAGCGCGGCCTCCTGAAACGCCTCGCCCTGCGTCGGGTGGGCATGGATCGTCCCGGCAATATCCTCAAGCGTGGCACCCATCTCGATGGCAAGCCCGAAGCTCGCCGAAAGCTCGGCAATACCGCTGCCAACACCCTGAATACCGCAAGAAACGGGTGTCATCGGCGCGATTGTTCTGCGCTAATCCCGATTATCGGAACCGGAGAATGAGGGACCATGACACAACAAGAAAAAGCCAAACACTTTGCCAGCTTGCACAAAGCTGGAGAACCATTGGTCCTATTTAATGTCTGGGATGCCGCGTCCGCAGCGGTTTGTGCAAAAGCGGGTGCACAAGCAATCGCAACCGGCAGCCATTCAGTGGCGGGTGCCCTTGGATATGATGATGGTGAGGCGTGTCCGCTGGACACAATACTCTTTGTGCTCAGCCGAATATGTGCCGTAACGTCCCTTCCGGTCACCCATGATCTGGAGCGCGGTTTTGGAAACAGTGCGGCTGAAGTCGCGGAAAGCTGTGGACGGGCGCTCGAGATCGGCGCCATTGGCCTCAATATTGAAGACAGTCTGGAGTCCGGCGAGCTGCGTTCGATTGATGAACAGTGCGAGCGTCTGACGGCAGCGCGGGCAGCGATGGAGCGATCAGTCCCCGGCTCATTCCTGAATGCCCGCTGTGATGTTTTCTTTCAAAAGGCTGACAATGAAATTGGTGGGCAGATTGACGGTGCAATTGTTCGTGCGACGAAATATGCCGACTGCGGTGCCAGCGGGATTTTTATCCCCGGCTTGTCAGATGTTGATGCGATCACCGCTTTTTGCAAACGCTCGCCTCTGCCAGTGAACATCATGCGAGCCCTGCACGGGCCAACCACAACTGACTTGAGGAAAACCGGGGTTAGCAGGATCAGTCATGGGCCGTTTCCCTTCATTGACACAATGGCAAAAGTGGAGGCTATGGCGAGGCTGGTCCATTCCTGAAATTTTGTGAGCACGAAGCCACCGTCCGCCGTGTGGCAAGCGGATTTGAAAAAAACCACCTTTATGGGTTGAGCCTCAAACCAACCTTGCTCTTTTGCGGTCACCGAAGGCCCGCGCGCATTCCCACCTTACACGCCGGTGCAGTACTGGTTTTATCAGTTCCGCTATTGTATCGACACCAAGCTGTCCGGCGCGGATCGCCGCGGTATATCCTCCGGGTCCTGCACCAAGAACCAGAAGATTTGTCCGCAAATCTTTAATGGACTATTCCTCGATAAAAATTTCGGCCGGGCTTTCGAGAAGCCCCCTGATCCGCTGGATAAAAACCGCGCAATCCCAACCATCGATTACCCTGTGATCAAAGCTTGATGACAGGTTCATCATTTTGCGGGGAACAAACTGCGTTCCGTCCCAGACCGGGCGCATCTGCATCTTGTTGACCCCGATGATGGCCACTTCCGGATGGTTGATGACCGGCGTTGTTACAAGCCCGCCCATCGCCCCGAGCGAGGTGATGGTTATGGTGGACCCGGAGAGGTCATCGCGCGAGGCGGCCCCGTCACGGCACGCCTCCGCAAGCCTGGTGACCTCACCTGCACATTCCCACAAGGAACGCGCTTCGGTGTGGCGCACAACCGGCACCACAAGACCAGTCGGGGTCTGGGTTGCAATTCCGATATGAATGCCCCCTGACTGCCGGACAATCCCGGCCTCGTCGTCAAAATGGGCGCTGAATTGGGGTTGCTCTTCAATCGCACGCACCATGGCCCGCATCAGAAATGGCAGTAGTGTCAGCTTGGGCTGATCATCACGTTTTGATGTGTTCAGCCGACTGCGCAATTTCTCAAGCGCCGTCATGTCAACTTCATCGACATAGGTAATATGCGGTATACGTGATTTTGAGATCGCCATTTTTTCGGCAATCTTCCGGCGCAACCCGATGACCGGTGTTTCCGTAATACTTGTATTGGCAGAGCGTGCGCGCGCGACGCCGCCACCGGTTGGGCCGTTTTGAAAAACCTGGTCGAGATCATCGTGGGTGATCCGGCCGGCAGGGCCGCTGCCCTCGACACTCGAGAGGGAGATTCCCTC
>CAYSMJ010000326.1:0-2173 GCA_964432075.1 uncultured Caulobacterales bacterium | reverse complement strand
TTCATGTCTCGCCCTCACCCAACTTTGCGGGACGGGAAAAATGGTCTGTACGGATGACTTTTGGCGAGGCGGGCGGCTGGGATTGCCGTTCCCGGACACGCTCTTCGGCCACGGCCTTGCGCCGCTGTGCCGTTTCACGGGTACAGATATGAAAGCGGTTACCAAGACCCATGAAACAGACCTCACCCTCAAGCGGAAGGTTGACCGCCTCACGTAGCTCTAACGGCAGAACAACCCGGCCATCGCCGTCGATCGCCGCCTCATGGGCGCTAGCCATATAATGGGTCTCGTAATAAACCCGATCCGGATCGCCCGGCGGCAACGCGTCGATCAAAGCCTGATAGCCTTTCATCAGATCGACCCCGCCACATTCGAGCAGAGCCTCATCGCTGGCAGGCACACAATAGAACACGCCTCGTTCCTCTTCGCTTTCTGCGGCAAGCGTCCGCCGGAAGGCCGCCGGCAATGCCATGCGGCCCTTCTTGTCAATCCGATTACTATGGGTCCCGGTAAACCGGGGCATCCCATGGGTCATGGCTGGCCTCTTTGCCCGGCCAAATCGGGGCACGGCAGGGCCAAAAGCCGTTAAAAACCCGAAACAGCAGGGATAAATTGGGATAGCATGGATTTGATTGGGACGTCAAAGAGAAGTTTGGGTTTTTTTGGGTTTTAACTTTGGGATCATCTGGGAAGAACATAAACGGAATAAAGAACATAAATAGAACATAGGCAACCATCCCCTCCCACTGCCTGATTGATCCTGTCACATGTACCCATCAGGGCCATGCGCGCTTTGATCATTTTGACTGGTAAAAAGTCTGCCCCTAACGCTCGACACCAGGGAAGCTTTCAGTGGTCTGAAAGGATGGCTGGCCAAACAACCGGCTCAACTCTGCATCCGTCTCGACAGTTCGGATTTCATTCGCTCTCAGATCAATTGAAGGTGCTTGTCGATCGCAGGCCGACTTCTCTTCCAACGCTCAGCATGAGGCAAATGCTGGTACGAACGGGATTTCCTGCAATATACGTTTAGCAGAATACGCCTTAGCGGGCACACATTGACCCTGCCTCCGACGCTGGCCTTGCAAGCGCCATTTCGATGGCCCGGGTGAGAGGCCCGGCCATTGGCGCAACGCCTGAAGGAAAGGCCGCCGCGGGCTCACCGTCACGACCGATCAAAATCTTGTGAAAATTCCATTTTGGCACAGCCGCCTCACCGAGCGCGGTTTTTGCCCATTGATAAAATGGATGCGCGTCGCCCCCGCTGACGACATGTTTTGCTGCCATTGGGAATGTCACACCAAAATTCAGCTTGCAGAATGTGGCGATTTCTTCTTCAGAACCGGGTTCCTGTCCGCCAAAATCGTTTGATGGCACACCGACAATAACGAGACCCTCGGTCCGATAGCGGGTATAGAGGGTCTGCAGATCGGCATACTGACCGGTAAATCCACATTTGGAGGCGGTGTTGACGACAAGGATCGGTTTTCCGGCAAAGGCCCTGAAAGGAATCCTGTCTAGCATGAGGCCATCAAAGCTGAATTGATAGGCGTTTTTCGCATCGGTGCAGGCGGGCGTTCCCTCAAACAGATCACGCTGGCTTTCCAGGGCCTTGGCAACCGGATCGGCTTTGCCAACGGGCGGGACCGCATTCCGGCCCTGATTTTGCGCGAAGGCTGTGACAAATATCAGCAAGGCAACCAGACCGGTTGCGACCCCTGTGATCCGCGCAAATCCCATTTCGGTCCCTCCGTCATCGCGGCGCCGGCAGGTAATCAGGAAGATCGCCTATACCGTCAGCGCTTCGCTGCGCGGGCACGCCAATACACCGCTTCGCTTTATCTTGCTGTCATACTTTTTTCGGATTCGCACCTATCACACAGTTTTGTCAGGCCGGGCAATCAGCCAAAAAATCAACACGGTGAAGAAGCTGCCAAAGGTCAGTAAGGCCATTTGGTTGATGCGTTCCTGCAAGAGCAATGACGACATATCGCCGTCATTCTCCGCGTAAACGGGATAAATGATCAGGCCCGATATCAGGATTGCTGCAAAAACCAGAGCCATAAAGCCGTAACTGACGAGGCCATTTGCGCCCACCCTTCGCATCAAAAAATATGCTGGAAGCCCGATTATCAGGGCCAGCGGATAGCCGATTAACGCTGACATGCTGAGC
>CAYSMJ010000325.1:0-2175 GCA_964432075.1 uncultured Caulobacterales bacterium | reverse complement strand
CACGGAAAGTTACGCAAAATGCGGGCCGGGTGAAATTCGGAGCGGTCAAAACAGGGGTTAATCCCTTGTTTTGTATGGGTTTTTAGGGTTCTTGATTGGAGCGGGCGATGCGATTCGAACGCACGACCCTAACCTTGGCAAGGTTATGCTCTACCCCTGAGCTACGCCCGCTCAACAATTATGACGCCGATGGGGACCAGGACGCCGAAACAGACCTATGCCTCAAGGCAGCGTTTGGCGCAAGCCGGTTTTTGCCTGGCTCGGGCATAAAAGGCCCTTTACCTCATCTGAAGACTTTTGCTTTTTTGAAATTATTACCCATTCCGGCGCCGACCATGGCGCAAACCCCATGTCTTGCCCGGCCGGGCGGATTCCCCTACCGCCGACGCCGCAGGCCATCATCGGCACAGAGGAGACATGCGTGGCGCTTGCCTATCTGACCAACAGCTACCCGGTGACAAGCGGGACCTTTGTTCGCGATGAGATCCGCGCGATTGAACGCCAGGGAATCCCCGTTCACCGTTTTGCCGTGCGCCAATGGGACCAGACGCTCGTTGACCCCCGAGATGAGGAAGAACGGGCCAGAACACATTATCTGCTCACGGGAAATCTGACCGGGCTGGTCCGGGATGGCCTTGTCGAACTGGTTTGCAATCCGGCAGGCTTTTTTCGAACGCTCGCCCTGGCCGCCCGGCTTCGCTGGCGTGCCGGACGCGGCTTTGTTCGGCATGCGGCCTATTTTCTCGAGGCTATCGCCTTCAAACGCGAGGCCAAGGCCCGCGGCATCGACCATGTGCACGTGCATTTTTCCACAAACGCAACAGCTGTCGCCATGCTTGCGCAGACGCTTGGCGGGCCCGGATACAGCTTCACCGTTCACGGGCCCGATGAATTGCTTGACCCCGCCGGGAACAGCCTCGCGCTCAAAGTCGAGCGGGCGCGATTTGTGGTGGCGATCACGCATTTCTGCCGGTCCCAGCTGATCTGGTTTGCAGGCCATGACTGTGCAGCAAAAATTCAGGTGATGCGATGCGGGATCGACGTCAAGGCCCATGCTGTTGCCCCACCTATCTCCTCGGAAAATCAGACCTTTGTCTGCCTCGGCCGGCTTTGCCCCCAGAAAGGCCAGGCAATGCTGCCGGCGATTGTGGCACGTTTGCGCGAGGATACTCCCGGCCTGAAGCTTGTGCTGATCGGCGGTGGCGACCTGCAGGAGACCATTGAAGCCGAGATCGCGCGCTATGGTGTCGGCGATGCGATCACACTGACAGGCTATATGAAGCAGGCCGATGCCCTCAAACACGTCGCGGACGCACGGGCCTTGCTCCTGCCCAGCGCGGCAGAGGGTCTGCCGATCGTGATCATGGAGGCCATGGCGCTGGGCAAGCCCGTCATCTCGACCTACATCGCCGGGATTCCGGAACTGCTGGACGGCAATACCGGCTGGATCATCCCGGCCGGGGATGAAGGGGCAATAGAGGCCGCCATGCGGGCGGCGTTGGCGGCGAGCACGGAGACGCTCGCCGCCATGGGGCGCGAGGGGCGGGCGCGCGTTACCCAACACCACACGATTGACCGGCTGGCCGCACAGTTGATTGCGGCCTTCCGACAGCATACGACGCCGGGCCAGCATCAATGACCATGACCAGGACCGATCTATTTGCGTTTTTGGACGGGCTCGACATTCCCCATGAAACCGTCGCGCATCCGCCCATCTTCACCGTGGAGGAAGGGCGCGCGCTCAAGGCGACCATGCCGGGCGGGCATTCCAAAAACCTTTTCGTCAAGGACAAGCGGGGCGATTATTTCCTGATCATTGTCCATGCCGATTGCCGGGCCGATCTCGTCGGACTGGGCAAGGCTCTTTACGCCAAGGGCCGTCTCTCCTTTGGCAAAGCCGACGCCATGGCCGAGCGCCTTGGTGTAACGCCAGGGTCAGTCACGCCCTTTGGCCTGATCAATTCACGCCCCGAAGCCGGAGAACCGCCCACCTTCAAATCCATCATTCTTGATACCGGGCTCCTCGCCCACGACCGGGTCTGGTTTCACCCGTTGGAAAACACCGCCTCAACGGCAATCACAAGCGAGGATCTCGTGCGCTTTATCGCGGCCTGCGGGTATGCGCCGCAACAGCTCGACTGTGCCGAGCCGTTAGCCCCAAGCCAGTAGCCGCAA
>CAYSMJ010000324.1:0-2255 GCA_964432075.1 uncultured Caulobacterales bacterium | reverse complement strand
TGGTGCAGAAGATCAGTATTCCGGCATCGGCCCAGTCCGTCAGGCGCCCGGTCATCCGCGCAAAGGCAAAGAGCGGGAAGTGCCAGAGATAGACCGAATAGGAGATCTTCCCCATCCCGACAAACGGCGCTGAGGCGAGCAGGCGACCGATGGCGTTTGCCGGCGTGGCAAAAAACACCAGCGCTGCCGTGGCGCCGATGGGCAGGACCGTCAGCAGGGCGGGATGGGTCGTCGCATCGTTGAACAAGGCAAAGCTGAGACAGACAATGGCAAGTCCTGCCCCCGCAAGGACCCCGCCAAGGGCGCCGGGGCGGCGCCCGCGTTCGCGTTCGATGATGGCGAGTGCGCTGCCGGTCATCAGCTCCCAGAACCGCGACACTGAGGAGTAGAAGGCAAGATCACGCCCTTCCTGTGCCGTCACATGGGCATAGGCGAGGCTGGCAAGACCGAGGGCGATCACGATAGCGAGCTTGGCCGGCCGGTTGTGAAGCAGAAGGGCAAGCCCCGGAAACAGGAGATAGAACTGCTCTTCAACGCTCAGTGACCAGGTGTGCAGAAAGGGCGCCAGCGCCGAGACTTCGGCATTATAAGCGAGCCCCGAAAAGTAGAAATAGAAATTCGAAAAGAAAAACAGCGATGCAAAAACGCTTTCCGAGAAATCGACAAAAGCCGGCGGCAGCAAAAGCGCATGGGCAAGGGGCAGGCTCGCGAGAATGACCGTCAGCAATACCGGGATCAGTCGGCGCACCCGCCGATGGTAGAAATTGATAAAGCTGATGCGGCCGGTCTCATGCAGTTCCCGCAGCAGGATGCCGGTGATCAGATAGCCAGAAATCACAAAGAAGATATCGACGCCAAGATAACCGCCAGGCGCAAAAGCGCGCCCGAACACCGACAGCTCCACATGATACAGCACCACCGCCAGTACCGCGATGGCCCGCAAGCCATCAATCTCGGGGCGGTAGGGCAGGCTTGAATGGGACAGGGGTGCGCCGGGCACTGCCATGGTGGGCCCGCATTGTTGGCGCCGTATGTCTGATCCGTCGGCCAATCTGTGACTCCGCGACAATCCTTTGACGGGCGGCCGATCTTTTTGCCGACACCGTTTATGAATCAAACCCCATAGCCGAAAGGCTGCAGCCCGTGAAGCGATGGGCCTGCCGTGAAACTGTTATTGCGTGGCGGCGATTCTCCCTCGGCGCCGCAAATGGCGGATTTCGATATCGTCGCCACCCGTCATCTGATTTGAAGACAGCGACCTTCGACCGAGACGGGGGCATTGACCGGCCGACCCGCGGAACCTTTCGCAGAGCAATTCGGCTAAAGGCGAAAAATGACAGGCCATGCGCGATAAAAATGCGCACTTTTGTTTGGGTTTGCCGGTGAGACCGAGGAATTGTCGCAATCGCCAAGACCCTGCGGGTGACTGTTCCTGATCTTCCTGCTTGTCAGCACCCTCGAAACTCACCGGTTCGCCCACGCGTGCCGGCCTGCCTGTCTTTTCACGATCATCCTTTTCAGCCTGCAGCATGCGGTTTGGGTGAGGGATTGGGGACGGCTATCCCTGGCCTTGCCGCGATCTTCTTTTTTCCTGCAAGCCGTCCGGCGGTTGCAAGAGCCCGACTCCTTTGTGGCAAGACATATTGGCGGCTTTCGCGATTGCAAATGATTCGCATTAGTGATAAAACCCGATATCGGAATGAACCAGCATTATTTTTTGGAGTTGTAAATGAGACGAGAAAATTTGCGATATGCGCTTCTGGTGGGGGCAGGCATGGCGTTTTCCAGCGCTTCGGCGCAGGGGGCGTTTGCACAAAACGAGGATCAGCCCGGCGTTGATGCGCCAGCGCAGGATCGTTCGGATAACACCGAGGATGAGATCATTGTTGAGGGGCGTTACGTGACGCGCCGGGTTTCAGATAATCCGATTGACCTAGACCTTCTTGATCTGCCGCGCAGCGTCAGCGTCATTGACGGTGATTTGCTGCAAGAGCAGGGCCGCCGGAGTTTGCGCGAAAGCCTGCGCAATGTTCCCGGCATCACGCTGGAGGCTGGCGAAGGCAATCCGCCCGGCGGCGGCGATGCGGTAACGATCCGGGGCTTTTCTGCGCGCGATGACGTTTTTGTCGACGGGCTTCGCGATGTCGGTCTTTACTTCCGCGACCCGTTCAATGTCGAGACGATTGAAATTTCAAAGGGACCCGGCTCGGCAATTCTTGGCCGGGGCAATGTCGGCGGCTCGCTGAACCTTGTCA
>CAYSMJ010000323.1:0-2256 GCA_964432075.1 uncultured Caulobacterales bacterium | reverse complement strand
CTCGTGATCATCCTCGACACGAACGTCATTTCGGAGCCGATGCGCAGCCGCCCCGCGCCGGGCGTTGTCGCCTCGCTCAATGCGCAAGTCGATACAGCGCTGAAATGCAAGCCATAATGGGAGCGCTGCTATGAGAACTGGACTATGTCTTCTCGCAATGGCCTTGACAGCTTGCAGCGCCATTGGGCCTGCGCCAGATGCAAAAAGGGTTTTACCCTATTGCGAGCCTTACGGTAATTCCGATGCCATTCTAACATTTGCATCGACGCATGTGATCATGTTGGGAGAGATGCACGGAACAGATCAAGCCGTGGAAGCTTTCTCTGGGCTCGTGTGCGCTGCTCTAGAAGCCGGAGTACCCGTTAAGGTTGGCCTGGAAGCCGAGGCATGGCAGGGGCCCGAAATTGATAGACTCCTGAACATGTCATTTGATGAAACTGAAATGATCGAAGCGGCACCGGCCATGTGGACCACCGAAGATGGCAGAAGCTCACTGGCTATCATGGGCTTGTTGCAAGACCTGTCGGTTTGGCGGGCGTCAGGTCATGACATTGAAGTGTTTGCCTTTGACTCAACGTGGCAAGAAACCGCTGACCAAGAAGATTTCGTTTTGGCGCGCTCTGCAATCATGGCGGAGCGCGTGGATGCCGCCGTGGCGGGTTTTGATGGAGCTATATTGCTGCTAACCGGCGAATTCCATGCGCGCAAATTGCCATTCGACTTCGGCAATCAGCGGTATGAGCCTATGGCCTCGAAGGTCTCGGCGCGTCCGGTACTTTCCCTGAAAATGCAGTACTTGGCTGGAGAGGCTTGGGTTCATGCGGGTATAGAGAAACCAGATGGCACATACGAAGACCGTGTAGGCCCGCTTAAACTGAGCGCGATTGCTCCGGAAGGGTCACCCCAGAAAGCATTTGTGCTGGAACCCAGCGAAGACGGGCTATTTGACGGCTCCTATTTCACCGGACCCGTCACGGCTTCTCCACCGGCGATCAGAACTTACGGATCGAAGTAGTCAGATTTCATAACAAGTTTTGGGATCTCAATCCGGCTCCGCGCCCTGCCAGCGCAGGGATGCATGCGTCAGCGTGCGCCGCTTTCTTAACTCCATTGAGACATGATCTCGATGCCGAGATTGGCCGTCCATTCGAGCCCTCCTACGCGCGGTTCAAAATTGTCCGTCCGCTTAACCGCGCGGTCTTCAAGCGTGTGGTCGCGCTCCTCGCGGGACGCGTGCCGCAGGGCTGCCTGAAGGACGGCTGAAAGCGCCTGGGCGTGCTTTCGACCGGCTGGCGCCCTGTTACTAGACTGAGTTCATTTCATTTTTCTCAAATGAGGGCGCCACAAGGTTTCGCAAGAGGCACCAAAAAAGTGGTATGCAGACAATGGGTTAGGGGGCCGAGGGCGCCAACCCTTCAATCTTGCCCTCCGGGTCCGCCTTGCAAATCCTTGCCGATCCTTGCAAGCGCTTGCGAGGTCACAGTCCGTTATGTCAGCCGCCTCGTCTGCTGTGGATAGCCCGCAGAACGTGACTTCCATTCCGAATCAGACGCTCCTAAATTCAGGATTGGACGGAGCGGGATTCCGGATTGGACGGTGAGCAATGCAGGATCAGTCTAAGCCCAAGGCGCGCCATGCAGAGCCGCGTGTGCTGGACGCGCTCAGCGATACCCGCATCGTTGCCCTGGTGGGGCCGCGCCAGTCGGGCAAGACAACACTGGCGCGCAAAATCGCCGCCGACCGGAAGATGAGCTTCATCACACTGGACGACGAACAATTCCGCCAGTTTGCGAATGACGATCCGGGCGGCTTCATGCGCGGCCTTGACCATGCGGTGATTGATGAAGTGCAGCGCGCGCCGGGCCTCATTCTGGCACTCAAGCGCGCTGTCGATGAAGACCCTCGCCCGGGGCGTTTCCTGATCACGGGGTCTGTCGATCTTTTCAAGGGCACGATCTCGCCCGATTCCCTTGCCGGCCGTGTGGAGACCATCGAGCTTCTTCCCTTCAGCCAGTCAGAGATTGCGCGGCAGGTCGCGCCTACTTTTCTAGACAGGGCCTTCGAAGCCGACTTCCCCGCCCTCATGGAAACCGGGCGCACGAGCGATCTCGTCGCGCGCATTCTGGCGGGCGGCTATCCGGAAGCCTTAGGTCCTCGTCAGGATTTAACCAATTCCGGGGATTCGCAAAACGGGCGAAGCTTGATTCAAGGCTGATTTTTGGGAGATCAGTCATGTCAGACGCACGTTATCCTGAT
>CAYSMJ010000322.1:1195-2289 GCA_964432075.1 uncultured Caulobacterales bacterium | reverse complement strand
CCTGGAGGACAAGGCTAAGCCGGGGCTGCTGGCGGACGAGGAGTGAGGGACAGCTTCAAAATAGAGCGTTCCATTCTGCTGTCACTATTGAGTTCGATTCGTTTTCGCTGACATCTTCAGAATTCTCAACTTAGCGTGCTCGATGCGGTGACAAGTAGGACAGAGCAGTGACAAGTCGTCAAGGCTGGTCAATCGCTTACCCTCTGCAAGCGGGTTTCGGTGGTGAACATCGAAGCAAGACCTCGGCTTTACACCAGCGATATCGTTCCGCGCTTGTGGGTCGAAGCTGCAGTCATCACATCTCAGCGAACCATTTTTTTGGCGCTCTCTCACAAAACGATCTGCAATCCATGCGGCGCGTCTGGTCAGCTTGGTGCGCCGTTCCACGGTTTCGCCTTCAAGCGCTTCTGCCAGGTCATGGCTCAAGTGCCGCAGGTTCACTGTGGAAACATCTGAACGGTCGGCTGCATCGAAATCTTGCTGCAACGCGATATCCAATCCAGCGGCCTCGACCTCTTCTATCTCCAGATTGGCGATCTGAGCTCTTGCCGCGTCATCGAGCAACCGTAGCAAGGCGCTTTGCGTCTGGTAGATTCGACTGAAAACCTCCTTGGAAAATACCTCCCGCGCCCGTGGGGCACCCCTGATTCGAAAGCTTTTGACGATAGGAAAGGCGACAGACCAGCGATTCCGCTTGGGACCGTCCGCCCAGACATTTTAAAGCCATTCAAAATCTTGATCACCCACAATCTGTTTGAGCGGCAGTGAAGTGTGGCGAAGTTGATGTATCGAGACGAGGGAGTCCGCCAACTGACTATGCTCTTCTCGCTCCCGGACTATGCGAGGATCATTTTCAAAGCCAGGGTTTGGGTCGCCAAACTTAGAAGTCACGCGCTCAAGAATAAAACCATCAGCAATCTGGTTCATGATCGTGGCTTCGCACTGCGCATGTGCATTTGGGCCCTGTCCAGTTGGTGTAAACCCGATCCAGTGTGTAGCCGGCAGCCAATCCGCCTTTGATGCAGTAACAGGCCGAGGGAGGTCGCAAATCTTCATTACGTCCTCGCTTAGACCGAAAACAAAAATTCTGTCAG
>CAYSMJ010000322.1:390-1185 GCA_964432075.1 uncultured Caulobacterales bacterium | reverse complement strand
CCAGAACACGGTTTGCGCGCCTAAAACTCCGAAATGGCGGCACACAATCGACCGGTTGAAGCTGGCGTTCCCAAACTTCGACAAGTTGCAAACAAGACCGGTGATTGGAGACGCTTCAGAGATTGCGACTCAGGCGGTTAATCAGAATCCTGATTAGGCCGCCAGTGCTAGCGGGACCGGGTCGGCGAGGGATATGCCGTCTAGGATCTCGGCGGTGGCGTCGCGGACGCTGAGCATCAGGGCGCGCAGGCGGCAGGCGGCTTCGTCCACGCAATTGTCGCAAGGTTTGTACGCCTGGCGGGCGGCGCAGGGAACCAGCGCCAGCGAGCCCTGGGTGATGCGCACGATCTCGCCATAGCTGATGGTTTCGGGCGGGCGGGCCAGCCAATAGCCGCCTTCGCGGCCGCGCTGAGCGGCCACCAGCCCTTCGCGGCCCATCTCCGACAGGATCACGGTGAGGAATTTCTTCGGGATATTCTGCTCGTCTGCAATGGCGCCCAGCGGCACCGGCCCCCGGCCATATTGATCGGACAGGTGAAGGAGCGCCCGGATCGCATAGCGGGTCTTCTGGTTGAGCATGGTGGCACATTGGCCCCATTGCGCACAAAACTCAAGTCACCGGGTAGACAGACAGGCGGGGGCCTGCCGCCAGCGCGGCTATTCCAGTTCGAAGCGCATCTGCAGGCGCGCGGTGAGTTCCACCCGGCCGGGGGCAACCGGCGATTCAACCGCAGCATCGGCGGCCATGGCAACCATGCGGCCACGGGGCATCGGCTGGACGTCGGGCGTGCCAAT
>CAYSMJ010000322.1:0-380 GCA_964432075.1 uncultured Caulobacterales bacterium | reverse complement strand
TAAAGCTCGGCGCGGGCCAGACCGATGGCCATTGCGTCTGCGCGGGCGGCATCCAGCAGCGGCTCGGGCTTGTCGATCGCGAAGTTTGGTCCATTGATCTGGTTGGCGCCGGCGCCGACCAGCGCATCCACCACGCGGCCGGTGTCACGCGGCTCCCGGATGCGGGCGCGGACCTGATTGGAGGCCTGGAAGCCGACCAGTTCGCGCGCTTCATTCTGGCGGTAACGGTATTTCGGCTGCACGGACAGGCCGCTGGTCTGGATATCGCGTTCTGCGATGCCGGCCGTCTTCAGGGCGGCGATCACGCCGGTCATGGCCCTGGCATTGTCGGCAAGCGCGGCGCTGGCGCTGGCCGCCTCGGTCACCACGCCGGCGCCGAT
>CAYSMJ010000321.1:0-2389 GCA_964432075.1 uncultured Caulobacterales bacterium | reverse complement strand
TTCGGATTGTCGTCCAGCACAAGATAGCCGAAATTTTCAGGCATCTCGTCCAGGTATTTGTCGCGGGCCTCATCTGTTTTCAGCGGGAATTCCTGGGCGGATACTCCTATGACCTCGGAGGCTCCCGGCAACCAGTTAGCGGCAATGAACTGGGCGAACAGCGGCATCTTCTGCTGCAAGATTTCTTCCGGTGTCGAATCGGTGCTCAACTCGTCCCAGCAGGTTAACGCAATGAGCAATCGCGGGGTATCGATGAGGTCTTTTATACCCGTGCCGCGTGCGTGCAGCAGCACTTGCACCAGTTCGATGAATTGGGATTGATCGGATGTGCCAGAGATCAGGGCATTTGTTTTTTTTGGGTCTTTTTCAGCATACCCCTTCTTGCTTAAATCGAAGCGGCGTTCAATCTCTGACGGGCGAATGAATAGAATCCATCGGTCATTTGTTTTTGCCCGGTCAATCCACGTTTCGTCGTATTCCATCAGGGCCACGAGGTCGCGTACCTGCTCCCCGCCATAATCTTTGCAATGTAGAACAAATTCCTGCCCATCGTGAATGACCGGGATTCTGACCTCCAGGTTATCAGCAGAAGGGGTCGAATCCGTTTCTTCCCCGTTAGCCAATCGATCGTAGGCTTTTCTGATACCATCTATGTTTTCAGGCGCTGAAGCCAATTGCAGCTTTCCTTTTTTATCAATCAGGCGACCGTATAATTGAGCCAGAAAGGTGGTTTTTCCCGATCTGGGCGGTCCGATAATTAATAGCTCGTTATTTGCTGCCATAGCTGCCTCGGTATAAAAAGAAAAAATCATCTGTTTGAACGGCTGTGGGGGCAATGTGCAGCGGCTGTGGGTTGGCCAGTTGGTCGAGCACTGTTTTGGCTGCATCTACATTGTTGATGTGGCAAAGCTGGTCCGAGTCGGATTTCGAATAATTGCTGATCTCTAGAGATGCGGCCCCGGGAAAGGTTTCGGACAGGCTTCGCTTTATGGCCTCTAAAATGTTTTTGCGCATCTGGTCAGCCAGGTCAGCTTTGGACCATACGATTACCACTGGTCGGCCCCGTAGTCCGCTTTTCACCTGCTCGGCTAATTGAGCGATGTCGCGCCTCGCTCTGCCCCGCTGCTTGATGATCGCCTCGCAATCCACAAACAGCAGGAACGCATTGGCGTTTTCGTAGATCCACCGGGCATTTTCAGCGGCCGGGTCGTTCACATTGTCTGCCCATTTGGAAAACACTTCGCCCGATGAGTCCGCAAACAAAATGTCGTGCAAATAACCATCGTGGCGCAGCGCGAGGTGGTAGAGGCTGTAAAAATCCTTGTCGGAAGGCGTGGCATCGGGATTTCGCACCGTACCGTCTTCCTGCACCTGCAACGTTTTGGCCTGCAATTCCCACCCGTTTAGCGTATAGCTTCCCCCAAAGTCCCAATTTTCAATGCGCTTACCGTTGAACAAGAGCAAGTACAGCATGGCAAGGTAGGTGGTTTTTCCCGCCCCGGACGATCCTACTAGACCGATGATTTTGGGTATACCTCGGTGCGTCAGAAGGTCGAGCTGTTCGGGACGCAACCATTCACCCGTCCACGGAATGGACGTAGCCGCTGCCGACTTTTTTGCTGTTTTGGCCGATGCTTCTGCGGCTTCCGCTTTTTCGAAAAACCGACATTGCTCGTGCAGTGGGCCAGCTAGTTCAAGACAGAAATCGTCAGGTGCATAGCAGCCTTCTTTGTTACATCTTCGCTTTGCCATGTCCTGTCTTATTTAGCGATTGCCAGTTTCTGCGCTTGCAACCCGTGAAATAACCATACCGCCAGATCGGATGCCGTCAGTGTGGCTTTTTTGTCGATACCCGTTTCTGTGAAAAAATCGGTAGTTTCACCCGACTGTACGACATTGGCCCATGCGCTAAGCAAGGGTTTGCGTTCGTCTCTTCTCACGGCATGTTTATTCAACGCTGATTGAATGTCCCCGTGAAGGCTGCTGCTGTCTTTCAACCAATCGATGAGCAGGCGTTTTTCCTCCGCCTGTTCCCCATGCACGTCTTTCAGGGTTTCCCGCAGCAGGTAATCTACACTTTCCGGGTATATTGGCTCGACTTGTTCGGCAAGGTCGAGCGCCATGCCGAAGGCGGCGTTCAATTGGTCAAGGCTGCGGTAACTGGTATTCAGCGAACGGGAATACAGCGATTGCTTCCACCAGAGGAGCTCGCTGCGCTTGTTGTTGGCGGTGATGGTGTTGGCTAAAGAAGTATTCAGGTCTTTGAAGAACGGCTGAAGTTGGGCAAAATAAGCGTCCAGTCCTTTTTGTATGGAGGATGATATGGAGGAAAGGGATTTGGTTTGCTGGGATAACCCGGCGCAGCCCGCCGCGCGGCAGCGCGGTGACG
>CAYSMJ010000320.1:1720-2394 GCA_964432075.1 uncultured Caulobacterales bacterium | reverse complement strand
GTGGTGCTGGCCGCGCGCCGTCTTGAACGGCTGGAAGTGCTGGCCGCCGAGATCAGGGCCGCCTTCGCCGTGGAGGCGATCCCGCTTGCGGCGGATCTCGCTGACCCGGAAACGCCGGAGCGGATGATGGAAACGCTTCGCGCCCGGGGCCGCGGCGTCGATATCCTTGTCAACAATGCCGGGTTCTCCATCCCGGAGGGCTTTGCCTGGACGCCGCTATCGGCGCAAAGGGCCTTTATCGAGGTCACGGTGGGCGCGCCGGTGGCGTTGTGTCATCACGTTCTGGGCCCCATGCTGGAAAAGGGGTGGGGGCGGATCATCAATATTGCGTCCATCGCGGCTCTGTCGACCGGGGGCAAGGGCCACACGCTTTATCCGGCGGGCAAAAGCTTTCTGATCAAGTTCTCCCGGTCGGTGCATGCAGAGACAAAAGCCCATGGCATCAATGTGAGCGCCGTCTGCCCCGGTTTTGTCAAAACCGGCTTTCACAAGGCAAATAATACGGAAGATCGGATCGCGAGGACACCGGCCTTCCTGTGGCAGAGCCCGGAAGAGATCGTCGCCGAAGCCTGGCGCCGTAATGATCGCGGAACGGAGGTTATTGTCCCCGGGCTGTTGCCGAAGTTTGTCGCCGGGATGCTGCATTACGGACCGGAGTTTATTGTCAGCCCCCT
>CAYSMJ010000320.1:0-1710 GCA_964432075.1 uncultured Caulobacterales bacterium | reverse complement strand
GACAAGACGGGCTGCCGCCGATCATTATGTCGGGGACGGATAGGGTTTCCGCCTTTGCTGTCTTATGCGGAAAGAGCATTTATCAAAAGGCTGAGCGCATGACGAACCGTTGCCATACGGATGGCGCTGCGCCCCTTTTCCTCAAAGACAATCGTTTGTGTGGTGATGATCGGCTCAGTGTCCGTTTCGGGCCGGTGACCAAGACCGAAGCAGACAAGACCCACCGGTTTGTCCCGGCTGCCGCCTGCGGGTCCGGCAATACCGGTTACGGCGACTCCGTGGCTTGCCGGGGATCTTGTCAGTGCGCCGCGCACCATCTCGCGGGCAGTCTGTTCGCTGACGGCTCCATGGTCGGCAAGGGTTTGCTCGCAAACGCCCAGCATCTCGGTCTTGGCCCGGTTGGAATAGGTGATAAATCCCCGGTCAACCATCAGCGATGATCCTGGAATTTCCGTCAAAATACCGATGATCAGGCCGCCGGTACAGGATTCGGCTGTCACAAGGGTTGCGTTTCGTGCTGATGCAAGGGCCCGAATCTGCTCGGCCTGCCGGGTGATGGAGGGTGGAAACGTCATGGCGTATCGATCGGCAGACGGACGGTTACGATCGCAAGTGCTGCGATACCTTCCTCCCGGCCGGTAAAGCCAAGCCGCTCGGTCGTTGTCGCCTTGACCGAGATGCGGGTTGGCTCAAGGGTCATGATCTCGCCAAGGGCGGCTCGCATGGCGTCGCGGTGCGGGCCGATTTTTGGTCGTTCACAGATGAGCGTCAGATCGCAATGGGTGATCGTTCCACCGCGCTCAACTATCAGACTACATGCCTTTTCCAGGAAGATGTGCGAGGGTGCGCCTTTCCATTGTGGCTCGGAGGGCGGAAAATGTTCGCCGATATCGCCCTCGCCAATCGCCCCGAGCAGCGCGTCGGTCAGCGCATGCATCCCGACATCGGCGTCGGAATGGCCCTTGAGTTTTGCGGTGTGTTCGATGGTGACGCCGCACAATATGACGCTGTTGCCGGGTTCATGGACGTCAAAGCCCTGTCCGGACCTGAATTCCCACATGGTGGCTTCCTTTATTCATGGCGGGCAATCAGGGTTTCGGCCATGCCAAAATCCTCCGCCTGCGTGATTTTCATATTATCGGGCGAGCCGCGGACAAGCGCCACATCGATGCCTGCGGCTTCGGCCACGGCGGCGTCATCGGTGAGTGGTGTTGTCCTGTCCGCCGTGGTGCGATGGGCACTGAGTATCGCTGCGAAGTCAAACCCTTGCGGCGTCTGGGCACGCCACAGATTCTCACGCGGGACAGTCTTGGAAATGATGGCGGGCTCGCCGCCGGATGCGCGTTTGAGCGTGTCAAAGACCGGCAGCGCGGCAATGGCGCCTGCATGGGTTTTGAGTGCCTCGCAAACGCGGGTAATCGTTCCCGCATCGACAAAGGGCCGGGCGGCATCATGGATGAGCACATGCGCTGGCGTCGGGGTTTGCGCCGTCAGGCTTTCCAGCCCAAGGCGAACCGAATCCTGCCGTAGCGCCCCGCCAAAGACCGGCGACAGGAGTTTCGGGTGATCCAGCAGGTCGGTCATCGCGATGTGATAAGCCTCGCAGTCGTCGCGATGGATGATCACGCGGACATGGTCGATCTGGGGATGGTCAAGAAAGCTTCTGGCCGTGCGCGCAAGGATCGGTTTGCCGCTGAGAAGCCGGTACTG
>CAYSMJ010000319.1:0-2403 GCA_964432075.1 uncultured Caulobacterales bacterium | reverse complement strand
ATCCGACTGTTAATCGGACGGTCGTAGGTTCGAATCCTACCCGGGGAGCCAATCTTTCCTGTTTAGTCCTGTATTATCAGGAGTATGACTGGGCAGACTGTTGCGCGTCCCCACAATCATTCCCACAAATGGACCTTGGCTGCGGGTATGACCGCAGATGGAAAACTTGTTCCGCGCGACCTAGTTTCGGTATAGTGTAACGCGAAGCGGCCGGGGTATTCCGGCGTACGGTAGCTTCCTGTCGTTTGATGCTCAATGCCCTATATTCTTTCGATACCGCAGCTTGTTTTTGATTTGAGGTCAATGCCGGCGTGATGATCGTAAAACTTTTTGGAGTTCTGTCCATTGCCTTGCTCGTAGGCGGGTGTAGCTTTGGCGGTTGCACAAAATATGCGTCCGATTTTTCTTGCTCATATGTGATAGATGAAGCTGAATACGAGGTTTGGTATTGGAAAAGACTCAGTGAAGACAACGAAGAAGATAATCTCTTCATTGGACATGCGGTTGGCTTGCATATGTGCGAGAGTAATGCGCGCGCCTTTGCGGCGGCAATAGATGAAGAATTTTCTTATCGTGCATACATTTGCGTGCTTATGAGGGACGGCCGCAGAAAAGAAAAGCATCGGCTGCTTGCGTGATGTCTGGAGACATGAACACTTGAAACCTGTGACCGCTTGTTATGCTCTCGCTGCTTTCGCAGTGCTTGGCGCATGTCAGCAATCGGTCCCGCCGGCCAGCGAATCGGCGCCGGCGTCCTCCAGTGAACAGCCTAAGCTTTCTGACTTGAAGGCCCAGCCGCCAGCATTGGATGCCGTCGAAGCTGGCCGCATTGTTGATACTGCACGCTCAATTGCTAAGCCCGGATCAACCGTCCGAGCTGTTTGCGGCAATTCGATAGGAAGCGGCTACTATGGCCCGGATGATGGTTGGGTCGTTGACCGCGTTGACGGACATTTTGCTATTGTTCAGGATATCCAAGGCGTTGCCGATATGATTTGGAGCAGCGCGATAAATGGTTTTCAATCGGCAAGATATGCAGGGGCAACTATAGAGATTATCAAAGATGAAGAAGGCGAAATAATTTTAATGCTGAATGATCAAGGCCGTGTCGCTGAAAGCTATATTATAAAAGGGTCTGGCTATAGTGCCATGGCTATAACTACTGCTGTGAAACAAGAGATTGGACCTGTGCCAGCGCGTGGTCGGGTGCTAATTGCATCTTGTTTTGTCCCAATCCAATAATGGTTACGTTGATATTCTGTTAAAGCCAACACAATGCCATCGAACTTGCTGCGACGTCGCCCGGCACCTAAATATGCCTAGTTTGCGCTTCGCTGGGAACGGCGCCTGCAATCGCGCTTGCCGAAAGGCCTTGTGAGCAAGTCTGCCATATCCGCCCCAGCCGTGCTTTGCCTGTCATCGATCCCCCCTCCCTATGGCATATCTATATGTGGATAGGTTTCCTGCCCCGAGTGGCCCTTGCAATCGCGCGTTCCGGGACAGGTTTCCTGCCCCGCAAGCCCGCTTTTGGCGCCCTTTGGTGAAGCCTCGGGACAGGTTTCCTGCCCCGCACTATCGGAAAACCTATCCCGCGAATTTTGCTCGTGGCCCTCAGGCTTCCATCGCATGAAGTCCTTTGTTGCCGGCGTTCCGGACGCATGCGGCAACCATGTCAGCCACCACTCGCTTGCCCGTTGCCGGCCGGCTTTCACTGCAAACGCGCCTCGCCACATGCATCGGATAAAGCCCTTGGCCTCCAGGTCGGCAAATTGCTTGCGAACCGGCACCCGGTCCCGCATGCCCAGCGCGTCGGCCGCCTCCCGCTCGCCAAGCCCGATATGCCCATTATTGTGGCCATTGTAGCGCCGGATCAATTCGATCAGCAGTGCCCGCGCTACCGGCTTCAGCGCGCGATAGGCCGAGCAGTCAACAATCCACCACGGCAGCTGAACAAATGGCGGGACGCTGGCGCTGCGGCCCTTCCGGTCGGCTTTCCGCTTGGATGCCATCATGCACCCCCAGCCGGCTGGGAAGCCCCTAGAGACGCAATAGCAACGCCTGAGGCGCCCCCGCCCGCCAGACAGGCAATGGTCGCCCAGGGGCCGAAAAATGGCCCCAGGCTTCCCTGTCGCCATGGCTTGCGGCTCACCATGGCAACCGCCGCTGCCCGTCATCGCTGGCACTTGTGGCCGCCGCGTTCGCCGGTTTCAGTTCCGCCAATCCTTTTGGGGTCAATTTTAGCACCGCCGCGCACCGCCCGGACGGATTTTCGCGTCGTTCGCCAGTTGGCTCGATCAGCCCCAAAGCCCGCAGTTCGGAAAAGCGCGGCTGCAACGCCTCTCGCGTCACGCCGGCCACCGCCACCACCTGCAATGGCGTTGCCTCGCCCAGCCGGCACAGGTG
>CAYSMJ010000318.1:0-2403 GCA_964432075.1 uncultured Caulobacterales bacterium | reverse complement strand
CGTGTGTCATCCCACCTTGAATCACGACTCACCCATCAGCGATAGTGGGTACTAGGGGGTGCTAACCTGACGTCTCGCACCCTGTGGATTTTTCTGATGGATCAACCTATTCAGCCATTTGAGTGAGAGTGCGGTCGTTATCCGTTGAACGGTACGCACTCAAATGTCTGGGTCGATCCACTAGCGGGCAGAGACCAGCGCCTCATGCATATCGGCCGCGTCCCGACAGATTGATGTGACAACACGGTCGAAATTTTCCGACTTCGGCGACGGCAGACGTTTGACATACCGCATTTCAAGCCAATCAAACATCGACAGATCAACATCATCCTTGACGACGGGCAGGACACGCACGCCCTTGCGTTCGGTAAGCTCGCGGTGAAGCATGCTTTTCCATTCTGAAACCATGAATGCGCTGTCGATCGCCGCACGCGACAGGACCGCAATCATGATATCGGTATCCCGAACAGCCTCATACATCTGGTCCTGAATGATAAATCCGGCTTTCATCCGCCAGATATCACGCCAGCCATAGATGCGAATGGACAGATCATCAAAGGCATCAAACAGTTTCTCCTCGAACCGGTCCACAAAGCCGCGATTTCGGCTGTTATAGGAAATAAACAGCCGAATACGTCTGTTTTCGATTTCCCGATCATAGTCCGTTGTCCACGGAAGATCATCACCAATCAGGATGGCGTTGAGGCAATCCTTGATTTCAGGCCTCACCCCGGAATGGTCATGCAGAGATGGGTGAAGGAAATAATACCGGCTTGCTGGCAGGGTCTTTCGCGCCGTTCCCTCAAAGTCATATGGGTGCTTAAAGCGTTGCACTTCATTGCCTGAATAATCACGTGTAATGTAGCCGACGAGCCCGATATTGAAGAGTTCATTAAAGGGGTAACAATCCGTATCGGGATTGCCATAGATATCGCGGGCAAACCGGCGCGTAACCCGCTTGATTTCCTCTTCCGTCATAATGGCATGAGGTACAAGCCGAAAAAACCGATCCATATTTTCAACCGATTTCAGATCGTAGAGAAATCGTTGCATTTCGCCCTGAAGATAAGAGCTTCGGATTTCCGTCGCCGCAGTCTCATTGACCATGCGACGCAGCCGCTGTTCTTTCTCTTCCTTTTTGTCGTGCTTGTGCATCCGCGCCTGCCGTATCTGATAGCCCATGGCGGCAAGCTCGCGCGGTTTGCCAAGAATGTGACGATAGATATAGTCGAAAATATTTTCTTCGCAGTGCGCCGTGCGATTGGTGATCGATGGCAGGCCTGTCATGGCCTCAAGATCACGTTTTTTCTCATATATCTCTACATGCCGGTTCATGATCTCGCGCAGATCGTCCCGCTCAAGACGGATATTCAGCATGGAGCTGACCATGGCGAAGCGGTCTTCATCGGCAAATTGCGCATAGGCTTCCTGACGCATTGAGGTAAAAACCTTGATATGCGGATTATGCCGGTTGATCTGCCAGGCTGCTTTTGCAAGCCCGATCTGGCCATTGGCCCAGACTTCCGGGTTTGACCCCAGTTCGTCGACTTCTGCGAGTGACTGGTCGAAGCTGTCGATGAATACACAAGCCCCGCTGCGGAAACTGTCCCCGTAAAACCGGGTCAGATTGGGCATCACCTCGTCCTTGAAAGCGAGATAATTCGATACGCTCTGCGTGCTCAGAAGATCGGTCAGGACCCCGGAGGGGGTGTCCCGCAAGATTTCCCGGGTTTCAAGCCGGGTCAGGAGTTTGCGGGAAAGATCCTTGTTGACCGATTTGAACTTCGCGATGTCGCGGATCCAGTCATGATGGGCGCTGAGATGGGAAAGATCAGGATGGTTGAGGAAGAGCGAAAGCACGATGGCGATCTGCCAGATGTCGCTCCATTCACCGCGTGTGCGAAGATTGGCAAGCCAGTCATGGTTCAGATTGCGTGGCAGGGAAACATAATCAACTTCCTTCGACCGCGGAACGATTAACAGGCCGGGTCTGTTTATGTCCTGTTGAACAAGGTAATGTTTGTATTTCAGGAAAACCGTCTTTCCCATGCCCTTTGAAGCAACAAGACAGAAGATATCGTCACTGGAAAAGAAAATTTGCATACGGTCGGGAACGTGAACCCGATCACCGGAGACTTCGAATTTTTCGCCGGTTGTTGTCCATATTTTTTCGCCCGGCTGCTGGTTCGCCATGCCCGTTCCCCTCTTCATGATCGAACCCATTGGCTTTATCCGATGGCTTGGGCTGACACAACAGGCAGGGGAGCGAAACGGGCTACGGGCTGGTGGCGCCGATGGCGCAGGTTTTGACATTGACGAATTCGTGGATGCCTTCGCGGGCAAGTTCGCGGCCAAAGCCAGAGGCCTTGACGCCGCCGAAGGGCAGCCGCGGGTCGGACGCAG
>CAYSMJ010000317.1:0-2422 GCA_964432075.1 uncultured Caulobacterales bacterium | reverse complement strand
GGCGCGCGATCAGCTGCACAAGCTCTGGCCGCACATCCCGCGGCCAGGTCTCCAGAACCCGGTCCATTAGCAGAAGGGCCGGGCCACTGGCCTCGGCTGCCGCCAGCACCACCCGGCAAAGCTCCGTGCGGGTCAGCGACCATTGATAAACTCCGTGACGGTCGGCGGGCAGGCCTGCCGCCTCCAGGATGGCGCCGGCGCGTTCCAGACAGTCCGCCACGGGTACACCTGCGGTCTGCAGGGCGGCCGCAACTTCGGCCTCAGGGCGCGCCTGACTGATACCATCGGCCGGATTTTCCGGAAGCAGGGACAGTCGCGCGGGCAGACGGCGCGTCCCGGCCAGGGCGCCGCCTGTAACCGTCGGCGCCGCCCCGGAAAGCACATGACGCAACGCACGCAGACCCGGTGCGGAATCAGCAACAATCTCGACAAGCTCACCATGATCCACCGCCAGATCTGCCTTGTTCAAAGCCGGCGCAGCCTGCCCCACAGAGATATAGGTCACTGCGTCAAGGCCCGCGAGCGGGTCAGCCTCGTCCTCTGGCGTCGCATCGCGAAAAGCAGGCAGGCCCGAGAGGGCCGGGTGATCCTGGGGTTGTGGGCCATCAAGCGGCGCAAAACCGAGACAGGGCTCAATCCGGCCACGCAAATGCGGAACGATCAGGAACAGCGGCACCGCACCCCAGATCACGCCATGGAAAATGGTATTCCCAGCCGCACTTTGCAGTGCCACCGGCAGCCCTTCACTGCCAAAGATCAGAAAGCTCGACGCTTCAATGGCGCCCTGAATACCGGCGCAGACCACCGCGCCAAAAGCCAGCATCAACCGATTGCCCGGCGCGAGAGCATAAAGCTGGCTCGCCATCCAGAACCCGGCAACATACCCGAAAAACCCGATCGGATCGTCAAGTTCATAGCCCTCCATCAGATCGCGCATCCCCTCCCCGAGGGCCACCCCAAGCCCGATGGAAAGACCCGCGCGCCGCGGCAGTAGCGCACAAAAGGCAAGCGGCACAAAAAACGGTTTGCTGTCGATATCCACCGGAATTTCCGGGATAAACTCAAACGGGAGCAGACAGAGAAAAAACGTGACTGCGGTTGTCAGCATCACGCCGGTAAACTCGACACGAAGGCCGGGTCGATGCCCGGCTTGAGGCGCCCTTTCTCCGGCATCCGTGATCTGATCCGTCACATCCTGCGCCATAGGCCTCTCCCGTTTGCCAGCACTGGCAGGTCTGCCACAGCCCTTGATTTGCTGCGCCCGGCCATGAATGGTGCACACGCCACGGTCCGCCTCTGCGGCGACAAAAAGCGAACCGGAAATGATCTTAATCCCTGTCTGTGTCAGCTTGGTGATATGGCTTGCGCTCGCCAGCATTCGCCGCTTCTGGCAGCCGATCCGGCTGGAGTCCCGGTCCGGCCAGATCGCAAACTGGCCTGCCGTAACGGCGATCATCCCTGCCCGTAACGAAGTCGCCTCTGTCTGGTCGGTGATCCGCTCCCATCTGCAGACCGATTACCCCGGCGGGTTTCGCCTGATCCTTGTTGACGACCACTCAACCGACGACACCGCAAGGCTTGCCCGCGAAGCCGCCGGGTCCGATCAACGGCTTGTCATCACCCGCCCGCCCGCACTGCCCGACGGATGGAGCGGCAAGCTATGGGCGCTCAGGCATGGTCTTGCCTGTGTTGAGGACCAACCGGAATTCATCCTCTTCACAGACGCCGATATTGTGCACCGGAAGGACACGTTGCGGCGGCTGGTCGCCAAGGCACAGAGCGACGACCTTGTCCTTGTGTCGCTGATGGCCCGGCTTGATCGCAGCGGGTTCTGGGGCCGGCTGCTGATCCCCGCCTTTATCTATTTCTTCATGAAGCTCTACCCGTTCCGGCTTGCAAACCGGGCTGACCAACGCCTCGCGGCGGCGGCGGGCGGGTGCATGCTGATCCGCCATGACCGGCTTGCCGCAATTGGCGGCGTCAACAGCATCCGGGGAAGCCTGATCGATGATTGTCACCTCGCCGACAGGCTGAAAAATATCGAACCGCGCAAGCCGGTTTTCCTCGGTCTCGCCGATGATGAGGTCATCAGCTTAAGGAATAACCGAAAGCTTGGTACAATCTGGACCATGGTTGCGCGAACCGCCTATGCGCAATTGGGGCACAATCCGTTCATGCTCGCCGGTACCGTGTTTGGCATGACGATCCTCTATAGTGTCCCGCCTCTGGCTGCGCTCGGTTTGCCGCTCCATGGTCACCCGACCGCGGCGCTGATTGGCGCGGCCGCCTGGTTTGTTATGACCGTGACTTACTGGCCGACAATACGCGACGCACGGCTCGGCCCTGTCGCTGCCCTCAGTTTGCCTCTGGCGGGACTAGTTTATACGGGCATGACGATCGACTCGGCCCGACGACACTGGAT
>CAYSMJ010000316.1:0-2445 GCA_964432075.1 uncultured Caulobacterales bacterium | reverse complement strand
GCCATGGCTGTCCTGGGTCGGGGTGAACCGGGCCGTCACGTCAACCCGGTCGCGCGCCGCAAGCCCGGGCCGGGCTTTGAGGGTCAGCGTCATTGCGCCCGAAAACAACGCATGATGCCGCAACCGGCTGGCTGCCTTCATCAACAAAGCGCGAGCCACGATCCGTGCCGCCGGCAGCCGATCATGGTCCCGGGTCAGCACCCGGCTATGGCCAATCATCGACTTTTTTTGCGCCGGCAGTTCAACATGACCACCATGCAGTTCAGTCCAGAACCGCTCTCCGGCGACCGACCCCCAGATCTGGCGGGCCTGCTTCGGCGCAATCGCCCAGAGCGCTGGAAAATCCCGAATGCCGGCCCGCGTCAGACGCGCGAGAATGCCGGAACCGATACCCGGAATCTTTTCCAGCGGCAGGTCGGCCAGCCGGTGGGGCAAATTATCAAGATCAAGAAGCGTGATCCCGTCAGGCTTTTCCAGCCCGGCCGCCAGTTTGGCGAGGAGCGTGCTTGCGGCAATCCCGATCGATGAACGCAAAGCTGGCCCCAGCGCCTCTGCCAGCCCGGCCTTCATGGCATGTGCTTTGGCGATGGCAATATCAGCGGTCTGCTCATTGGCGCCAAGCCGGAACGCCGCCTCATCAATCGAATAAACCTTCTCGAGCGGAAGATGACGTTCGAGCTCGGCCAGAATCTGTTTTTGCACCACCACATACCGGTCATGGCGAGCGGGGCGTACCACGATTTCCGGACAATATTGACGCGCTTCCCACACCTTCGTCCCACGCGTGATCCCGAAGCACCGAGCCTCATAACTGACGGCAATGGCGCTGGTATAGTCGGAACGCAACGGCGTGATGATGACCGGTCGCCCCAGCAAGGCCGGTTCATCATGCTGGGCGACAGCCGCAAAAAAAGCATTGAAATCAATAAACAAGGTTGAAAAATTCATCGTCGAAATCCCCGAGTTTGTTAACCGATATCACAATAAAAAGAACATTTAAAGAACAAAAAAAAATTTGTCGTCCCACAAGCCTTAGGAGTTGCTTCCCACGACATTGACCTGCATAGCACTGCCAAGGAAATGGGAGTGGGATGATCCCCATGGATCAAATTACCGATCTTATTGAACGCGCCGAACAGCATGCCGCCCGTTCCGGCCTTTCCGTGTCGACGGTGTCACGGAAAGTCCTGAATGACGGCAAAGGCATTGCGCGCCTCAAGGCCGGTGGCCAGTGCACCCTGAAAACGCTGGAAGCCGCCCTGTCGCGCCTGACGGCGCTGGAGGCCGCCGACAACACATCACATCCACCCGCTGCCGGCGAGCGCCTTCGCCGGACCATCAACCCATCGCAATCTTCAACGGCAGCAAGGGGAACTCCGATGCCCGACACCCAGACCCAACCATCACCAACAATGCCCCCGCTTGATCAGGTTGCGCTCAGTCACCTCGACCGGCTTGAGGCCGAAGCCATCCACATCATGCGCGAGACCGTCGCTGAAACCGAAAATCCGGTAATGCTCTATTCGATCGGCAAGGACTCAACGGTGATGTTGCACCTTGCCCTCAAGGCCTTCTACCCGTCGCTGCCGCCTTTCGCGTTGCTGCATATCGACAGCCTGTGGGAATTTCAGGAAATGGGCAGTTTCCGGGATAATCTGCGCGACCGGCTTGGCCTTGATATCCGGGTCCACGTCAATGAAGACGGCGTCAGACAGGCCATCAATCCGTTTATCCATGGCTCGGCGATTCACACCGAAGTCATGCGAACCGAAGGATTGCGGCAGGCCCTGTCCGCCGGAAAATATGATGCTGCTTTCGGTGGCGGCCGACGCGACGAGGAAAAATCCCGGGCCAAGGAACGGATCTTTTCCTTCCGTACCGCAAACCACCGATGGGACCCTAAAAATCAGCGTCCTGAACTCTGGAATATATATAATACCCGGATCAATCCGGGCGAATCTATTCGGGTTTTTCCCCTTTCCAACTGGACCGAACTCGATATCTGGCAATATATCTATCGCGAAAACATCGATATCGTCCCGCTATATTATGCGGACAAGCGCCCTGTTGTCGAACGCGACGGGGTTCTCCTGATGGTCGATGACGACCGGATGCCCTTGCGCGACGGCGAGGTTCCGCAGGAAAAAATGGTCCGTTTCCGGACACTGGGCTGCTATCCGCTCACCGGTGCCGTTGAATCCGAGGCGACCACCCTGCCCGAAATCATTCAGGAAATGCTGTTGACCACCACGTCCGAGCGGCAGGGGCGGGTAATCGATTTTGACCAGTCTGCCTCAATGGAAAAGAAAAAACAGGAAGGATATTTCTAAGATGTCACACCAGGACGATCTCATCCGCACCGATATCCTTGCCTATCTGAACACGCAGGCAAACAAGTCTTTTCTGCGCTTTATCACTTGCGGCAGTGTTGATGACGGCAAGTCA
>CAYSMJ010000315.1:0-2451 GCA_964432075.1 uncultured Caulobacterales bacterium | reverse complement strand
CCTCAACGCTGCGCGTCTACCAATTCCGCCACGGCCGCACGGGATGCCTGTCGGGCAGTGTTGCTGCCCGGCGGAACGCGGGCTCTAGCAAAGCTTTGCGGTGCTGAAAAGCCTTTGTGCGCCGAATTTCGCCGGACCTGGTGTTTTGCCGGGAATCGCAGATGCGAGAACGCTAATGGGTCGACCCAGACATTTGCGTCCGTCCCGTTCAAATTTATACGACAGTACTCCCCTTCAAATGGCTGGATGAGTTGATCCAACAGGATACTGCCTGGTGGTGCGAAACGTCAGAGTCGCACCGCTAGACATTGGTTTTGCGATCACTTGGTCGGCAGATGCGCGCCGCAAGGGCCGGCCCGTTCAGGGTCAGCCGGGCATTGGCAATCGGATGGCCATTGGCTTCAACCGTCAAAAGATGGTCCTCACTCTGGACAGAAAAGGCCCGCGAGCGCGGATCGTCAAGCGGGATAATCTTGCCCCGGGCCAGCCGCAAAAAGGCGGCCATTGTCAGTTGCGCCGACCCTGCAACGATCTTCAGGTCCACATCAATATCTTGGATTGCCGCCATAATTGCCAATATCTCCAGGGGTAGAGATTGCCGATGATAGGCGCCAAGCTTGGAGGAAGGGTAAACAAACAATGCCGCTTGACCTGTCACAGCCGGGCAAAGCGCCCCATGGGCCGCTGTTCAGCCCGGCGCCGGTCGCCTGGCAGGTGGCCCCTGGCCTTACCGACTATCCGGCAGCGGTGGCGTTTATGGAAAACCGGATTGCCGCAATCCATGCCGGTGAGGCTCCTGAACTGATCTGGCTGGTCGAGCATCCGCCGCTCTATACGGCCGGAACCAGCGCCCGGAACGACGACCTGATCACGCCGCGCTTTCCCGTATTCCCAAGCGCGCGCGGCGGCCAATATACCTATCACGGGCCGGGTCAGCGGGTTGTCTATGTGATGCTTGATCTCAACCGAAGAGCGCGCGATGTCCGCCGGTTTGTGGCCGCACTCGAAGACTGGGTCATTGCGACCCTTGCCGCATTCAATGTGCGCGGCGAGCGGCGAGCGGGCCGGGTCGGGGTCTGGGTCGACCGGACGCCGCCAGGCGGGCCCCTACGGGAAGACAAGATTTCCGCGATCGGCGTGCGCCTGCGCCGCTGGGTGAGTTTTCATGGCATCGCAATCAATGTCGAACCGGAGCTGGAGCATTTTGGCGGGATTGTGCCATGCGGTATTGCCGAGCCGGGCCTTGGCGTGACCTCACTCGTTGATCTCGGCCTGCCGGTCACCATGGCTGATGTGGACAACGCCCTCGCCGAGGCGTTTGTGCCGATTTTTGGCCCACGTGAGCGCGTCCGCGAACGATAAGGGCCAGCCGCATGTTACCAACAAGAGCTTTATCGCGGAGCAAAATGCATTACCCTAAGGGCGCACAGGCCGTGCGGGGCAACGCAAATGGAGAACTGGCCATGACAAACCGGACCTTGATGGCTGCAATCGGGATCAGCATTGCTGCCGGACTTGCAGCACCTTTGTCGGCGCAGGAGACGCCGCCTGCACCACCGACAAGCGAAGATACCGAAAAAGATAATATTGCCGACGACCTGAACGCACGCCGACGCGTCAACCCGACGGCCACTGTCAAGCGCGTGATTAATGGTGAAATTGTCGAAACCAAGAAAGTCCCCGTCCCGGACGAGGCTTACCCGAACCAGCCGACCGAAGCCGGCATGACCGCCAGCGAGGTTGTTCGCCTACGGATCGACCGCGAGACCCTGACACGCACCGAAGCGGCGGAAGAAGCGCGGCTCGATTTTGATGTCGCAGACCAGAACAATGATTCAAACATGTCGCTGCCGGAACTTGAAGCGCTTTTCGCCGTGCGGCCGATCGACCCCAACTATGCCATGTTTTTCAAAAACGGCGATGTGCGCAAGGACGAGCAAGACCCGCAACTGACCGGCGAGACGGCGACACGTCTTGCCGATCGGTTTTTCCTGATGCAGGGTACGGATGAAAAACTTGGAGAAACCGTCTATGTCCGCCATGTGATCAATGAATTCGACGTTGTTGACCATGATGGCGATGGCGTCCTCAAAGGCGAGGAACTAAACCGGTTCCGAGCGCGACAACTCGCCCGTGAACGGCGTTTCGTGCCCAATCCGGCTCCACGAGGGCTTTAAACGGCGGGCTGCGGACACAGCCGTCCGCAGCGGCGAAGACCGCCACACAACAGGCAGGAAAGCAGGCCGGCAATGGGTATTCTGGACATATTGATATTCGGCACGGCGGTTTTTCTGGGTGCGGCGAGCGGAGGTATTTTCCGCCCCGGTGACTGGTATGATCGTCTGAACAAGCCGGACTGGACACCGAAAGACTGGGTCTTTCCCGTCGTATGGAGTGTTCTCTACCTGTTGATTGCCGCCGCCGGAGTTCTGGTCTGGCGCAATGAAGGCT
>CAYSMJ010000314.1:0-2452 GCA_964432075.1 uncultured Caulobacterales bacterium | reverse complement strand
TGACAGCGATTGACATTGACAGCCATCTGGCGCGCGGGGCTTCGCGCGAACGTTTGCGCGCGCGGGTGAATGAAACAGCGCTGGCGGAAATCGCCCGTCAGATTGCCTTACGCCGGTCCGGCGGCCAGGTCGCGATCGATTTCCTGCCGGTGCCAAAGCCGCACCGCGCACGCTTTACCCGGTTACTCGAAGAAACGCTTGACCGGTTCACCGGCTTTACCCGGGCGGGCTGGACACCATCCGGGCTTTATACATTCGTCCTTCCCCGTACTGAGCAATCGCTTCTTGAAACCCTCACAGTGCCGGGCGCCGATGCGCCTGTCGCAGGCCGCAGCATGAGCCCGAAAATCATGGTCGCCCTCGCCATCACCGAACTCGAAGACCGCCTGCGGCTGCAGCCCAAGGGCCGGATGCGGCTGGTAATCCATGCTGACCTGCCGGGATTGGCCAAAGCCAGCGCGATCTGGCAGGAAAAACTCCTTGACCGTTTTGGCCCGCGGTTTGAAATGATAACAGCACCCGTGGCAGGATCAGGCTGCACGTTTCAGCTTGACGAAGCCCCGTAGACAGAAAGCCAAGGACAGCATGATGGCAGCACAAAAGACCCAACCCTGCCCGATCTGCAAGACGCAAGCAGACCCGGCCTATAGTCCCTTCTGTTCCAAACGGTGCGCCGATGTCGATCTCCATCGCTGGCTGTCAGGCAGCTACGCCATACCCGCTGTTGAAGATGACGGCTATGATGATGGCGAAGCCACCGAACAAACGCGTCACTGATCATCAGCGCCCTCGGCCGATGGCACATCGCGCTGTAAAAACTCGTCCCACATGGAGAACATCTGAGTTCCACTGTCATAGTGTCCTTCAGACCAGGGGCTGTTCCATTTCCCGATCGAGCCGATTGAATTGAAATTGGACAGGATAGCCTCCGGGAAGACTTCAAGAATTGCCTTGTTAACCTGACGGACAACATCGACCCCGTAAAAGCCCCAGTGATAGTCCGTCCACCAATCCATGAAAATCATTGATTGGGACAGCTCATAAGGCGGAACATCATGACTGCCGCCTTCATAGGCGCCGAGCAGCGACACCCCATATTGCCGGGCAATTCTGGCGTGGCTCTGCCAGCGTGCAACAATCCAGCGCAGGCTTGTGGAGACACTTTCCGGCGAGTTCATATAGTAGGCGTGCATTCTGCGGGCGAGGTCATTATTGGTATCAAGACGAATCGCCCGCTCCCAGCGCTCGCGCAGAGAAAGCGTATCGTTTGAAGGCAAAACATTTTGATAGGCCTCGGCGCCGCCATGATAGGTTGTGAGCGCCAGGCCTGTTTTTGCAAACAAGGCGGCCGGATCAAGCCCGCGTGCGCGCCAGGTCTGTTTCATGGCGTCGAGGCTGACCCGGGTCGAGTCCGGATTGGCCGTGTGGCTGCCAAGCACATAGATGACCCGATAATCGCCGTGCACCGCAAGGGCCGCTTCAAGTGCTGAAATCCATCGGGCAGCGAGGACGCCATAGCCATGGCGATGGGCATAGGCCGTATTTTGAAAGGCACGGCCAATTCCATCAGCATATTTTGTATTGATCGAAAAGGGCCAACCATAGTTCCAGATTTCGTTGCCCAATTCGACATATAAAGGCCGTTCGGGCGGGTATCCGCTGGCCACAAGGCGGTCTGCGAAGGCACGGGCAAACCGGTCCCATTCCGGGCTGTCCACGATCTTGCGAGCCTCGGCCGCAACCGCCATTTCAAACGCATCAAGTCGGTCCTTGTACTGTGTATGATCAAGGGGAGAGCCAATCTGGAGAGGGATATTGACCCAAAGCGCCGTGTCCGTTTCCAGAGCAAGTTCAAACAGATATTCATACGGAATTCCGTACCGACCAAATACCGGTTTTGAGGCATCCCCGATCATCGGTTCGCGTGTGGCAAAATAGGGGTCATCCGGGGTGGCAACCATATCCCAGCGGCGCACAAGGCTGCGATTTGTATCCTGGGTGACCATGGTCCGGATGACATCATAGTCACGGGCAAGATCGACAAAACGCGGATTCCAGACCTTGCCGGCATCAAGCAAGGATTGCTCCCCGGGCCGAAAAAGCCGCAGCTTTTCAACCGGTCTGTCAGTATCTTCGAATAGAAGGACAAACGGCTCCTTCACATCGGGCGGCAGCCGGAAGACCAGACGACCCGGATCAGAAGAAATTGTACGAAAACCCTGCGCTTCGAGATGAGGCTGCAGGACTCCCCGTCCGCCGCCATCCCAGACAGCAACCCATTCCCCACGATAATAACGCGGATTTTCCCTGATGGCCGAGAAGATCGGCGGCGATTGAAAAAATTCCAACCCCGGTGGCAGATGCCCGGGCTCTCCTGTCACCTCGTCAATCAGCCCACGCTTGCGGGCAGCCGCAGTATTCAGCGTCTCGCCATTGATCCGTATACCCCATG
>CAYSMJ010000313.1:0-2464 GCA_964432075.1 uncultured Caulobacterales bacterium | reverse complement strand
AGAGGTGCCGCCCGCGTCGGCCCCGCGGGCGGGGCCGGGGTCGCGATCGAAGGCCTCGAGCGATTCGGCCCAGACGTGCAGGGCCCTGTGTGTCCAGATCGCGTGAAGAACGAGCATTGGCTCCGAGCACGCCTCCCGCCCACTACGTCTGCGGGGCAGACCAGATCAATGACCGCGCTGAGACTCGAACTCAGGACCTACCGATTAAAAGTCGGTTGCTCTACCGACTGAGCTATGGGCCCTGCTATAACGGAACGGGGAAAATAGGGGTGGCCCTGCGGCCGGTCAAGCGCCTTTTTGCCGAAATATGCTGCGTTGCCAAAATATCGCATGGGGTTCCGCGAAGGGCGCTGCGGAGGGCTCGGCTGGCCTGCGACAGGTGCAGTCTTTCACCGCCTGTTAACGACAATTGAACTAGGTTTTTCCCGCATAAGAGCGGCTGGCAGGAGCAACTGCGCCGCCTGTTTTCTGCCGTGAAGGAGAGTAAACCGTGGCGACCACCAATGCCGTGACCAATGAGACTGCAGAATTCCACAACGCCAACCCCAAAATCATGGAATGCCTGCAGGAGGCGACCCGCCGCAGTGGGCGACGACCGGCGTCGCTTTTGCCTGATCTCATCCGCCTGATGCGCGGACGCGGCAAGATCACGCCGCGCGAGTTTGTTCAGTTCAACCTGTTTGATCCCGCCATGGAGAGGGCCGATCAGGAACGGTTTATTGGTGCCATGCTTCACTGGCCTATCGTCCGCGAGATCTGCGACATGACATGGCAGGCATCCACCGAGGACAAATGGCTCAACAGTGTCATTCTCGCCAATGCCGGCATGCCGACACCCAATATCGTCGGCGTGATTGACAAGACGTCAAGGGCATTCCCAAATACCGCCAAAATTCAGACGGCTGATGACCTTCGCGGACTTGTCCGGGAACGCGGCGGAAGACCTTTTTTTGGAAAGGAAAATCGCGGCATCTGCAGTTTTGGGGTTTTTCAGATAGAAGACGGCGATGACAGCGGACTTTCGCTCAAGGGCAAGGGCCAGTCGGGTTATGATGCCTTCCTGAACGGGTTTGTCGGCGATACGCCTTATCTGCTTCAGGATGTCGAAACCAACCATACTTTTTTTGATCGGTACACGAAAAGCCTTGCAACCGTGCGGGTATGCCTTCTGCTCACAGATGCAGGTGTAAAAATTCCATTCACGGTGCTCAAGCTTGCCGGTGGCGAAAATCTCGCCGATGCATTCTGGCGGCCGGAAAATGTCGCCTGTGATGTTAACCCGGAGACCGGCGAGATCCGGAAGGCCCGTACCAAGACCCCGCTTTCGACAACCGATCATGAAGAGATGCCGGGGACGGGCCAGAAGCTGATTGGTGAAACCATACCGCACTGGGATGAATTGATCCGGATTGCAACAGAAACAGCCCACATTTTTGAACCTGTCTGCTATCAGTCGATGGACATTGCCGTGACAGAGCGAGGTCCGGTGATCATTGAAGTGAATACAGGTGGTGGTTTTGACCTGCCGCAACTGGCAAGCGGTCGCGGGTTCCTGACCGACGAGGTTCTCGCCTTTTTATGCGAACGCGGCTGTAAACGCTTCTGATTTGGCTGCTGTCTGATTTGTTTTTGCAAAGGACCGTCCATGACCACACTGCCAGACGTCTCTGCCGCAGAGCCCATCCCGACAGAGGCTGAAGAGGAAATCCGGACACTGCTCAATAGCGGCGATCTTTTTCGGTATACGGCGGCAAAGGGCGAGTCGGCGGTTGCCCGGCTCGAAGCCGAGTTTGCCGCATTGATGGATGTTCCCTATGCGCTCGCGGTCAATTCCTGTTCGTCCGCCCTGTTTCTGAGTTTGCGCGCGCTGGGTCTTCGTGCTGGCGCGCGTGTGCTCATCCCGGCTTTTACATTTTCGGCGGTCCCGTCGGCGGTCGTGCATGCAGGATGTGTCCCCGTGCTCGTCAACGTGGGCCCGAACTATCGTATCGACCTTGAGGATTTCCGCGACCGTCTGGAAACCAATATTGATGCCGTTCTGATCAGCCATATGCGCGGCCACACCTCTGACATGGACACGATCATGGCCGAATGCGATGCGCGGGAAATTCCCGTCATCGAAGACGCTGCCCACTCATTCGGAACCCGCTGGCGAGGTCGGCAGATCGGTACCCTCGGCAAGGTTGGCTGCTTTTCCTTTCAGTCCTACAAGCTACTGAATGCCGGTGAAGGGGGTATTCTGATTACCGAGGACCCTGACCTGATCGCCCGGGCTGTCATCATGTCCGGTGCCTATGAAGCCAACTGGAAGAAGCATATCGCTGTCCTTGAGCGGTGTACGACGTGGCAGAACCGACTGCCGCTTTACAATGTCCGCCTCAACAATTTGTCGGCGGCGGTCGTCCGGGCACAGCTCAAGGAGATATCACGGCGAATTGCCGATGGCCGGCGCAACCATGACCAC
>CAYSMJ010000312.1:0-2467 GCA_964432075.1 uncultured Caulobacterales bacterium | reverse complement strand
TATCGTTGGCCGGGTCGATCACATGGCCGTTTTTGATGAGAAGACTTGTCATTTCCGCGCCATCTCCTTCTCCCGCCCGTCATAGCGGTGTGCCAATAGCCACAGCACTGTCTTCCGAACCGCCATGCCGTTTTCAACCTGGCGCAGGATGTGGGATTGTTCGTCGACAGAGACAAGGGCCGAGTGCACATCGATATCCCGGCGCACGGGGCCCGGGTGCATCAGGATGGCATTGTCATTGGCCAAATCCATGCGTTTGCGGGAGATGCCGTACATTTTGGAATATTCCCGCAGCGAGGGCACGAAGGCTCCGGCTCCGCGCTCTTCCTGTACGCGCAGGGCATAGACGATATCGGCGCCGTCCAGCGCTTCCTCGACATTGTAAGTGGTCTTGAGGCCGAAATTTTCGACCTTTTCGGGCAGGAAAGTCTGTGGCGCGGCCACGCGGATGTCGGCTTTGAGCATCCCCAGCGCCCGCACCAGAGAGCCGAACACCCGCGAATGCAGGATGTCGCCGACGATGGTCACCGTCCGGCCCGACAAATCCTTGCCGCCGCAATGGTCCAGCATAGTCAGCGTGTCCAGCAGCCCCTGCGTGGGATGCTCGTGCCAGCCGTCCCCGGCATTGATAATTCCGGCGCGGACATGACGCGCCAGGAATTCCGGAACGCCCGCCTCTGAGCAGCGGATGACGATAGTTTTGGGATTATAGGAATCCAGCGTTTCCGCCGTATCCAGATAACTTTCGCCCTTCTTCACCGAGCTTGTGGAGCCGGCATTCGTCGTGTCCATGCCCAGATGCTTGGCGGACAGATCGAAGCTGGAAAGCGTGCGGGTGGAGTTTTCGAAAAAGGCGTTGATCGAACTGCACCCTTTGCCGAGCGTAAATTTATGGGTTTTGTGCTGGCGGAATTTGCGGGCCAGTTCCATGATGAGGCCCAGATCCTCCAGAGAAAGCTGGCCAATGGAATGCAGGTCGAAAAAACTCCCGTCCCGTCCGTCGCGGGTATCGAGCAGGTCTTTTTCGATGTCATCGCTCATGCGTTTTCTCTGTTCATCCGGTTAAAGGCCGAAAGCAGCGCCTTGATCGAGGCGCGGGTGATGTTGGAATCGATGCCCGTGCCGTAAAATTCTGTCCCGTCCGGATCGGTGAGGGAGATATAGGCCGCCGCCTGCGCACCCGAGCCGGTGGACAGCGTGTGCTCCTCATAATTCTTGAGATGGAAGCTTGCTTCAAGATTTTTCCGCAAGCCGTCGGCGAAGGCGTTGATCGGCCCGTTTCCTTCCGCGGTAAATTCTGTCTTCTCGCCGCCTTTTACAATCACGGCTTTGCAGGTGACGTGATCGTCATCTTCCGGGCCGTCATTATAGGTAAAGTGTTCCACCGCATAGCCGCCTTCCTGCTCGAGATATTCCCTGTTAAAGGCATCCCAGATCTCTTTGGCCAGGATCTCGCGGGCGAAGGAGTCGGCGATTTTCTGGATGACCTTGGCAAACTCGATCTGCATCGGCTTGGGCAGTTTGAGGCCGAATTCCTGCTCGAGGATATAGGCGATGCCGCTCTTGCCCGACTGGCTGTTGATGCGGATGGCGGTCTCGTAGGTGCGGCCGATATCCGCCGGGTCCATTGGCAGGTAGGGTACGTCCCAGTGATTGCGCTTTTCGCGGCTATGGGCGTCGAGGCCCTTCTTGATCGCATCCTGGTGCGAGCCGGACAGCGCCGTGAACACCAGTTCCCCGACATAAGGATGGCGCGGGTGCGTGGCGATCTGATTGCACTCTTCAACGGTTTCGACAATGCCCGGGATATCGCTGAAGTCGATCTTCGGGTCGACGCCTTGCGTGAACAGGTTGAGGCCCAGCGTGATGAGGTCGGCATTGCCCGTCCGCTCCCCGTTGCCGAGCAGGGTACCCTCGACGCGCTCGGCCCCTGCCATCAGCGCCAGTTCCGTGCTTGCCACGCCGCAGCCCCGGTCGTTATGGGTGTGCAGGCTGATGATCACAGACTCGCGGTTCTTGATATGGCGGCATGTCCATTCGATCTGGTCGGCATAGATATTGGGCGTCGACATCTCCACCGTGGCCGGCAGATTAATAATCATCTTGTTCTCGGACGTCGGCCCCCAGGCATCGATTACCTTGTTGCAGATATCAACGGCGACCGGCAGTTCCGTTCCGGTATAGCTTTCCGGTGAGTACTGCAGAACCCATTCAGTTTCCGGGTTCCTGGCCGCGAGTTCCTTGATCAGTTTCACGCCGTTGCAGGCAATTTCGGCGATTCCTTCCGGATCGGTCTGGAACACATCGCGCCGCTGCGCCACGGAGGTCGAATTATAGATGTGGACGATGGCGCGCCTTGCGCCCTTCATAGCCTCAAAGGTCCGCTCGATCAGGTGTTCGCGCGCCTGGACCAGCACCTGAAGCGTTACATCGTCAGGGACAAGGCCGTTCTCGATAATATGGCGGG
>CAYSMJ010000311.1:0-2475 GCA_964432075.1 uncultured Caulobacterales bacterium | reverse complement strand
AGGAGGGAGCGTAGGACAAAAACAAGGGCAAGTGGATGCTTATTCTGTTTAAAAATTCAAAATATTAGTTTGCTTTGTCATTTGAGTTTTGGTATTTCTGCTTTCATGAAAAAATCAAGTTCCTATCAATCAATCCTTCATGAAAAAACCAAGTTCCTATCAATATCAATAATAGGGGGGATGGATTGCCCTGCCGGAAATCACGGCAGACCTGCTCAATGGCAGTATGGTCGATCCCCGTTTCACGTGAGGCAAGTCGCGCGATCAGGGCGTCATACAGTGCGCCCGGCGTTTCTGACGCCAGAGGGTTTTTATCAAAGCCGGTATATGCTGAAGCCCCTGCGCAAGCAGGATCAGGCCGTTGCCCAAATCAGCGCCGGGGCCAACCTCAAGAACTGTCTGCCCCGGAACAAGTCCCCGATCATGATTGAATCGCCGCAGATAATATAGCCAGCGCTCCGTTACACCCAGATCATAGTCAATGACCCGCTCATAGTCATGAATGGACAGTCCGCGTGGCGAGCGGTACCCGGGCAGACATCGTTGGCGGAGCTTCTTGAGTATCTGCGTACCCGCCCCAAGCAGATGATATGCCGGATTCTGCCAGGGCTGTATATTGATGTGCTGTTCTTTATGCATCATTTCTATTCGATCGCCGATCGCCGACCATTAAACCTGAAAATCAAAGGGATTGCAATGAACACAACCAGGAATCCCAGACCGCCGTGGCCCGTTCATAAGAAAACATGGACCGCATTTGCAACGCCGCCGCACGCATACGCGCATACATCCTGCGGTCTTCAATCAACCGGCAAAGGCGCTCCGCAATCGCCCCCGGATCATCACGCGGGATCAGAAATCCGTTTTCGCCGTCGCTGATTAGTTCGGCAATCGTGCCCACCGGGGTACTGACCGGCACAAGTCCGACACAAAGACCCTCCACCAACGCAAAGGGAAAGCCCTCCATATCCGAGGCCATCGTCACCACCTCCGCCTGTCGCATATAGACCGCAGGGTCCGACACCGCGCCGACAAAATCGACCTGTTCGCGCATGCCCAACGCAACGGCCTGTTCTTCAAGCCGGGCTCTGAGCGGACCATCGCCAACAATGCAGAAACGCTCCCGGGGATAGCGCTTCAACGTCAGCGCATACGCACGCAAAAGGACATCCACCCGCTTCCGCTCGATCAGTTGCCCCACGAAAATCGCGCGATACTTCACCTCCGTCCCATCGGAAATACCTAGCCGGTCAAGATCAACCGCATGCGGCAGCACGGCAATGCGCTCCGTCGGGAAACCAGCCTGCGCCATCTCATTTTTCATCGCCTCGCCCGTCGCCGTAAAAAAGTTACCCCGACGCAAACACGGCAAAAGTAACGAACGCAACGGCCCCTGACAGTCGCGGTACCAGTCCGAGCCAATAAACCCGAAATGCGTCTTCTTCCCGAGCGGTGACGCCGCACAATGCGCAATCAGACCATACGGAACCGGATTAAAAGAGACCACCCCTACAACCTCGGAACGCCGCGCCAGCGCTCGGCATTCCCGATACATATGCAACCACCGCAGCCTTTTCCACCGCTCCGGGGCGAGCCGGTACTCACTCTTCGGAATCTCCGCCACCTCCGGTTTCCTGTGTCGCACAATCCAAAGCCTGGTGACCAACGGATGACGCGCCAATGGAATAAGATAATTACACGCCAAAGCATCATATTTGAGTGCTAAACAGCAAATAAGTTCCATAGACCCAGCTCACGTCCTGACCATCCAGTCAACTATCCTTCATCCGGTTATATCAATTCACACTACCGCCCAACCTGCCATTCCCCACCCAAATAATCAAGCCTTATCGTGATTATTCGAAACCGCTACGGCAACACAATCCAGATTCAGTATCTCAATATGCTTTTTCAAATCTATGATCTGTTTGGCCTGGTCTCTGGCTCTTTTTGACAAAAATATTTAAGAAAGACAGAAAAATGGGGGAATAAGAATCTCAATAAACCAGGTCCATTCTTGAGGGGAACCGCGAATGAACGCAAATGGACGCGAATGGATATAAAGGCATTCGTAACCGTTCACGTTCACGGGAGCGACGGCTTCCAATCAATCTTTGTCGCAAGCTTTGTCGCAAGCTTTGTCGCAATCTTTGTCGCAAGCTTTGTCGCGAGCCTTGTCGCAAGCTTTGTCGCGAGCTTTGTCGCGAGCTTTTTCGATCTCCTCGTACTTGGCCCAGTACTCGACCGTGTCTTCTCTGACAGTCAGCGGCCTGCTCGCCAGGACTTCCTCAAGCCCACCAGCATGCGCAGGCTCTGTGAGTTAGGATATGGCTCAAGATCCATCGCGAAGGCGATGATGATCGAATCCGCCTCTCTGCTAGCGCCGCTTCTACGGAAAACCGACGCGTTGATTGCCATCCTGTTCAAGAGTGTCGAGACGGCCAAGAAGAGCAAGCCTCTCACCTTGGATATTGG
>CAYSMJ010000310.1:0-2487 GCA_964432075.1 uncultured Caulobacterales bacterium | reverse complement strand
ATGGGGGAAGGTGCCCCTGCCCGCGCGGCCTTGCGCGCCTCGAAACCTTCGAGCCGTTTGCGTTTTTCCTCCCGGCCCATCATGTCGTGGATAGGCCGCTCCATCAGGTCACGGACAAAGCCTACAGCAAACCCCGCCACTATGGATAAGGTTCACGCGATACGGGAATGGCTGGGCAAATCAGTCCGTATGGGTTGCACCACCGGAATAAATCCAAAACCTCACCCTGTCAGTCTTTTCATAATCGCTTTTTGCACATGCAGCCGGTTTTCGGCCTCGTCATAGGCGAGACAGGCCTCGCTGTCGAAGACCGCGTCGGTCATTTTGACGTTGCGGCGCATGGGCAGGCAGTGGCTGACAACGGCATTATTTGTATGCGCCATTTTTTCTTCGTCGACGATAAAATGACGGAAGCGGTCGCGGATGGCTTTTTCGGGTTCCCAGTTCCCGAAATAGGGCAAGGCGCCCCAGCTTTTGGCATAAACCACATCGGCGCCGTCATAGGCTTCTGCGATGTCGCAGGATATCGTCAGCGCGTGGCCATGGGCGCCGGCATCGCCACTGGCCTGTTCGATATAGAGTTCATCAAGGATATAGTCCTCAGTCGGACAGAGTAGCGTTGGCTTCATCCCGAATTTGGCGGCGATCATCAAAGCGGAGTTGGCTACGGCCGTGTTGAGCGGCTTGGGATGATAGGTCCAGGTCAGGAGGAATTTCTTTCCATCGAGAGGGCCAAGACGTTCCTGCAAAGCCATGATCAGCGCCATTTCTTGGCAGGGATGGGTGATCGTTTCCATATTAATCACTGGCACATCGGCGTGCCGAGCAAACGCATTGAGGATGCGGTCCTGCCGGTCTTCATGCCAGTCGTGGAATTTGGGGAAGGCGCGAATTCCGATCAGGTCGCAATAGCGCGAGAGCACTTTGGCAGCCTCGCGCGCATGTTCCTCGGCCTCGCCGTCCATGACGACGCCATCGGCAAACTCCAGCGGCCACATGCCGCCCGACGGCGACAGCACGACCGCATGCCCGCCAAGCTGCCGGATGCCCACGTCGAACGAAGTGCGGGTGCGCAGGGAATTGTTAAGGAACAGGAGCGCAATCGTCCTGTTTTTTAGCGCATCGCCAAAGGGCGAGGCCTTGAGGGCGCGGGCCTCGTCGATCATGGCCTGGAGATCTGCCCGCGACCAGTCGGCTGTGTTGAGAAAATGTTTCATGTACCGAAGGCTAGCGCCAGCCGCGGGATGCGGCAACACATCTATGACCCGCCGGAACGGGGGTGATTCGCGGGTGACAGCGTCGGCAAAACAGGAATAGTTTCCAATTCGTAAATCGCGTTGATTTGCGTTAAGAAGGGTCACGGCGCGGGCCAGCGAGCCGCGCACACGGCGCGACAGGGCGGAAAAAAATCGGATGAGCAAAGCGCAGCCGGGAGTCAAACACCGGCGCCAGCCAGCAGCAAACGCCAGCAAGGCCCGTGGCGCGGCGCCTGACCGGACGACTGCGGCTGCATCCTCGTCGCCCGGCGAAGCAAGCGGCGATTACGAAATCACCACCGCTGATACCAACGCGCTGTTTGACTATATCCGGAAATTATCGCCCCAAAGGCTGAGCATCCTCACCGGCCTGTTCCTCGCGGCCGTGGCAGCACTTTTGGCCATGAAAATGTTTGACGAGGACCAGGCCCGGCGCACTGAAGCGGAGCTGCGTCTTGCCCGCGCCGTTCAGGACGGCGCCAGCGCCATGAATATCGAGATCATGACTGGCGTTGCCCCGGGCACCGGCCTGCGCGCCAGCCTGCCCCCCGGCGCACTTGTCACCTTTTACCACCTGTCGCGTGATGGCGGTGTCCTTCGCACCATCGCCGTCAGCCCGTCTGCCGACAAACAGCCCACGCTCGACCCGCTGACCATCGCAACCCTGCCGCTTGACGACAATGGCAAGGTGCTGCTCGATTTTACCGGCGCACCGCTCGCCGCCAGCTGGCAGGCGCTTGACAATGGTGAGAGCCTGCTTGGTGTCACCTTTGCACGGGACATGTTTGGCCGTTTTCCCCTGTGGATCAGTTATGCAGTGCTGCTTGGCGCGATCACCCTGTTGTCGGCCTCGCTGATGCGCGCCTTTATTCGTCAGAATGCCGCCGCCCACGAAGCTGCCAGAGCCCTTGGCGGTTATATCCGGCTGATGGGCGCCCTCCGGAATGGCCAGACTTCGGCCTGGACATTTAACGAAATCACCCGGCGGGTGACGCTGTCGAAAAGCATCCTTGAGCCTCTTGGTCTTGGCGCTCGGGACAGGTCCTTCTCCTTGCAGGAACTGACCCCGCTGATCCATCCGGTCGATCTTGCCGATGCATTATGCGTATTTACCGGGGAGCGCGCCGACCGGCTTGAGACGCTTGCGCGCTGGCGTCACGGCGAAGCGGGCTCGGGCTGGGCCAAAGTCCTCCTGCGGACTGCCAATGGCGCCGGGCGCCGCAAACGCAGC
>CAYSMJ010000309.1:0-2489 GCA_964432075.1 uncultured Caulobacterales bacterium | reverse complement strand
AGACTATGAAGATCCGTGGGCGGTTCAGGTTGGTTTCAAAGTTCCCGTCTACAAGGATCTCAGCTTTTCAGCAGGATCAACGTACGCCCTGAGCGGTGCCAATTCCTTCCGGATTTCGCTGAATCTGGTCCGATAAGCTCAGCCCTTCCGGGCCGACACAGGGCTCACCCTGAAACGAAAATATCGGAAGCTGCGCGGGTGTTCTCATGATTATAGCACGGCAGGTTTCTTTCGGGGACAAAAAGAAACCTGCCGCTGTTTGTTCTGCACATCGGGACTGTACGCGACCCTTCGGACAGACATGACATGCGGCTTGTTCCGGGGCCTGTCCAACGACACGGGCGAGGCCCCTCGCTCAAAAACCGCTTCCGTCAATTACGCAGACGGATGACGTAAAATACTGGATGCCTCCAGTGGATGTAATGTTATATTATCTATCCCGAGCGTCAATATTGCTGGTAAGTTTTTGTTAATGGGTCAGACCGGTAAGCCCGGTTGCCCCCGGCAAAACTGTCGCCACTCCGTTACACAGTATAAACCATGAGGCTCTGACGTGGAAAATACTCGTTCGCAATTGCGGTCCCCCGCGATTCGTGCAGACTGTGATCACGTTTTTTTGTTCGGGGCGCCTTTGATGTCGGAAAATATGCGAACGGATGCATCGACCAAACCGGTCGATCTGAAAACCATAACCCAGTTGCGAGCGCGGATCGACGAAAGGCTTGAAACGCTTTTTGCCGGAAACGAGGCAGACAGCCGCCTGCTCTGTGCCGTGCGACATGGCCTTTTGTCGCCCGGGAAACGCTTGCGACCGCTGATCACGGTCCTTGCCTGCACCGGCGCTGGGGGACAGCTTGACGACGTGATCGATGCGGCCTGCGGCGTGGAAATGGTGCATGCCGCCTCGCTGATCATGGACGACCTGCCGTCGATGGATAACGCCAAGCTGCGCCGGGGGGCGCTGACGACCCATATGGTGTTTGGCGAAGGAGCGGCGATGCTTGCGGTGGTGACCTTGCTGAATGAAGGCTTTTGCATGCTGGCACGGGCCGAGGCGATCCCGGCACAGGCCCGTCTGCGCGCCGTCGGCCATCTTTCCGATGCGGTCGGCATAGACGGGCTTTCGGGCGGCCAGGATATGGACCTGACCTGTTCGGGGGCCAGTTCGGGTGTCAGCCTGAAGGAAATGGAAAAGCGTCATCTCGAAAAAACCGGTGCATTGTTCCGGGCGGCTGCGGCCATAGGCGGCGAATTTGCGGGCGCCGATGAAACCGCCATCACCAATCTGAAGGAATTCGGCTGTGCGCTTGGCCTTGCTTATCAGGCCTTTGACGACGTCATCGACGTTGCCTGTTCGGCTGAAGATACCGGCAAGGATGCCGATCAGGATACGGCGAAATCGACGGTTGTCAGTCTTCTCGGGCGCGACGGGGCGCGGCGCCATGCGGAACGGCAATTGCAGAAGGCGATCGACTGCGCCGAGGCCGCCAGCCAGACCCACCCGGCCCCGCTTGCTGAACTGGCGCGGATGATCGGCAACAGGTTCGGCAAGATGACAGCCTGATCGGTCATGACACACCCCGACAACCCGGTCCCGTCTGCAGTCGCGGCTTTGACCCTGTCGAAAGTCTCGGCGGCCTATGACGGCGAGCCGGTGCTGGAGGATATATCCTTTGGCCTTGACGCTGGCGAGGTCATGACGCTGATCGGCCCGAACGGGGCTGGAAAATCGACCCTGTTCAAAGCCGTTTGCGGACGGCTTGCCCTTGCAAGCGGATCGATCCTGATTGATGGCCGCCCGGCGGATCAGCGCGGCGCCCGGTTTTGCCTTGGCGTGGCCCCGCAGAATGCCGCGCTCTATGACAGCCTGACTGCGGCGGAAAATTTGGTCAACTTTGCCTGTCAAATGGGTATGTCGCGACGGCATGCGATCGAACGGGCCGAGACCGTTTTGCGGCTGACAGGGCTTGAGGATGTGCGGCATGTGTTGGCGCGATGCCTGTCGGGTGGCTTGCGCCAGCGGGTCAATATCGGGGCGGCGGTCATGCATCGTCCGAAACTGGTGCTCCTTGATGAGCCCTGCGCCAGCCTTGATCCTGAAGCGACCGACCAGATCGACCGGCTTGTCCGCCGACTCGCCCGGGAGGGCTTTGCAATATTGCTCGTCACCCACGACATGGCCCAGGCTGAGCATCTGGCGGACCGTGTTGCCATTCTGGTGAATGGCCGACTGCGGAAGATCGGCAGCCCCGGCGACCTTATCCGCGCCAGTTTTGGCCAGCGGATCCTGCTGACACTCAAAACCGACCAACCGGGTCTCGCCGATGATCGCGGCTTTACACCGGTGCACGAGCAAACCGGTATTTTCCGCAAGGCGCTCGACTTCGAACCGGACGAGGCCGACATCATCCCGGAGTGGATCGCCGGGGAGATTGCCGCCGTCATGGCCGCTGGCGGCACACCGGAATGCCTCGACATTTCCCGACCCG
>CAYSMJ010000308.1:0-2521 GCA_964432075.1 uncultured Caulobacterales bacterium | reverse complement strand
GCCGTTGATAGCGTTGGGGTTTCGGTTGGGGCATCGTTCCCACTCGCATCATTCCCGGTCGCATCATCCCTGCCCGGATTGGTCCCGGCCGGTGTGCGCCCATCCTTTGTGTCGCCCCTCGCAGCGCCCCTTGTAGCGCCGTGGGCCGCGCGGTTCTCGCGCCAGCGGCGATTGTCCTCGGCGCCGATCAGACGCGCAAGCCGCCGCTCTACCAGATCATGGACCCACATGGCCTTGGTCAACAGGGCTGCCAAACGTTGCTCGCGCGCTGCATCCTGCTCGCCGACGGCAATAATCAGCCCATTGACCACCTGCTGGGTCAGATCAAGCAGCGTCCAGGAAAGGTTGCGATAACGCGAGATCAGGCACCCGTCGTGAAACCGCAGCTCGTCAATGTCGTAAGGATCATAGTCAATATACTGTGTCATGCCCCAAGCATAAGCGCAGCCTGCAGGGTGAGGATAAGTTTTTTTGATCGACCGTGAGAAATGTTTGCAAGCTAGTGGATCGACCCAGACATTTGAGTCCGTACCGTTCAACGTTGAACGACCGCACTCTCACTCAAATGGCTGGATAAGTTGATCCATCAGAAAAGTGCATAGTGGTGCGAAACACCAGATTCGCACCACTAGAGCGCGTTCACAAAAAGTGTGATCGTCGATGGTTCCCATCCATCGACTTGGCTTCGAACGCGCTTTATGTTTGCCGGATGGAGTTTGCTGCGCAATTTGCACCGTATGAGGAGCTTGCCGAGGCCTTGCGCCCGCATGCCCTGGTCGCGCGCGGGGACAGTGCCCATGATATGGCTCATCTGAGCCGGGTCTGGCGGAATGTTGTCGCCATTGCCGGACAGGAAGGGGGCGATCGTGAAATTCTGACGGCGGCGTGCCTGCTTCATGATTGCGTCGATGTGCCAAAGGATTCTGCGCTGCGGTCTTCGGCGTCGCGCCTGGCGGCGGAAAAGGCACAAGCTCCGTTGTCAACGCTGGGCTGGCCCCCGGAAAGGGCTGGCAGGGTCGCCCACGCTATTGAAGCCCACAGTTTTTCCGCAGGGATTGAACCTGAAACGCTGGAAGCAAAAATCCTGCAGGATGCTGATCGTCTGGATGCGATCGGCTATATCGGGATCGCGCGCTGTTTTGCGGTCTCAGGCCGGATCGACCGGTCGCTTTATGATCCGCAGGACCCTGCCGCGACGCAGCGCGATCTCGATGATCGCCGTTTTGCGATCGACCATTTCAGCACAAAGCTTCTGAAGCTGTCAGGCTCGTTCCAGACGCCAACCGGAAACAGGCTCGCTGCGGCGCGTCATAAGATCGTGCTGGACTTCCTTGAGGGGTTTCTGCGGGAAGTCGCGGGCACGCCAGACAGTTTCTGATCGCTTCCGGACGGCTTTTATGGCGGCTGGTCGGCGTTTTCGTCAGCAACTGGTCACTGTGCCGGTAATAGCGGCTGCAATAAGGGGAGCCCGTACCCGCAGTTTTCCATAGACACAGTTTTTCTCAGTCGTCATCATCAATGATCGCGGTGGGATCTTTCGCCGGACTGCCCTGACGCAGGGCGGACTTGGCGTTCTCGATGATGCGGCGGACTTTGATCGGCTCGTCGATGGCGGGCAGTTCGATCACGCCGACGCCGGTGCCGCGCAGCACAAGAGAACCATAGCCGAAAATCCGCCCCCACACGGATTGTTTCAGGGTGATTTCCTCAATCTTGTTCAGGCTTACCTCCTGGCTGTCACGCGAGATCAATCCCTTTTTAAAAACGAAACGATAGGTCGTCACGGCGATTTCCGTCGTCCACAGGACGATCATGTGTGAGAGCAGCTGAAAGATACCGATGGCAAGGCCGCCAAGAAAAATATAATAGGCAATGGCCAGCCTGTCGAAGGGCACGTCCCGGACATACTGGGCATAGCCAAGGATAAGGACTGGCGACAGGCTCAGAAGAAACCACAGGGTCGGCCAGAAGGAATAGGTCCAGTTGAAGTGCGCGCGGTAGAGGATTTCCACATTATCGCTGAGCGTTTTTTCGATATAGCTTGTCATATATGCCTCTGGCCGCGGGGATTTGCCTGACCTCCCTATAGAACGTGCCTCGCCCTGTGGCAAAGCCTCGATCCGATAAGCCAACGCTTCCCGGCGACCGGTGTGGCTTCCGCGTGACGGGCGGGGCTCCGGGATTGGGCCGCGAATGCGTCCGTCGGCCCTTGCGCGCCCTGTTCACGAGCGCAGATCGCCGATAGACCGGGCCTTCAGCCATGAATGTCAGCCCATGACCGTGCCGCGTCTTTCCGTTCTGATCGTCAACTTCAATAGTGGGGGGCGGCTTGCGAAATGTCTTGCCCATCTGGAACGCCAGACGGTCAGCGATTTTGAGGTGATCATTCTTGATAATGCCTCGACAGACGGGTCGGCGGCGGCAGCGGGCGCCTCGCCCCTGCACCCCCGGCTGATTCGCGCAGACGACAATCTCGGCTTTGCGGCGGGCAATAACCGGGCGGCGGCGCAGGCGCGGGGCG
>CAYSMJ010000307.1:2152-2523 GCA_964432075.1 uncultured Caulobacterales bacterium | reverse complement strand
GCCGGGCCGATCCCACCTGCACACCCTTTGAGCCGGTACCTTGTGATGTCTTTATCAGTGAGGCAACGTTTGCTCTCCCGGTGTTCCGCCATCCCGACACGCAAGCGGAAATCGCAAAGCTGCTTGCATCGGTGTCCCAGTTTCCCGAACGCGCCCATATGGTCGGGGCGTATGCGCTTGGCAAGGCCCAGCGCGTGATCCGCAGCTTACGTCTGGCAGGCTATGACAAGCCGATCTATCTCCATGGCGCCATGCAAAAGCTGTGTACGCTCTATCAGGATTTCAACGTTTCTCTGGGCGACCTGCGCCCGGCCACAATCGCCACCGGCAAAGGGGAGAGCCGAAAAAACCAGGACTTTGTCGGTGCGATG
>CAYSMJ010000307.1:0-2142 GCA_964432075.1 uncultured Caulobacterales bacterium | reverse complement strand
GCGATGATCGTTGCGCCACCATCTGCCTTTGCCGATAAATGGGCGCAGCGGTTTCCTGATCCGGTCGCTGCGTTTTGTTCGGGCTGGATGCAGGTGCGTGCACGGGCAAAACAGCGCGGTATCGAGTTACCGCTGATTATTTCTGACCATGCGGACTGGGATGAGCTGACAGAAACTGTGCGTGACGTTCAGCCCCAGGAACTCTGGATCACCCACGGCCGGGAAGATGCCCTGTCGCGTTGGGCCACGCTTGAAGGCATCACCGCCCGCCCGCTCAATCTTGTAGGGTATGAAGACGAAAACGAATAAAATCCGGATTGTGAAATTTCCCGCCACTGAAATCCGCGATACCTCACGGCGTCAATCCCGGGCAAAGACCCGCAGCGGAAGCAGCTTGAGACCTTCCAGCCGACAGATCGCCACGGCCTCGCCGTGCAGACTGGCCAGCACCGGTTCAATATCGCCGATGTCGTCACCTCGAATTCCTTTCGCGCTGGAGGGAGCCAGAATAGCCGGTTGCCCGTTGGACAGACGATGGGCCTGGGGACCATCAATCGCCGTGGCCTGAAAATCCTGCAGGGCGAGCGCCACCCCCTCGATCAAACCGTCCCTGGCGTCGCCCGGCTCGCACGCTTCGATTTCTGAGATGGAAATCGCCGCCTCTTCCCGGAACGGACCAACGGCGGTGCGCCGCAGGGCCGAAATATGCCCCTCGGTGCCGAGGTCCTGCGCTATATCCCGAACCAGCGCCCGAACATAGGCCCCCTTGCCGGTGTCAGCCTCAAAAACAGCATGGTCCGCATCAGGTATATCAACAAGGCGCAGGTCATGGATTACGATTGTCCGGGCCGCAAGCTCGACCCTTTCCCCGTCACGGGCAAGGTCATAGGCCCGTTCGCCATCGATCTTGATGGCAGAAAATTGTGGCGGCACCTGTTCGATTTTGCCAATATAGTTCGGCAAAAGGGCTTCGATTGCTGCGCGGTCCGGCCGGATATCGCTTGCTGCGATGACTTTCCCTTCAGTATCGTCCGTATCGGTTGTTTCCCCCCATTTTGCCGTGAACCGGTAGGTTTTGCGCGCTTCCATGACATAGGGCACGGTTTTCGTCGCTTCCCCGAGGGCAATGGGCAGAATGCCCGTTGCGAGCGGATCAAGCGTGCCGGCATGCCCGGCTTTGCGGGCCTCGAACAACCAGCGGACTTTCGACACCGCTTCGGTCGACCCGAAATCATAATCCTTGTCGAGAACGATCCATCCGGAGATGGCGCGGCCCTTTTTGCGTCGCCGGCCCATGCCACGGCCTCCCTGGTTCAGATTGTGCCACTAAAAAGCCGAAAGCCCGGATCGAACGGAGTTCCGGCGAGGATTTGTGTGGCTACGGCTTTCCCGGCGCGAGATCAAGCCCTGACCCGGATAGGAAAAATCGGACTTCAGTCGTCCGATGGGTGGTCCGTATCCATGTCGCGGGCAACCTCCGGGCTGGCGAGCAGGGTGTCGATCCGGCGGGCTTCTTCAAAGGACCGGTCCTCGCGAAACCGCAGGGCCGGGGTAAATTTCAGATCGATTTCCCGACCGAGAAGACCGCGCAAATAGCCCGCATGGCGATTAAGGGCAGCAATAACGGGCGCCGCCTCAACCCGGTCGAGGGTCTGTCCGAAAGCGGTACAGTAGATGTTGGCCTGACGCAGATCCGGGGACGGAACAACTTCCGATATGGTCACGGACAGGCCCTCAAGCGCAGCATCGTCGATATCTTCCTTGCGCAGGATATCGACGAGGGCATGGCGGATCAGTTCGCCCGCACGTCGCTGGCGTTGGGAGGGGCCTCGGGAAGGGCGGTTTTTATTCATCGCCGCGATATAAGGCAGATCAATCCGATTGCAACGGGACGCGCCAAAGCCCTTTCAAACGAAGTGGGAACCAATTGCATCAAGAAAGTGTTGCAAAACAGGAGGCTAGTGGATCGACCCAGACATTTGAGTCCGTACCGTTCACCGTTTAACGACCGCACTCTCACTCAAATGGCTGGATAAGTTGATCCATTAGAAAAATGCCTGGTTGTGCGAAACGTCAGCTTCGCACCACTAAGGCCTGTGGACAATTATCGTAAAGCGATCATCGTCGCGGCGATGCTCCATG
>CAYSMJ010000306.1:0-2557 GCA_964432075.1 uncultured Caulobacterales bacterium | reverse complement strand
GGCTGGATAAGTTGATCCATCAGAAAAATACATAGTGGTGCGAAACGTCAGATTCGCACCACTAGAGCGCGTTCACAAAAGGTGTGATCGTCGATGGTTACCATCCATCGACTTGGGTTCGAACGCGCGATAACGCAAGAATACCGACTGCGTTTTTGAGTCAATGAAAAGTAACCGCAGGCTAGAAATCCTTTTTGTAATTCGCGCTCACGGTCTGGTCGCCATCCGCCCGGACACGCGATTCCACCGTGATGTTGTTGGTTAGCTCATATTCAACCCGGATCGAGCCATTATTGCCATTCACATCCTGGGTTGCACTGACAAACAGGCCATCGGCAAGATATTTGCCGGCGGTGAGCGAGGCGGCGCCACCGGGGCCGTCAAGGTCGACATTAAGGAGATCAAGACCGGTCGACTGGCGCAGGGAGCCAACGATACCGCTGCCGCCAAACGGGCCAACCCCGCCAAGAGAGGCCAATGCCTGCGCGGTCTGCAGGCTTTCGACGGCGCTCAATTGTTCTGTTGGTTTGCCAAACAGAACGAGGGCCATGATATCGTTTTGCGGGCGGCTTGGCGTTGACGTCAACTCGACCGTGGGATCGGAACTGCGGCCGGATACGCTGACCGTTGCAACCAGACCATCCGGCGTTTCATAATCTGCAGCAAGATCAATCACGGGATCATTCGGGGACAGACGGTCGAATAAAATCTCACCGGTGATAACATCAAACCGGCGGCCAGCAAAATCAAATGTTCCCCGAACAAGTGAAACAGCACCAAGAACAAGCGGCTCGGTGCCATTATTGCGTATGGTCATATCCGCCGACCACTCACTTTCGAGCCCGCGCCCGCGCACAAACAACCGGTCATCCGCGACGAAATCGACATCATAGGCAAGAGATGAGCCACCGGGCCCTGCCCTCTCGTCATCATTTTGTGGAAACGCTTCCTCAGATATCAGATTATTGACACCCGGGTCCTCACCGTTCGCGACCACAACATCAATATCGACCAGCCCGGTTGTCTCCGGCGTTATGACTTCCACATCCATTTCATCAATCGTGATTTCGCCGGTTGCCCTGATATCTGTCAGCGGCCCACTGACATCAATTCCGCCCGAAAACCGAATATCCTCAACCGGGGAGGCAGTGAGAACCAGATTGTCCAGCGTAATATCCGTTGAGAGACTTTCGGCCTCTCCGAGTTTAAGGCTTCCCTTAATGGCAAGCGGTGTGGTTGCCTCGTCGGAGGCCGGTTGTCCGGCACCGCGTCCGCCTCCTGAAAATGTGATGTCGCTACCATTCGTGCTGACATCGGCATCGGCTTTGGCCGTCAGGCCGACCAGACTGAGGCCTGTTGCCGGGTCTGTGAACGCGCCATCGGAAAAGACCATTTGTCCCTGCAGTTGCGGTGTTGCTATGGTCCCGGCAAGGGTCACGCCGGCCTCGAGCAGGCCTTCAAGGCCCTGGGCAGGGCCAGGAATAAAGGCTGTGAGGGTTTCAACCCGGCCATTATAACGGACGTCGCCGTTGATATTGCCTTCGATCTTTGTACTGAGTGATTGATCCCGGATCAATCGCACGGGGAGTGTCACATCAAAGGCCAGTGCAGACCCGTCGGACGGCGTATCGCGCAGGCGCAATTGGTCGTTTGTCCACACCATGGTCCCGCTGAGCGAGGGGGTTTCCTCGCCTTGTGTCAGAGCCTTTGGCAGGACCAGTCGAAAGTTTCCGGTTGCATGCTGGTTCTTGTCGGTATCGAGTGCGATTTTTGCATCGATCAGGCCATCGGTCAGGGGAAGGACAACATTTTTGAGGTCGAGGCCTGCTTGCCACCGCTTTGCAGAAAAAGTCCCTTCACCGCTGATTTCACCATTATCCCCCCAGCCAAGCAGGAAAGGGTCAAGCCTGGTGGTATCACCAAGCCGGAGGGTCGTTGGCGTGTGCAGCCTAATGGGTGTTTGTGACAGGAGTAGCGTTTCGAACCGCGTCAGCCCGATTTTCGCAGTCTCGGTATTGGCGAAGAGCCCGGCAAGGCTCAGGTCGCGGGTCAATTCCTGCTCGTTCTGGCGTATGCGGTCGAGGCTGGCCGAAAAAGAAAACGCGTCAGGGCGACCTTCGACATCCGCTTTCAGCCTGTCGATCACAAAATCTCGAAAAGCAATGTTCTGGCCACGGATTCGAAGGGTTTCATTCTGACTGCCATTGTCGTCGGCCGGTCCAAGGCTACCGGCAATCTCAATCATTCCGGCAAGCGGGACACCCGGTACCGGTTCAGCCCCCGCATCGCCCTCATAAGTGAGGTCGAGTGCAAGGCGATTGGTGTTGCGATCCAGCGATCCATCCCCGACAAAGGAATAGGCAGCGCCCCGCAGATCGAGCGCCTTTAACACAAGCGACGCCGATGTGCTTTCGAACTGCGCATTGAGCCGGCCAGGCCCCTCCAGGGCGCGCCCTGAAACGGTTCCCGACGGAGCATCAGGTAATCCTTTGAGCTTTGCGGTCAGCTGGGACGCGGCGAACTGCTTTCCATCCATGTTCAGAGCCGGTGCATCGAT
>CAYSMJ010000305.1:0-2578 GCA_964432075.1 uncultured Caulobacterales bacterium | reverse complement strand
GGTCAATTACGGATCGCAGACGTTGTTCAATGAACCCCTCATAATTATAGCCCGGAACTATTGCCGTGACCGCGTGGGCATCGCCGGTATTCAGGGTGGCGAGCAACTCGCCCACATAGCTTTTGAAGCCATGATGGGCGCGCATATAACCAACACCCATCAGCCCCGCATGGCGTCGCAGTTCAATGTCGCCAAGCCAGGGCTGAACCGCATCGAGAAATGCTTCTGGCGATGCGTCATCCGCGGCGACCACAAAGGGATGATCGGCAAGGTCTTCAATCCCGCCCGTATCGCGGATCATGACCACGGGCGTGCCAGCGTCAAGCGATTCAAGAGCTGTTGACGGAAACGGATCCTCACGAGAGGTCAGGGCATAAATGTCAGCAGCAAGATAATAATCACGCGTATTATTGACAAAACCGGGCAGGATGATCCGGGCACGGTGCTCGCCAGCTGATGCAAGTTTTGCCTCGATGCTGTCTTTCATATCGAGTGCAATCTCGCCGATCCAGATAAAGAACGGATTGAGGTCCCTTGTATTGGCGCAGGCAGCAAGCGCCCATTCGATGAACAGGTCGATCCCTTTGCGATGGTCCGCAAAGCCAGCGCCCAGAAAGAGGGTCGCATTTTCAGGCAGCTTGTGCTCACGAAGGATAGCCCGCCGCGCCATATCTTTATCTTCCGGGAAAATCAGCGCTGCCGACTTGTAAACGCCCTGTGAAAGTGTTTTGGCGCGGTCCCAGGTGCCTGATGGCAGAAATCTGGCCGTGCGGTCAGCGACAATCGTTGAGGGAAAGATCACCGCACTTGCATGGGTGTTCAGGGCATCAAGCCCCTCTTCGAGACCCATGGATGAGACAATGGAGTCGAGTTCGTGCACCAGGCCAATAAAAGCAATGCCGGCATTTCCCAGATGCGGCGCAACCCATCCCGATGCGGATGAGTTGACAAATGCATGGGTAAAACCGGAGTGACGCAGGGCCTTGAGGCGATTCAATAGATCGCGAACAGGGACCTCCCGAGACATAATGGTCACCCGGCCATAGCGTTCGAACTGGCTGCGTAACGGGCCGTCCTGCGATGATATTGTGTGCACCTCAAAGCCATAGGTTTCTTTCAGGGTACGCGCAAAGCCAAGGCTGAGCATCTGGGCGCCATGCCTGAACATATCGTGCGTCACAACAAGAATTTTGCGAGGGCGGGTGTCTGCCGACACCATTGATGTATCGCTGATGGCAGACTGGCTGCGCCCGCTTCCATTGATATTGGCCCGCGCCGCAGGCAGCACTTCGGCAATATCATCATCAAGGTCGCCCATGGAGCCGTGAATTTCGCTTGGCCCCGGGTCAATCAATGATCCCTCGGAAAGCGCCATCCTGCAGGCTTCAAGCCAAGCATAGCCAAATTTTTCATCCGGTTCGAGATGAGCACCTTCGGCCCATTCGTTCCAGGCATTGATAAAAATCAGGCGTTCCTCGGGATTGGCGATTCGTGCCTCGGTATCTTCTATGGCATTCTCAAGCCATTCATAAAAAAGCGCTGGCTCACTGTTGAGTAGAACCGTACCCTGATTTTTTCTTCGTGCTGTATTATCCCATGACGGATTGACGCCCCGAAACAGTGTATAGCTTGTCGATGGATAATTCCGGCTTCGTTTGATCAGGTCACGCCAGTCAAAAACCTTGCCCTTGAAATCCGCCGCTCCCGGCGGAATGAGTGAGGGGTCTCCCACCAGGCCATGGTTGTTCGGAGGAAATTCGATTGCTGCGTCGAACCCCATAAGCGAAGGCGGCACATTTTCGAAACTCTGGGTATAAGCAAGATAGATTTCCCCGATGCCATTTGCGCGACACCAGCGGCGCCAGCGTTCTGCAGTTTCCCTCGCATTTGGCAGAATTCCGGGCCGATAGATCACAATGACGGGCTTGCCATCGATCCGGATATAGCGCGGGTCGCGGATGTATCGCGACAGATGCTTGATCAAGGCAATATCGTCCTCAGGCGAATGATCCTGCGCAATCAGAATTTCGTGGGCTTCCCCATCCCAGCGTCGGCTCCAGTTTTCATTCGCCCAGCATAAACAGAACGGAATATCGACGGCCTTGTCTTCCAGCATGCGTTCAAGTGGTGTTTCCAGAAGCCGTTTGCCGCCAAACCAGTAGAAATAATAGGCAAACCCCTCAATACCGTGGAGCTTTGCAAGCTCCGCCTGGCGGCGCATGATGTTGGGGTCGCGGGCGAGATCATAATAGCCCAGCTCGCCCGGTATATGCGGCTGGTAATGATCATTAAACTGAGGTTTTGCCGGTCGGACATTCGTCCATTCAGTGAACCCCTCTCCCCACCAGAGGTCATTTTCGGGGATCTGATGGAATTGCGGAAGATAAAAGGCAATTGCCCGGGCCCTGGTGCTCGCTGGCGGTGTTTGCCCGCGCAATGGCACGGAGCCGGCCAGCCGTTCGGTAACCGCGCCATTCGCTCCCACGCTTTCCGTGGTATCACTGCGGGCCGGCGTTACCGGTGTCGCCTCGGGCGGGCTCGGCGTGTTCGCCACCCAGCTCTGCGCGGTCGCGGGCGC
>CAYSMJ010000304.1:0-2585 GCA_964432075.1 uncultured Caulobacterales bacterium | reverse complement strand
AGGAGATAGTTGATGTCCATGTCCGGAGCCTGGGTGGCGGTGCCGCCGAAAAATGCAGACTATAAGCCGCTGTTCGAGCCGCTGAGATTCGGGAACATCGAAGCGCCCCATCGGGTGTTCATGGCACCCCTGACCCGGAACCGCGCCCATGGCGATGGGACCCCGAAATCGATGGCTATTGAGTATTACCGCCAGCGCGCCTCAGCCGGGCTCATCATTACCGAAGCAACACAGGTCTCGCCCATGGGCAAAGGCTATATCGATACGCCAGGCATTCACAACAATACGCAGATGGACGCCTGGAAAAAGATCGTCAAAGCGGTTCATACCGAGGGCGGACGGATCTTTCTCCAGCTCTGGCATGTGGGGCGGATCAGCCATACCTCGCTTTTGCCCGGCGGCACAAAGCCCCATGCGCCCTCGGCAATCCGGGCCGACAGCCAGACATTCACTAAAGCCGGTTTTGAAGATGTGTCAGAGCCTGTTGCCATGACAAGCGCACAGATTGCCCAGACGGTTGAGGATTTCGCCGCGGCCGCAAGGCTGTGCAAGGAGGCGGGATTTGACGGTGTCGAAATTCACGGGGCGAACGGCTATCTTATCGACCAGTTTATCCGCTCCGGGACGAACCGGCGCGATGACGATTATGGCGGCTCGCTTGAGAACCGTCTGCGTTTTGTTCTGGAGGTCGTTGATGCCGTCACGGCGGTTTATGGCGCCGGCCGGACGGGGATCCGCCTTTCACCGACCGGACACTTTAATGATATGCATGATGATGATCCGGCTGAGACCTTTGGCGCGCTCGTCTCACAACTGAACGAGCGGGATCTTTGCTATTTGCATCTGGTTGAACAGTTTGGACGTGTCTTGACTGATGCTGAAAAAGCGGTGATCGACCATGTCCGCGAGGCCTGGTCAGGCGTTTATATCGGTAATGGCGACTATTCAGCCGCGAGCGGTGCGAGGGCAATCGCTGAAGGGAATGCCGATGCGATCACCTTTGGCCGTCCGTTTATTGCGAACCCGGATTTGCCAAAACGTTTTGCACTCGGGGCAGCCTTGAACGAGCCCGATCAGGAAAGCTTTTATGGCGGCGATGAAAAAGGGTATACAGATTACACGTTTCTTGATGAGATTTATGATGAATAAGGATTGGCAGGCCGTTTTGGTTGTCGGAGGGCGATAAAAGATGTTCGGAAAGATCCTGATCGCCAATCGTGGTGAAATTGCCTGCAGGGTTATGCGGACCGCCCACGCCATGGGAATCCGGACTGTTGCCGTCTATTCCGACGCCGATGCGGGCGCGCCGCACATGCAAATGGCAGATGAGGCCATCCATATTGGCCCGTCACCTGCTACCGAAAGCTACCTCGTTGGGGAGCGGATTATTGTGGCTGCAATCCAGACCGGGGCACAGGCCATCCATCCGGGATATGGATTTTTGTCGGAAAATGCCGCCTTTGCCGAGGCGTGCGATGCGGCGGGCATTGTTTTTATTGGCCCGCGGGCGGAGACAATCCGGGCCATGGGGTCGAAATCGGCAGCCAAGGATCTGATGGAAAAAGCCGGAGTGCCGACCTCTCCTGGTTATCAGGGAGCAGATCAATCCTTTGAAACCTTCCGCGAGGAAGCCGCGCGGGTTGGCTATCCGGTCCTGCTCAAGGCTGTTTCGGGCGGCGGTGGCAAGGGGATGCGTCTGGTCGAGCATGCCGAAGACCTTCAGGAGGCGATGGGGTCTGCAGCCCGTGAGGGGCAGAATTCCTTTGATGATCCGACCCTTCTGATCGAAAAATACATCACCCGCGCCCGCCACCTTGAGGTGCAGATTGTCGGCGACGCGCTTGGCAATATTGTCCATCTGTTCGAGCGTGACTGTTCTGTCCAGCGCCGTCACCAGAAGATCATTGAGGAAGCCCCGGCGCCCAACCTGCCGGCAACCATACGCGCCATGCTGCTCGAGGCGGGTGTCAATGCCGGACGTGCGGTTGCCTATCGCGGGGCGGGCACTGTCGAGTTTCTCTATGATGGCGGAGACAATATTTACTTCATGGAGATGAATACAAGGCTTCAGGTCGAACATCCGGTTACGGAAATGATAACCGGGATCGACCTCGTTGAATGGCAGTTGCGGGTTGCCAATGACGAGCCCTTGCCACGGGCCCAGTCCGATATCAGGGAACGCGGCCACGCCTTTGAAAGCCGTCTATATGCGGAAAATCCTGAAAATGATTTTGCACCATCAATTGGCACACTGACAACCTTGTCTATGCCCGGGGCTGATGAGGGTGTTCGGCTTGATTCCGGCGTCGAAGCGGGGCAGGCGATCACGCCTTTTTATGACCCGATGATCGCCAAGATGATCACCCATGGCGCTGACCGGCAGCAGGCGCTGGGAAAGATGCGCCGTGCGCTTTCTGGCGTGCGGGTTACCGGGCTTCAGACCAATGCGCGCTTTCTCCACGCGTTGGCAAGCGAGCCCGATTTTATCGAAGGCGATGTCTCGACAGCCTTTATTGCCGAGCATCGCGACAGTCTTTTTGCGACAAAGCCATTATTTGATGACGCTCTGGCCGCCTATGTTCTCA
>CAYSMJ010000303.1:0-2590 GCA_964432075.1 uncultured Caulobacterales bacterium | reverse complement strand
GTGGACACCCCCGAGATGCTGGCCCACGCCGAGGCGCTGCTGGCCCGCCAGGGGGCGGAACGGGCCATACCGGCGCGCACGGCCATATCCGGCAGCAGGGTCGCTCCAAGCCCGGCCCGGGTCATTTCGGCGAGGGTAAACAGGCTCGTTGCTTCATAGCCAGCGCGGGAATCCGCGTTACCCAGGCGGCACGCATCAAGCGCATGCTCGCGCAGGCAGTGGCCGTCCTCAAGCAGCATCAGCTGCGTCGTTCCGAGGTCAGAAAGCGTTACCGGCTTATCTTGTTCCAGAACCAGCGGATGATCCGGTGCGGCCGCAAACCAGAACGGATCCCTGCCCACGGTCATACTTTCGAAGCCGTCAAGGGCGTAAGGCATCGCCAGGATCGCGGCGTCCAGCTGGCCGGCCGATAGCAGCTTGAGAAGGTTCGCCGTCAAATCCTCGCGCAGGTAAAGCCTGAGTTCGGGATAGTCGGCAGTCAGCCGCCGTGTCAGGGTCGGCAGCAAAAACGGCGCGATGGTGGGGATGACGCCGAGATTAAAGGGTCCGGTCAAGGTCCGTGTGTCGCGCACCGAGGACACCAGGTCCTGCGTGGCGGCAAGGATGGCGACGGCCTGGGCCGCGACCCCTTCGCCGGCGGGCGTCAACGCAAAATTCCGGGTCGAGCGATCCACAAGCTGCACGCCAAGAAGCCCCTCCAATTCCTTGATCGCACTGGACAGCGTGGATTGGGACACAAGGCAATCTTCAGCAGCCCGCGAAAAGGACTGACGGCGGGCAAGCGCTGCAAAAAATTGTAATTGACGCAAGGTCGGCAGAATAGTCATCGGCAGCAAACGGGCCCCATTTTAGCTATCGGTAAAATCGATACAACAATTCATTATTATCCATTTGATTGATTATCAAGATCGCCCTACAGGCGCCCTGTCCGCAGAGTTGCTGCGGTGACCATGTTTTTTTAACCCCGATTGAAAGAGGAAATCTTATGCTTGGCGTTGGTGATACCCTTCCCGAATTCAAAGTCATGGGCGTGAAGCCTGGCTTTAACAGCCACGAAGAAAATGGCGAAAGCGCTTTTGAAGAGCTGACCCGTGACAGCTTTGGCGGCAAGTGGAAGGTCATCTATTTCTATCCGAAAGACTTTACCTTTGTTTGCCCGACCGAGATTGCCGAGTTTGGCCGTCTTGCCAAGGAATTTGAAGACCGCGATGCCGTGGTCATGGGCGGGTCGTCCGATAATGAATTTGTCAAGCTCGCCTGGCGGCGCGACCATGCCGATCTCGACAAGCATGGTGCATGGCAGTTTGCCGATACGACGGGCGATCTGATCGATGGGCTTGGTATTCGTTCACCCGAAGGCGTTGCACTGCGCGCAACCTTTGTCGTTGATCCGCACAATGTCATTCAGCATGTCTATGTCAATAATCTGAATGTGGGCCGTAACCCGCAGGATACGCTCCGTGTTTTGGATGGTCTGCAAACAGATGAACTCTGCCCGTGTAACCGTCCGGTTGGCGGCGACACCCTCTAATCTGTCCGACGTTCCGGCGTGTCCGGCTTTGTCCGGTCACGCCGTTTTTGTGTCCAGAGCCCGAAAAAGGAACCCTCCATTATGACTATTGACGCCCTGCGCGATCAGATCCCCGACTACGCCAAGGATATCCGGCTTAATCTTGGCAGTCTCTCAAACGAGACGCTGCTTGACGATCAGAAGAAGTACGGCACTTTTCTTGCCTGCGCCCATGCCACAGGTGTACCGGCTCTCATTCAGGCAATATCCGCAGAAATTGACGGAAAGCTGACCGACGAGGCGGCCAATGGCGCCAAGGCGGCGGCCGCGATTATGGGCATGAATAATGTCTACTATCGCGCAACGCATCTCATGTCGGAAAAGACGTATACCACACTTCCGGCAAAGTTGCGGATGAATGTCATCGCCAATCCCGGTATCGACAAGGCGGATTTCGAACTCTTTTCGCTGGCCGTCTCGGCGATCAATGGCTGTGGCATGTGCCTTGACAGTCACGAAAAGGAATTACGGAAACATGGAATGTCTACTGAGCAGATCCAGGCTGCAATCCGTATTGCCTCGACTGTCAATGCGGCTGCAGCCATTCTTCGTGCGGAATCTGCGTTAAGCTGACAAGCCCCCAGCGCCGGCGGGTGGCTACCCTGCGGGAACAGCGCCTGTTCAGGGTGCGGCAAAAACAGACTTATTTGCCGTCCCCATGACCGAGGCGCTCACCATCATGGCGATGGAAAGGCCAAGGCAAGCCATGGCGACAAGGGCGGCCGCCGGCTCGGCAAATTTGCCAACCGCCGCTGACGCCAGCAGGGGGCCAAGCGTGCTGCCGGTCAGCTGGGCGCTGCCCACGAGCATGCCGCCGCGGCCCGTTGCGTCAACGGCATTGACAAGGGGCAGCTGGAAAGGCGGAACGAACATCCAGGTGAAACCAAACAAAAACAGGGCGATCGTGACAAAAAAGGCGGTTGGTTCGGTAAGCATCAGGAGGATGGCGAAAATCATCACCAGTGTTCCGCCGCCCCAGCCCCAGCGTGGCGCTATACGGGCCGCAACCAGGATTGCGGT
>CAYSMJ010000302.1:417-2593 GCA_964432075.1 uncultured Caulobacterales bacterium | reverse complement strand
CGGATGGCCAGCCCCGCGCCCCCACCGTCGCCATCATCGATTCCGATCGCCCCACCAACCGCCACGGCACCCCGCCCGCCCTCCTCAAATGCGAACTCGAAGCCACCGGCTACCAGCAAACCAGCTTCGTGTCGCTGCCAGGCAACAGCTACCTCGCCACCTTCACCCCCACCACCAGACCCAACCCCCAAGACATCGAACCCTGCGCGGCACCCTGAGCGCCCAAGTCCCACCCCAAACCGTCGTCCCAGCGAAAGCTGGGATCTCTGGGAACGTCGGGGAGTGCAGTGTAGCCTCACCCGATCTGAAACTTCCGCCGCAGCGCCACGCCCACCAGAAATAGCAGGATGATCGTCGCAACTGACTGCAGCACTCCAAAGCCGCGCATGACGAGCGGAACCCAATCATCCTGCCGGAGCATTCCGCCCCAAAAGCCACCCACGCCCTCCCTCGGCGTCTCCAGAACAAAGAATGGGCGGAAGCTGTTGGACAGCGACAGTTGCAGCGCTTGCACCGGCCCATCCCACGATGCGTCCCACTGCAACGCGCCAGTCGCCAAACCCAGAGTGCCGTAGACCGTGGCAAATGCCAGCCCCGCAACGAAGGCCCAGACCAAGGGCAAACCAACAGAAACACCATAGTTGCTGGTCTTTCCATAAACCCAGGCTGCCCGCTTGGCGAACGGCCCCTCGGTGGGGCGCCTTGCCCGCACCTGCACTTCGTACCGGAAAAACCGCTGCTCCCGCTCTCGGTCGCCCTGCGCCGCCACAGCTTGCTTCAGGGTCCGCAAGCCTCCGGCCAAACTCCCATAGCGCAGGTCTGCCGCCTGATCGGCCTTCTGCCGCGCTGCCCGCCGCGCGATACGATCGGAAAGTAGTGACTTTAGCGGGTCGGATATACCGGTGAGCCCTTGTTGGGCTGCCTTTCTCAATGCCGTATGCTCGGTTTCCTCGCGCGCATCCAACGCCGCCAGCTCCGTTGCTTCGAATGCCGCGGCAAACAATTCATCTTCTGCAATGCCTCCTGGCTCCGCCAACAGCACTCGGCCCTTGAACTCCGCGCCATCGAACATCGCGAAGGCCTTGAAACCTGTAGTCTTGAAATCTGCTACATCTCGGAACCGGCAGCCCTCGAACGCGGCTTGGTGATCCGGCACCCGCTCGGGCCATATGCAACCGGCAAATCCGGCATGGCCTTTGATTTCGGCGGCGCGAAAGTCGATTTTGCCGAGCATTGTTGCGTTATTGAATTCTGCACGGCCAAGAAACTGGGCGACAGGAAACGCTACATCCCCGAGGAACTCTGTTCCTTCGAATGCCACGCCATCTCCGAATGTTGCTTGCCAAAAATTTGCCCCGTCTCCAAGTTTTGCCTTGTGAAAACCAGCCTTATTTCCGAAATTTACTCCTACAAATTGAGATTGACTGCCAAAATTGACGAACCAGAATTTCGCCTCTTCGCCGAATTTGGCTTTTTCAAAGAGCGCCCAATCGTTGAATTGTGCGTAGGAAAAATTGACCCTATCTGAGAAGATTGAATCGGCAAATGCTGCCCGGTTTCCGAAGCTAGCTTTGGAGAAATCAGCCTCCTGACCGAATTCGGCACAAGAAAAGGAGACCTCATGACCAAATGTTGCATTTCGGAACAATGGCCTATCCGAAAATTTCGCGCATTGAAAATTTGACATATTGCCGAAAATTGCTCGCTCGAGGTTTACTTCTTTACCAAATTGCAGGTTCTCAGAATTCCAATCAGAAAAAGCTGACAAAGGTGCTCGAAAGTATAAATGCCTCTGCTCGCCGCCCCAACGTCGCAAAGCCTGATCGATCGCAACGGCGCGGGAGCCGTTGAGCAGTAGAGGTTGCGTCCTCAACGATGTACTATCTGCCTGTGTCAAGCGGTCAGAAATCAACTGTTCCATTGCATCATTTATACGCCGGTCAGATCGGTGAAGTAAAAGCCAAAGCTGTCCGTCATGTTCGACTAATAGTCCAGCACTTTTCATGTGGCTGTCGGGAATAAGATCTCCGAAGATACTTGATATTTGGCTCTTTGGTCGCCAATAATCCTGCAATGTTTTTTCGTTTCCCTCAAATTTCCATCGCTTCAACTTTTGCGCGAAATTTGCCTCTTTTCCCCTGTTCCAACCGGCATCCGCAAGACCGGCCCAACTGAA
>CAYSMJ010000302.1:0-407 GCA_964432075.1 uncultured Caulobacterales bacterium | reverse complement strand
CGGTATCTTGGCCGACGATGATGAAGCCCTTTTCGGCGCGCAGAACGTGCATGGTCTCGGTCCCGTAGGGAACGATGCCGTGCGGCTCTCCCGCCTCCCACAGAGCCTCCCAAATTCGGAACTGCCGTTCGTAGGGTGCTGATCGATCCCTTAAATCATACGCCTTTAGCGCAGCTTCAACGCGCGCATCCTTTTCCGCCTGATCTTCCCACTCCATTCAGTCAGGCTAATCTAAACACGGCCGGCGGCAAAGCCGCCGAGTCCGCTACTGTTGCTAGTAAACAGAGAGAAGGATTGCGGGCAAAGCCCTTGTCGTCGGTCCGGCTTGTCGGCTTCGCCGCCAACAGGCCGTCCGGCTCTGCGGCGAGTCGAAGATAGCGGCTTGCCGCTATCTTGCGCCGCCTCCG
>CAYSMJ010000301.1:0-2601 GCA_964432075.1 uncultured Caulobacterales bacterium | reverse complement strand
GGCCTCTGCCCGTGAAATCACCGCCGGCACATCCGTGCGATTTGGATCGCTCACGGGTTCGGCGGGCCGGACGGCAACCAGCGATTGCAGGTTTTTCACCACATGACCAACCGCACCATCCTTGCCATCGCCGCGCACATCCTTGGCAAGGGTTGTGCGAACCGCCGCCGGAAAGGCCTCCTTCAGGGTGGTCAATTTTGGCAGGCCCGTCTCGGCATGCGGCTCAAGCGCTGCATAGGCATCTGCCTGCGGCATCGTTTGCTTGAGGCTGGCCAGTTCCTCGGCATAGGGTTGACCGTCGGAAATCCTGCTTTCCAGGAACACCACTGAAACCAGCGAGCGAGCCTGCTGGTCAATGGCAGAGCGGCTCGACTGTTCGGCCGATTGCAGGGCGTCAATCCGCTGTTGCAGGGCCGCAATTTCCGAGGCTGACTTTTCGGCGTTTTCTGCAAGGGCGGTATTGAGCTCACGTTTCAGGGTGGCGATCTCTTCGGCCTGCTCGCCCGCACGGCGGCCCTCAGCCTCAAGCGCATCGGCAATCCGCTCCGTGCGTTGCTCAAAGCTCTCCTCAAGCGCGGCAAGCTCTGCGGAGATGTCCCGCTGTCCGCCGGTCAGGGCCGCCGCACCCCCGAAAGCCGACCCGGCCGTCGCCATGGCCGCCTTGGAATTTTCCTGCGAATCTTCCGCAGCGGTTTCAGAGGCGGCCCCATCATCGGAGGTGGCGGCCTCTTCTTCTGTCATCGCCGGGTCGGTGGTCGCTTCTGGTGCGGCTGCGGCCTCATCGGTCTGCGCCGTGCCCGAAGACCGCGTCCCGTCGGCATCTTCCGTGGTCACCGGGTCTGCCGGCATCTCTGTCTGTTGCGCAGGCTCCGCTTCGGGTTCAGCTTCAGTTTCCTCAGTGGACGCATCGCTTGTGGTCGGGGCGGGCTCTGATTGTGCCGCCTTGTCCTGCAGCGCCGAAACGGCGGCGACGGGATTTTCACCTAGCTGATCTTCCGGCGTTTCCTTTGCCTGCGGGCTGGCGGCAAACAGATCCGAATTATCGGCAACAGGATCAGCCTCTTCGGACTGGTCATCAGCTTCCACAGCTTCCGCTTCGGGACCCGGGACAACCCTATCAGCCACCTCGTCCGCTTCGCTTTGAGCGTCGGCGGGTACCACATCAGAAGCCGTCTCGCCACTGTCTGCCCCCGGATCACCCTGCCCGGTTTCCTCACCCGGCATGGCCTCCTGGGCGGGGATGGGCTCTGTCACTTCAGCGATGGCATCGGCGCTTGTGTCAACAACCTCGACGGCATCACCATCATCAGGCCGCGCCGCGCTGTCATCCGCAGCGTCAGCTTCGGGAACCGGGCCAGCCACATCAGCCGCCTCGTCCGCTTCGCCTTGAGCGTCGGCGGGTACCACATCAGAAGCCGTCTCGCCACTGTCTGCCCCCGGATCACTCTGCCCGGTTTCCTCACCCGGCATGGCCTCCTGGGCGGGGACGAGCTCTGTAACATCTGCGTCAGCCCCCTGAACATCCGCAGGCGCCGCTTCGGCGTCTCCGGCCGCCTCGGCATCGGAGTTGATTTCATCAACTGGGGTTTCAGTGTCGGATATTTCAGACCCGGCGGGTTCAGGGGCCGACGCCTGGGTCGGCGCGAGCGCGGCCTTGGCGGCCTTCGCCGCGCCTTGCAGGCCTTCATTAGCGTTACCGGGAGGCGGCGCATCGGGCAGGCTGCCGCGGTCTTCTGCCGGCACGTTAGCCGGGTCAATACCGGCCGCAGCCATCTTTGTTTCTGCAGCAACGGTATTGGCAATCTTTTCGTCGGGAGTTTCGGCCGGTGCGCCGCCGCCGGTTGTCACGGTTTCAAGAACGTCATCAGTTCCATCGTCGACGATAACAGCTGTATCTGTTCCCTGTTCCCGAAAAGCCCAGAGCGCTGTGGCAATCACGCCAACCATGGCGAGGACAGCGAGGAAAATTACGCCGGGCGAAAATCCGCTATCATCATTTGCAGCCGCAGCCGGCTGCTCTGGCGCTGGCGCGTCTTCCGGTGCCGTCGGCTTTTCGTCTTCACTGGCGGAATCCTGACCGTTCGCAGCCGCTTCAACCACTTCGGCCTCAACCTCTTCAGGTGTCGGTACTGACGTCTCTGCCCCGTCGTTCTCGGAGACCGGGTCTGCCGCCTCATTCATAGCGTCGTTTTTGTGTTCGGCTGCGTCCCCTCCCGTTTCCTCTGTAGGTTTCGGGGTTGAGGGTTTATCCTTGTCCGCCATTTACTGCGCTCCCAAAGCTGTCGGCGGCAGGGCGACCGCCGGAAAATTCATTCAGGTCACTCGGCTCGTCGTGCCCACCAGACCACAGCCGGGCGACCACAACCAACCACGCCTTCCCTAAGGCTGATGTCACCTTGAGACAAGGCGCCGGACCCCAAAGGGGTCCAAGAAATGAACTATGGTGAGAATGGCGACGTCACCCATTTTTTTACAAGCCCGGTGACAGCCCCGAGATCGGCTTCCGGGGCCACATGGACTGCCCCCCAGTTTGACCTTGAGGCTGGTTCTGAAACCGGCGCAACAACGGACCCGCGAACGGCCACGCGGGCGGCCTCGGCG
>CAYSMJ010000300.1:0-2612 GCA_964432075.1 uncultured Caulobacterales bacterium | reverse complement strand
GAAATCGCCGATCCGCACGAGCCCGAGGTCCTGCGCCTCGGCCGCGCGCGCGCAGGCGTTTCGCATTTCGGCTTTCGTTGGCAGGTCTGTCGGGGGCGCTTCGCTCTCCAGCGCCGTGAGGCGGACCTGACGGTCACCGAAGCTGTAGTTGCACTGCAGGGCCATGTCCTGTCCCGCGCGCGCCACCTTCATCCTCGCGGCCGCGCCGATTTCGATGCCGCGGCTCCCGGTGACCGTCCGGAAATCGCCGATGCTCAGGACGCGGAGCCCCTCTTGTGCAGCCCGCTCTGCACAGGCGGACCGCATCATGGCGGTCGAGGGCCTCTCGCCGCCGCTCGGCGGTGCGCTCGGCTCTACCACGGTGATATTGCACGCCGCGAGGGCGATCATGGCGGTGGCGGCGGCAATCTTCTGGAGCATTCATTCACACCCGTAGGAATTTCCGATGACCCATGTCTAGAACAGCTTTTGCGTCGTGGCAAGGAACTCGCGACAGGCCATGGCCGCACGCTGCTGCGCGATCCTGTCAGTCGTGCGCTGATTGAGCCCCGGTCGCAAGATTTCGCTTTGCATGGGATCGAATCCCACTCATTATGGCGGGTGGTATCAATGTCTTGGAGGCACCGATGGGTTTGCTGAATTTCATGAAGAACGCGGGAAAGACGCTCTTTGGCGGCGATGAAGACGCCGCCCCCGAGCCCAAGGCGCTCGAAAAAGAACTGGCCGATCTCGGGCTCGAGGCCGAGGGCGTCGGCATCGCGGTCGACGGCGATACCGTCAAGCTGTCGGGCAAGGCGCCCAGCCAGGAGGTCAAGGAAAAGCTCATCCTTGCCGTGGGCAATGTCGCCGGCGTGGCGGCGGTGGACGATGCCACCGAAGGTGCGCCCCCGGTGCTGCACGAGGTCAAGCAGGGCGATACGCTCTGGGCGATCGCGAAGCGGACGCTTGGCGACGGAGCGCGCTATGCCGAGATATTCGAGGCCAACAAGCCGATGCTGGACGATCCGGACAAGATCTATCCGGGTCAGATGCTGCGCATTCCCCAAGACGGCTGAGCGGCGCGCGCGGGGGGCAATTTCGCTTGCCGCGCGCCCGCTTCTGAGATAGGGGTCGCGCCAGTCACAGGAGGCAGAACACCGGCAATGGTAGCGCCGCTTAGTTTCCGGATCTGTGACTGGGCGATTGTTTTCCCTGCAAGACTGCTTTCCGGATCGATGGTCACCCAGGTGAGCCGGAACAATCGGGAGCTGTTCTGCAACTGGGCAATGGAATTGTATTTGGATTCCTGATCATACAGGGGACGGTACAACTCATGCCGGATTTCATCGGTAAACTGCTGGATCCGGTCAATGGGCAGATCCAGATGGAGAAGCGCCTGGCGCGTGAATTCCAGACCGGCTTCAAATTCCGGCTGCACGACATGATATACGCCATGGTCCAGAAAGTCTCTCATCTGCTCCAGGGACTGGGCGCGGGTTACAATATGCAAATTCGGATTCAGTTTTTTGACCAGCAGGGTAATGGCCCGTGCAACAACGGCTGCCGGTGTTGTGACCAGAAAGAGTTTGGCTTTTTCAATATGCGGGGCTTCCAGAATCACCGGTTGGCCGGCATCACCGAAAATAATAGGGTATCCCTTTGATTTCAGAGATTCGACACGCCTGGAATCAAATTCAAGGATGACAAAGCCCACCCCGATGCGCTGCAGAACATCGGCAATATGGCTTCCCACCCGTCCGCCGCCGGCAATAATCAGGTGATCTTTTAACCCCTCTTCCGGAATATTAATGGTCTGAAAGCTTTGCGGCTTTCCCCACCGGTTGCGAAGGGCATACAACGGCGCGGTCAGGCCGGATATGAAGGGCGTCAGAAACATGGTGATGATGGTCGTGGTCAGAACCAGGGCGTAGAAATCCATGGAGAAGGATTCGGTTCCGATACCGACCCTTGCCAGAACAAATGAAAATTCGCCGACCTGTGAAAGTCCCAGCGCGGTGGCGATCGGTATGACGTTACCATAACCGAAAGCCCTGCTTAAAACCGCGAATATCAGCCCTTTACCCAGCATGATTATCCCGACCAGCATCAGCACCGTCTTGTAATGGGCCAACATGTAATGTGGATCAAACAGCATCCCGACCGAGGTGAAAAAGAGCAGACTGAAAATGTCCCGCAGGGGCATGACATCGCTTAACGCCTGGTAACCGTAATCGGATTCACTGAGCAGCATCCCGGCCACAAACGCCCCGAATGCAAAGGACAGGCCGAACAGATATGTGCCGTAACCGATGCCGAGACCGATGGCTACGGTGGCTATCAGAAACAGCTCCCGTGAGTTCCAACCGGCGATATGTTTCATGACCAGGGGAATCAGTCGGGTGCCGGCAAACACCATGATCAGCAGAAAGACGACGGCCCTGACCGCCGCAATTCCCAGCAGCGGCAGACCGGCTGACGGGTTGCTGAGCTGGGGCAGGATAATCATCATGGGGACGATCGCCAGATCCTGTACAATCAGCATACCGATCATGACCCGGCTGGATAAGGTCCCGATCATGCCCTGATTCTCCAGGGTTTTCAGTAATACCATGGTGCTGGAGAGGGAAATCAGT
>CAYSMJ010000299.1:1994-2614 GCA_964432075.1 uncultured Caulobacterales bacterium | reverse complement strand
CGGTCCCGGCATGATTGATGAGCTCTTACGCCTTCCCCATGAATTTGTATTGAGCCAGTCATTCGGCTTCACAGGACGGCAGGCCTCGCTTGACGCCATGAATGATGTCCAGAGAAAACTGATCGCTGCCGAACAGGGTGCGGAGAGTCTGATTGATGATCTGGGAATTGCAAGGGATGAGGTTGCCTCCGGCCTTGACAGCTTTGGGGAGCATCATCTGACCATCACGCTGACCGCCCCTACGCCGTGCCAGCTTGGCCGCGCCATCAGCGATACCTCCGGTGCGCTCATTCACAGTGGCATTGTCAGTGTCCGCGAAGATGTCAATCTTGAACCTGCCTTCTGGGCAAGCCTGCCGGGAAATTTTGCCTACATTGCCAGACGGGCCCTGATTTCTGGAAAAAATTTTGCGAGCCTTGCCAGTCTGCACGGTTTTCCGGCCGGACAGAAGAGTCCTTCGCACTGGGGGGACACCGTAACTGTCTGTCTCTGGTTGCGTCCCGCAGTATGCAAGAGTCCTCAAAGGTTGGCGTTCAGGACCTTCTGGAAGCTTCATTGCGCTTCCGTCCAGACCGCATCCTTCTGGGCGAACTGCGCGGCCCCGAAGCGTTTACTTTCCT
>CAYSMJ010000299.1:0-1984 GCA_964432075.1 uncultured Caulobacterales bacterium | reverse complement strand
GCGCGCCGTCAATACCGGCCATCCCGGGTCCTTAACCACCATCCATGCCGACACACCGGAGGGCGCTCTTGCCCAGATATGCCTGATGGTCATGCAGGCCGATCTCGGCCTTACCCACGAGCAGATTACTGCTTATATTCGCTCAGCCCTCGACTTCATTGTCCAGTTGCGCCGTGAGAACGGCAGACGCGTTATTTCGCAGATAGGAATCTTGTGAATGCCTGAAGACAGGAACCCTGTCCTGATATACATCGCGCTTGGTATTGGCCTGCTTACCGCTTCATGGCTATCTTCCGCTCTTTTTTTTCTGCTATCGGGAATGAATCCGGCTTCTGCCCTTCCCTGGTCGGTCTGGCAGGGATTTACCGCCTGGAGCGATCCGCAGATTCAATCCCGCTTGTTTGTTGCCGTCGGTTTCCCGCATCTTGCTCTGGCAAGCGCTATCTTCAGGCTTCTGAAGCCCGATGATCAGTCCGATGACGATGCGCGGTGGGCAACAGGACAGGATATCGCCAAAGCCGGTCTTTGCGCCAGATCGGGACTTGTTCTTGGCAAAAAAGGGGGGCGTTATCTGATCAGCGACACGCCGACCCACTGCCTTGTGGTTGCCCCCACACGCTCCGGCAAAGGTGTCGGCCTGGTCATTCCCAATCTTCTTAGCTGGAACGGATCACTCGTCTGTCTTGATATCAAGCAGGAGAATTACCGGAAGACAGCTGGTTTTCGGCAATCCTTCGGACATCAGACTTTCTTATGGGCACCCCTCAGTGAGGACGGCTGTTCTCACCGATTCAACCCTTTCGATGAAATCCGCAAGGATCCGCTCAAGCGCATTGGCGATCTCATGAAGATCGCCACCATCCTGATCAAGGAACCGGCCACAGGAGACGGACACTGGGTCATTGAAGGGCGCGCTCTGTTCGTCGGCCTTGCTCTATACGTTCTTGATCATCAGGAGATGCCTTCCACCATTGGCTCCGTTTACCGACTGCTCGGCACCGAGCAGGAACTTGGCGATGTGGTCCGTCACATCGTCAAGTCCCACAGGGAAATTGACCCGGACATGAAAACAATCCTGCTCAACTTCGCCAACAAAGCGGCAAAAGAGCGCAGCGGCGTTAAAAGCGCCATAAGTGAAGCGCTTCAATTATGGAAGACTCCAGAAATCGATGCCGCGACAAGCGCCAGCGATTTTTCTCTCAAGGACCTGCGCCGCAAGAGAGTCGCCGTTTATGTCGGGGTCGCCACTGGCGATATCCCCACAGTGGCGCCTCTTCTCAATCTGTTTTTCGAGCAGATCATGACGACCCTCACCACCCGCCCCCCGGGAGTCGACGAACCGCATCAGGTCCTGATCATGCTGGATGAGTTTCATATGCTGGGACGCATGGATACAGTCGCCAACGTTTTTACGCTTGCGGGTGGCTATAACTGCCGGGTTATGGCTGTGGTTCAGGGCCTGACATGGATTGACGATGTCTACGGTGCCAGTAAACGCAACGGCATACTCTCGGTCTGTGCCCATCGGGTGTTTTTCTCGGCAAACGACCTTGAAACCGCCCGCTATGTTAGCGAGGCCTGCGGCGAGCGCATGGTACGTTCGGTTTCGACATCAACTCGGCGGGCAGCCATCCGTTACGAGCCTCCGACAGAGAATGTCAGCAAACGCACCGTGCCGTTGATCACAAGAGCAAAAACTATGCGTCTGCCGAAGAACAGGCAGATTATTCTGGTTGAATCAGGCTACCCGGTCTGGGGACAGAAAATCGTCTACTATCAGGACCGTTCCTTTAAAAAGCGTGAATTACCTGCGCCTGCTGTTCCAATGCTGGAAATCGTTCGCAAAAAACCGCCCGAGTTTGATATTCAGCAAAGCTGCGTAAATTCGCCACCCCAACCTGACCCGAACCAGTCGAAACTGTTTGACGAAGATGATTTGACGGGGGAACTGGATTGATCTTCCTGTTGACTATCTTAGACTCCA
>CAYSMJ010000298.1:0-2626 GCA_964432075.1 uncultured Caulobacterales bacterium | reverse complement strand
TTACTCCCCCGGGCACCACTTCCTCCCGCCCCCCCGCCTCCGCAACCAAGTATGAAAAGACGGGTTACACCTTCGGGTACGGTAAATGTGCCGTCGGTCGTGAAGCTGACCTTTTTCATGAAGAAACCGTCCGGTTGCGGGCTGTCGGACGGCGACTGGGCGTGGGCAGATCCAGTCGTCGGAGAGAGAGGGACGAACTGGCTCACCACCGCAGCAGCCGAAAAGGCAACACCCGCGCGCAGCGCCGCTCTCAAAATGTTCCCGACCATTTTCTGAAGTCCCCTTTCAGCAATTTCATCGTGAGTCGAAAGGTTAACGCGTAAACGGCCCGAGGGGAAGGTACTGCAAGCGTATTTGAAAGTCGTCGGGCGTCTGAAACAGCCGGTATTCTCGCAGGACGTTTTCAGAAGGAGGCGATGTCAGGAACCAACCTTCCGCGCGACATATCTAGCAAAAATGGCCCGTCCGCATGAGCATCCGAAGCTTGGCATGGCAAAGATAGCATGCAGCGTCGGCCTGTTGCCCGCCATCAGGGTAGATCAGTAACGGTGCGGCGCGCACACAACGCTTCGATCAAATAGTTGACTTTCACCTACCCTCCGGCTTTGCTTTTGAAACTTATTAAGACTTGGGACTAAGGCATGGTTCGTTCGTTCTGTATCGTTGTGATTGCATTATTCCTGCTACCAATCGACCGGTCTGCGGCCGCGCAGGGCACCGGCCTCGTTTTCCTTGAGCCGGATCGTTACCGTTCCATCCCGCTCGCGCCACCAACCGGCCTGAGAGACCTTCCACCGGAAATGGACCTGAGCGGGGACTTTCCAACGCCCGGTGATCAGGGCAGCCAGGGCTCATGCGTCGGCTGGGCGGTTGGCTATGCGCTGAAATCTTTTCAAGAACGCAGGGAGCGTCAGTGGACCAGCTGGGATGATACCCGCCGCATGTCGCCGGCCTTCATCTACAATCAGGTCAAGGTCGGCGGCTGCAAGGATGGCGCGCGGATCGCCGATGCACTCGACCTCCTGACATCGACCGGTTCCGCCGCCTGGTCGGATCAGCCGTATAGCGAAAACGCCTGCGACGATCTCCCTTCTGCGCTGGCCCGGCAGAATGCAGGGGTCAACCGTGTCGCAGCTTGGTTCAGGGTCAATCCGCAAGACCGGCAGGCGATCAAAAGCAGTATCGCGGCCGGCATACCGGTTGTCGTCGGCATGAGGATAGATGACCGTTTCAATATGCTGCGATCTGGACAGACTTGGCGCGGCGGAGGCATACCCGGCGGCGCACATGCCATGGTCGTCGTGGGTTACTCAGACAGTCGCGACGCGGTGAAGGTCATCAACTCTTGGGGCACAGACTGGGGCGATGGCGGCTTTGGCTGGATAGATTTTGGAACGTTCCGCGCCGTTACACGGGAAGCTTATGTTGCGCAGGATGTGGTCCTGGCACCGGGATTTGTGGAGCGAAAGGAACACCCCTACGAAGTGAAATCGGGTCCATACGGCCCGACAGTGTTTGGCGTGCAGCTGGGGATGTCGAGAGCCCAGCTTGACCGGTCGCTGACGCGGAGGGGGCAAACATCAAGCATTCGCCTCACAGACAGTGAAACCCGCGACGTGGTCAAGGTCGAAGCAACGGACCTGAACATCGCGGCAGAATTCTGGATTGATCCCAAATACGATTTCGTCGAACGGATCGAGACGACCATTAAACTACCCCGCAACAAGGATCCGATGCGCGCGGCATTAGAGGAATTTATAAACAGTCAGCCGCCGGAGCGTCTTTCCGGAGAACTGTTCGAGACTGTTATTTACAATTCTCAGAGTACAATTGCAAAGCCTGTTGTTGTCAAGACCGATCATTTCTGCCGTCTCCTCGAGGCGGAGTTTTTTGCTGACAAATCCCCCTTCTGGTTAACGCCTTTAACAGAGCCCCTGCCGACATATGGAATAAACGCCGAAACGGTAGGGGCGATGATAAAAACTGATGGATTTGTCTGCGAAAGCGGGAGCAGTTGGCTTGGCTTTAAAGGAAAATATTTTTACAGTGGCGAAGGTTTCGACATCTCACTTGATGCCGATCTGAGGCGTTTGGGAGTACATGTTAGTTTTGAAGATACCACGTTCAATCAACGTAGCACCACAAATGAGCGTCGTTCTAGAATAGAAAATGTAATTCGTTCAGATTGTTACATACACGACAACGTTTTCTATAACCAAAAAGAGCCGACATTCCGGAGGCAAAATGGAACTACCATTCATGTGTACGAGCCTGCGCTTGGTGACGGAGACCCCCTAACGAGCTGTAAAGCTGAGGTGAGGATTGCAAACTATCCGCCAACGTTGGTGATAGAAGCGGAGGCTAGGCGGAACGCAACAAAATTTGTGATAGAATAGTAAACGTGACGTCCGGCTACGCTCATATTGGCAGAGAAGGCTTATCCCTCTGAGGCCGGTCTCTCAAGATGTGGTGGCTGGGGGTTGTCAGGCGGCAATCGTTCTTGTAATGTTCCGGTATGCCAGCTCGTTGGTCATCAGATCGCCCCATGTCGCGCCAGGAATTTGAGGCGCGCTTTCCCGATGAGGATGCCTGCGCACGGCACCTTACCGAGCGCCGCTGGCCGGAC
>CAYSMJ010000297.1:1963-2663 GCA_964432075.1 uncultured Caulobacterales bacterium | reverse complement strand
GGGGACACCAGCGCAGGAGGGGGTGCTGGCGAGGTAGGGGGGCGGCCGACCGGGTGTCGATTGAATTACAATTCCGTCCTCATAAGCTTTTGCATTCTCGACTTCGTCCACCGCCAAACCTTTGTAACCCCAAGAAATTCGCATGTCAGGTTAGGCCTGTTTGTATTCGGATTTTTAAGACTATCCAATCTATATACTCGTCCATCTGCATCCCGATGAGTATATTTGCGCTGTTTTATGTCGCAAATCTTCAACATTGTACGGTGTCAATATAGCCTCTTCGTTCCTGGTCGCAGTGTCGCCTTTTGCATACGCGAGAATGACATCATATTTGCGAGGGAGCGGGCGTTTCATTAAGCATTTTCCCGTCGACCTAGCCCAGATGATCTCGTTTACGAGCTTGTCCGCCCCGAACACTCCATCCAGCAACAGCTTCAGATAATGGCTCGCCGTCGGGTCGCAGTGCAGATAAAAGCTCCCCGTCGGTTTCAGCACCCGATGCAATTCGATCAGCCGCACCGCCATCATGGCCAGATACGCCATCATGTCATTCTCGCCCAGAAACCCCCGCATCGCCCGCAGCAGCTCGAATGCCGCGATATTCCCGCTGCGCATCACATCATCAAACGCCGCCTCCGCCCGGTCGTTCCAGTGCCACGTATCCTCGAACGCCTCGATCTGCGCATCCGAATCCTGCCCC
>CAYSMJ010000297.1:0-1953 GCA_964432075.1 uncultured Caulobacterales bacterium | reverse complement strand
ATTCGAATTGAACGGCGGATCCAGATAAATCAGGTCCACGCTTCCGTCTGCAATATGCTCCCGCAGCACATGCAGATTGTCCCCGAAATATAACCTGTTCTCCATGGCAGCCATGGCTACCCGAACCCCCGCCCACCCGTCACCAAAAATCCTCGCCTTGAAGGGGAGGTGGCCCGAAGGGCCGGAGGGGTGTCCGCGGCCTGTCCTACACGCCGCCGCTCCGCTACTTTGTCCCCCGCTCTTTCCACCGTCGATCGCCCCCACCAAGCCATGGTTCCGGCAGCGCTCCATGCCGCGCGAAAACCACGCACAAATTTGAAAACTGGGGCAACCCGCCAACAACGGAATACCAAAAATATCTTATATTCAACAGGATAAGATATTTTTCCTGTCACTACTGCCAGAATGTTCCACGTGGAACATCTTTCGCTATTTTCTAACCAATATTGTTCCACGTGGAACAACGCGGCCGGCAGCAAAGCCGCCGAGTCCGCTTGAGGCAGCAGGAAGAAAGGAAGGTTGCGGGCAAAGCCCGCTCGTCAGTCCTGTCCGCTCATGCCCCGGCGAAAGCCGGGGTCGCGGCAGGCTGGCCGGGCCTGAGGCGAGTCGAAGATAGCGGCTTGCCGCTATCTTTCGCCGCCTCAGTTGCCAGTCTGTATCCTTTCCACCAGCTGCTTCACCGTTGGAATGAACCCGTTCGAATAGAAGGGATCACTCTTGAAATGATGCGCCGAATGGCCGGCGAACATCAATTCCCCATCCGGATCCGCTCCATGCGCAATCGCCTGCAACGTCTTCTGGATGCAGAAACTCCGCGGATCCGCCAGATAGCCGGTGGAAAAACTGTCATGATCCTTCCACGCCGAAAAGGCGCAGTGGCTCAAACAGCCCATGCAATCCGCCTGATCCTTGCGGATGCTCTTCTTCTCCTCCGGCGTCACGAACACCAGCGTATTGTCCGGCGTCTTCAAGCCTTCGGTATATCCAGCGCCATACCATTCCCGCGCCCGGTTGAGATCATCGCGCGTCACATAAAAAATCTTCCGCCCGACCCCCACGTCCAGCGTATATTGATGATCGCCGGCCGCTTCCGTCGAAAAGGCAATCTGCCGCTCCGACCGCCTCTCAAGGTTCCTCAGGAAGGTATTGCGCACCGCAGACGAATAAAATCCCGTCGGGCTGAACTTGTGGAGCAGGATATCGCCTTCCTCCAGATGCGGCAGCTTGGCCTTCCAAACATCCGGAATCGGGCTTTCCCTGGTCAACAGCGGCCGGGTCCCGAACTGGAAGGCAATGGTCCCCAGCTCCGGATTGTCGATCCAGTCCGCCCAGTCCCTCAGATACCAGACCCCGCCGGCCATCACGATCGGCACGCTGTCCGGCAACCCGCCTTCGCGCATCACGGCCCGCAAGTCCCGAACCCTGGGATAAGGGTCCTGCGGCTTCCTCGGATCTTCCGCATTTGACAAGCCATTGTGCCCGCCGGCCAGCCAGGGGTCTTCATACACCACCGCACCCAGCCATTCCGCCGCCTTGGAATAGGCCCGCTTCCAAAGCGCCCGAAATGCCCGACCGGACGAGATGATCGGATAATAATGCACCCCGTGACGCGCCGCGATTTCGGACAATTTATAGGGCATGCCAGCCCCGCAGGTCACGCCGTGAAGCAACCCCCGGGTCTGTTCCAGCACCCCTTCCAGCACCCGCTGGGCGCCGCCCATTTCCCATAACACATTGATATTGATGGCGCCGCGACCGGCCCGCAATTCATCGGACGCGATGTCGAACGCCCGCTTCACCTGCTGCACCGCGCCTTCAATGGCATAGGCAACCAGCTCTTCGTGCCGCCCTTCCCTGGTCCGGCTGTGATAGACCTGTTCGATCACGGCCCCATCAGCGTCATAGCTGTCGGCATTGACCGCCGACACCGTGCCTAGCCCGCCAGCCCGTGCC
>CAYSMJ010000296.1:0-2697 GCA_964432075.1 uncultured Caulobacterales bacterium | reverse complement strand
GGGCATATGTTTCCTTCCCAGGCCGTTGCCGAGGAACTGGTGCGCCGGGGCTATCAGTTGCTCCTTGTCACCGACGCGCGCGGTATGCGGTATGCGGATCGGTTTCCGGAAGCGGAAATTGTTGAAATCAGGGCAGCCAATCCGAGTGCAGCAGGAATAGCGGCAAAGGCGGGCGCAGCGCTCGCGCTGGTCGGTGGGTTTGTCCGTGCCCGGCAGTTTATTGCGAGGCGCAAAGCAATTGCAGCCATCGGGTTTGGCGGATATCCTTCCTTGCCGGCCATGCAGGCCGCGCGGGCCCTGCGACTGCCCTATGGGTTGCATGAACAAAACAGCCTGCTTGGCCGGGCCAACCGGTATCTTGCCAGAAATGCGTCGTTTCTGGCGCACGGATTTCCAACCCTGGCGGGGGTTCCAGCCAGATTGGCGACGCCCTGCCACGAGGCGGGAAACCCGGTCCGCGATCAGGTCCGTTCCCTGATCGGGTCGGCCTATTCGCCGCCGGAAGATGGCGGACCCTTCCGCCTTGTGATCACCGGGGGAAGTCAGGGCGCCTCCATTCTTGCGCGCATTCCGGCCGAGGCGCTTGCGGCCCTGCCAAACCATCTGCGCGAGCGACTGGAAGTGATCCATCAGGTACGCGAAGACGATCGGGACGCGGTCCGGTCAATCTATGCCGATGCGGGTATCCGTGCCGAGATCGCTGCCTTTTTTGGTGATCTGCCCGAGCGACTCGCGCGGTGTCATCTCGTGATTGCGCGGTCGGGTGCCTCAACGGTAACCGAGATTGCTGCGCTTGGCCGGCCCTCCGTTCTGGTGCCGCTGGCGATTGCCATGGATGATCACCAGAGTGTCAATGCAAAGGTCCTGACCGATGCCGGGGCCGCTGAACGGCTTGCAGAAAAAGATCTTGAACGCGACAGCTTGCGGTTGCTTCTTTCCGATCTGATAACGAACCCTGCGCGATTGGCGAAGATGGCCGCAAACGCGAATGGCCGGGTTAAAACCGATGCGGCAACAACCCTTGCCGATCTTCTCGAAAAGGCGATCGCGGGCGCCAAAGATTGAACAGTGAGTCGTGCGAATGGTTGAAGAAAAGAAGATCAAGATCCGGCTGCCCTTTGGTGTTGGCGTCGTCCACTTTGTCGGGATTGGCGGGATCGGCATGTCGGGGATTGCCGAGGTCATGCATAATCTCGGTTATCAGGTGCAGGGCAGTGATCTTTCCAACAATGCCAATGTGAAACGGCTTGCCGAGATGGGGATACGGACCTTTATCGGTCATGATTCGTCCAATATTGAGGGTGTGGAAGCCGTTGTCGTGTCTACCGCGATCAGGGGCGGCAACCCGGAAGTCCTCGCCGCGCGGGCAAAACATATTCCGGTTGTCCGGCGGGCTGATATGCTGGCCGAACTCATGCGGCTCAAATGGACAATCTCGATTGCCGGGACCCATGGCAAAACCACTACAACAACCATGGTCGCCGCTCTGCTGGACGAGGCATCGCTCGATCCGACGGTTATAAATGGCGGGGTGATCAATGCCTATGGAACCAATGCGCGGCTTGGGGAGGGCGACTGGATGGTCGTCGAGGCGGATGAGTCAGACGGGACCTTTATTCGCCTGCCAACCACCATCGGCATCATCACCAATATCGATCCGGAACATCTCGACCATTGGGGCGGATTTGAAGAGCTGCGTGCGGCATTCGACCAGTTTATTGAAAACACGCCCTTCTACGGGTTTGGTATTGTCTGCCTCGACCATCCGGAGGTGCAGGCGCTTGTCGGCCGGGTGACCGATCGTCGGCTGATCACCTACGGGTCAAATCCGCAGGCTGACGTGCGTGCCGAGAATATCCGGTTCGAGGCTGGCATCGCGCGATATGATATCGTTTTCCGCGATCGGGATATGGAAGAAAGCCGGATTGCGGATATCAGCCTGCCCATGCCGGGGCTGCATAATGTACTGAACTCGCTTCCCGCCGCCATTGTCGCCCGCCGGCTTGGGGCCAGTGACGACAATATCCGCGAGGGATTTGCGCAGTTTGCCGGTGTCAAACGTCGATATTCCCATGTTGGCGACTGGCAGGGCGTTTCGTTTATTGACGATTACGGGCACCATCCGGTGGAGATCGCGGCCGTCTTGCGGGCAGCCCGGAATATGACCCGCGGCAAGGTCATCGCGATTGTCCAGCCGCATCGCTATACCCGACTGCGGGATCTTTTCGACGATTTCTGTGCCTGTAACAATGATGCGGACATTGTCTTTGTGGCCGATGTTTTCGAGGCCGGGGAAAAACCAATCGAAGGGTTTGACAAGGCATCGCTTGTCAAGGGCATCCTCGGCCATGGCCACCGCGATGCCCGCGAACTATCTTCGTTTGATGGGCTGCCGGAAAAGATCGCCGAGGTCGCCGAAAGCGGGGATATGGTGATCTTTCTGGGGGCAGGCGACATCACGGCCCACGCCAATGCGATTGCAGACCGCATGGCCGCTCTTGAGGCCGGGTGATGGCGGTTGCGCAGACCCAGCGCACGCGGATTAGCGCGTCGGATTTGCCGCCGGTTCGCGGCCGCCTTGTCGAGGGGGCCGAGCTTGCCGCGATCACCTGGTTTCGGGTAGGCGGGCCGGCTGATGTCCTGTTCATGCCGGCGGATACCGACGATCTGCAGGCCTTCCTGAAAGCAACGCCTGCC
>CAYSMJ010000295.1:0-2699 GCA_964432075.1 uncultured Caulobacterales bacterium | reverse complement strand
GACGGCTCAACTGACGGTGCAGATACCGGCAATGACGATCTGTCCAGTCCATCATCGGCGCACAAGATAATCGCGCGGCCTCGGTGGCTGCGTTCAGGGGCATTCAAAGGTCTCCTAAGGGCCGCCGTTATCCGCGACGGCACCCGTAATGCACACCATACGCACACGACGTCTGTCCTGCCACCCCACCCTGTACAAAGACAGGAAGACGGCGGCGTTCGGGCAGGAGTGCCTCGAAACAAGGGACAACGCTGAACGCTCCAGATTTAACAAATGTTGTAATGTGGGGCGCGTTCGACTATACTTTTGTCATGCCCAGACTCTCGATCGACATCTCGCCGGAAGACCACCAGAAGCTGAAGGCGATCGCTGCTCTCAAGGGGCAGAGTATCAAGGACTATGTCTTGGGCCGCGCCCTTGGCGATGCCCCTTCCCTCGATGGCATGAGCGAAGACGAGGCTTTCGAGTCGCTGGCAAAGTTCCTGGAGCCGAGGGTCGAGGAGGCGCGTCGCGGCCAGCTTTCAGGCAAATCCGTTGAGGATATTCGGCGCGAAGAACGCGGGCGCGCTGGGATCTGACCCACTCCATGCCCGGTTATCAGATCACTCTCGCCGCGGAAGAGGATCTCCGGGGGATCTGGCGGTACACGCACGACACGTGGGGTCCCGAACAAGCTGACAAGTACCTGTATCAGATCGAGGACTGCTTCGACGCGATCAGTGTTGGTCGGGTGCACTCACGATCATTCCGGAGGTTGCCTGACGGGGTTTACGTCCATCGGTGCCAGCATCACTACATTTTTTGGATCGTCATCGACCGCCCCGTCATCATCGCCGTTCTGCACGAGAAGATGGATGTCGTGCAGAGACTGGCAGACCGAATCTGATGGCCTGACAGAGTGCTTGCGTTCTGAAGTCCAGCCATTCTGGCCCGCGCAGAGCCAAGCTGCCAAAGATGACTGAATTGGACTGACTTCGTCCAAACCGTGAAGCAGATTGGTGCGGTCTTACTCGGCAAGAGAAGTTCATCGAACGAACAGCGTTCCGGTTGTTTTGGCATGCCGGTTCGCACGGAACGCCACAGTCGCGGATACAGCGACAAGCCAGCGAACTACGGCTGTACGCATGATTAACCGAGGATTAACCGCAACGCGGTAGTCTGCCGAGGTTTTGCAAAACCGCCCCGGGGATCACCATGTACGAATTTCGCGGCGCAACACTTCAGGAGGCCGTCCAACAGGCACTTCAAATTCCGGCGTTGTCGACAAAGAAGCTGGCCAAGGTGGCGGCGAAATTTGACTTCACCGCCAGCATGCGCATGGGAAGCGTTCTGTTTGTGGGCGAAGGCAATCTGAGCTTTGCCTTGACGATGTCGCGAAAACCACGCGTTCCCACCTCCTCGATCCTGGCGACGGTGTACGAGGCAGAGGAAGACCTAACGGACACCGCCTATGAAAATGCGCGCAAGCTCCTGAACCAAGGTTGTAGTGTCAACACCGGCGTGGACGCCACTCAGCTGGCCAACACCATCGGGAAACGCCAGTTTCGAACGATCATCTTCCAATTTCCAAACGTGGCCTCCCGTGATCCACGCTACGGACAAAATCCAAATCATGTCTTGGTGACCCGGTTTCTCAACAGCGCTCGGAACCACCTGAAGCCGGGCGGCCTGGTCGTCATCTCGACCGTGGACAGCCCGTTTTACGAGGGCGCGTTCAAGATGGACGAGGCGGCGCGGAAGGCCGGTTTTGCCGCTCCGGCGATCTACACTTTCGACCCCGAAGACCACCCGGGATATACTCACCAGAACACGGCCAACGAGGAGTCCGCCACCGATGGCCACACCGCCTTCGCAACTTTCGTTTTTTCCGGATGAGTGGCCGGACGGGCTGACCTATCTGGCAAATTACATCCAGGAGGATGAGGCCGAAAGGCTCGTCCGCGAGATCGACGCAGCCACCTGGCGCACCGATCTGAAACGGCGGGTGCAGCATTACGGCTATCGCTACGATTACAAAGCACGGCAGGCCCGGCGGGAAGACTATCTTGGGCCACTGCCTGACCTATTTCAGCACCTGGCGGAACGGTTGACCTCTGAAGGCCATTTTCAAGCCGTTCCGGATCAGGTCATCGCCAACGAATATCAGCCCGGACAGGGCATCTCTGCCCATATCGACTGTCTACCCTGCTTTGGGGAGACGATAGCCTCACTGAGCTTGCTCTCGGCATGCGTGATGCGGTTTGCCTCGCAGAGGTCTCCCCGGCACATGGATCTTCTGCTTCAGCCCGACAGCCTTTTGGTTATGGCAGGCGAAGCCCGTCATGAGTGGACCCATGCAATTCCGGCCAGAAAGACGGATCTTGTCGATGGCCAGAAGTCCCAACGAACGCGACGCATTTCGCTGACATTTCGGCAGATGAGATTTGAGAATTGAGTTCCGCCGTTTCGAACATGACGAACCGAAGCAAACGCGACGCAGCACGAGATTGCGCGATCAAAACATGAACATGTACTGCACACGAAGTCGCTTAAACCATTGAAACGCAGCAGAAATCGCCACCATCCATCATCGGGGCCGTAGATAATCTAGCATGTTGATTTATTTGCATTTTTTGTGTATCTTCAAACTGTTTGCGGCGGTTTCTGCTACGCTGCACTACGCCCCGTTATCCCCGAATTTGCCCCTCTGCGACGACTCA
>CAYSMJ010000294.1:0-2722 GCA_964432075.1 uncultured Caulobacterales bacterium | reverse complement strand
TTGAGGTCCATGGGGTTCATCCCTGCGGCAACTGCTTTTGTGCCTTCCCGGACAATGGCTTGCGCCAGAACCGTTGCAGTGGTCGTTCCGTCGCCGGCTTCGTCATTGGTGCGCGAGGCCACTTCCCGGACCATCTGGGCGCCCATATTCTCGAACTTGTCTTCAAGCTCAATTTCCTTGGCGACGGTCACACCGTCCTTGGTGATCCGCGGGGCGCCGAAGCTCTTTTCAATCACCACATTGCGGCCTTTGGGCCCTAGGGTAACCTTTACGGCGTTGGCGAGGATATCGACACCGCGGAGCATTTTTTCGCGGGCTTCGATGTCAAACTTGACTTCTTTTGCAGCCATTGGATTGTCTCCTAATGCGTTGAAACTATAGAATTAAAGGGTTGTTTATTCGACGATACCGAGAACGTCAGACTCTTTCATGATGAGCAGGTCCTCACCATCGAGCTTGACTTCCGTGCCGGACCATTTGCCGAACAGGATCTTGTCGCCGACCTTGACATCAAGCGGGATGATGTCGTTGTCGTCGCCGCGCGCACCATTGCCGCAAGCGATGACTTCGCCCTGGCTTGGTTTTTCCTTCGCCGTGTCGGGGATGATGATCCCGCCGGCGGTTTTCTCGTCTTCGTCAAGGCGGCGGACGAGTACGCGATCATGGAGGGGACGAAAACCCATTTCTCAAGTCTCCCGAAGGTTGTTGTTTCACCAGCCGGGAGCAGCGCTAAGCCATCCCGACACAATTGTTGGCACTCACATCGCATGAGTGCCAACGTACAGTTAGGGCGACCGACCCGGGCCGTCAAGGGGGTGGCGTGTGAGATTTTTCCCACCCCCGTGTTCCCGGACGCCTGCATAGAGGCGATCCGGGATCCCTTGCGTTTGCTTCAGAGCCCCGAACGGCGGCGAGGTCCCGGCTCTGCGCGCTGCTTGGCCGGGAAGGCGGAAAATTTCTTCAAGCCCCACCCCCGTGTTCCCGGACGCCTGCATAGAGGCGATCCGGGATCCCTTGCGTTTGCTTCAGAGCCCCGAACGGCGGCGAGGTCCCGGCTCTGCGCGCTGCTTGGCCGGGAAGGCGGAAAATTTCTTCAAGCCCCACCCCCGTGTTCCCGGACGCCTGTATAAAGGCGATCCGGGATCCCTTGCGTTTGCTTCAGGAGGCGGCGGCGATGGCCGCTTCCATTTCTTTCGCAGTCGGATTTCGTCGCAGGCACAAACCGCCATTAACCTGGAAGTTCTCGCCGGTCATGAAACATTCATCGCTCGCCACAAAGACGGCGGTCGCAGCAATATCTTCCGAGGTGCCATAGCGTCCGAGCGGATAGCTTGGCAGGAAGCTGTCAAACAGGCCCGGGACTTCCTTGGCTTTGGCCGTCATTGGCGTGTCGGTCAGGCCGGGCGAAATCGTATTGGCACGGATCCCGCGCTCTCCAAACTCGTGGGCGACACAGCGCACCACATGGTCGGTTCCGGCCTTGGTGCCCATATAGGCAGCGTGGTTGTTCAGCATAATGACGGATGTCGCAGATGAGATCTGGATCAGCGAGCCACCCTGGTCCATGGCCTCAATCATGGCCTGGAAGAACATGAACGGGCCCTTGAACTGCAGATCCATCATTTTGTCGAGATCTTCTTCCGTGTTCTCCATAAACGGTTTGAGAAGACCCCAGCCCGTGGCGTTGATGGCGATGTTAACCGCGCCCATGGCCTCCTTGGCGGATTTACCAAGGGCGAAAACCTCGTCCCTGTTGGTGATATCACACAGGCCATAGTGGCCGCCGATCTCCTCGGCAAAACGCTTGAGCTCGTCTTCCTTGCGGCCTGCGACCGTGACCGCTGCGCCTTCATCACGGAACCGGCGCGCCATGACCTGGGCCATGTTATCCCGGCTTGCCGCGCCGAGGATGACAGCCGCCTTACCTTCCAGTCTTCCCATCTGAGCCTCCTTGTCATCTTCCTCCGTCGTCAATCTGAACCCTTACAGCGTCATAATCGCCTGTTCAATTTGGCAGTGGCAAAACCGGCCGCAACCGCGCACCATAAGGATGGAGCAAACAATGGGAGCGTTCCATGGATCTCGGATTGAAGGGCAAACATGTTATCCTCACCGGAGGCAGCCGCGGGATCGGTCGCGCCGCCGTCGAAATGTTCGCCGATGAAGGCTGCAATATCGCCTTTTTCTCGCGCAATGCCGATCAGGTCGCCGAAACGGTCGAAAGCCTGAACCGGCGTGGCGGCAAGGTCTTTGGCGAGGCCTTTGACATGGAAGCGGGGGCCGACGCCTATGCCGCCTGGCTTGAGAAGGCAGCAGTCGAACTCGGCGGTTGCGATATCTTCATTCCGATGGTCTCGACCTCCGGTGCCGGGGCGACCGGCGACTGGCAGAAAACCCTTGATTACGACATCATGGGCGCGGTGCGCGGCTGCGAGACGCTTGAACCATACCTTGAGAAATCCGATGACGGATCGGTTGTGATATTATCGAGTACGGCGGGTGTTGAAACCTTCATCGTGCCGCAGGGCTATAACGCGCTCAAGGGCGCGCTCCTGATCTATGCCGGCCAGCAGGGCCAGGCCTGGGGGCCAAAGAAAATCCGGGTCAACTGCGTCTCGCCGGGCCCGATCAAGTTTCCGGGCGGCAATTGTGTGTATAATGAGAAGGCAATGCCCGATCTCTACACGGCAACCTTGAACCAGTTCGCGCTGGGCCGTTTTGG
>CAYSMJ010000293.1:0-2753 GCA_964432075.1 uncultured Caulobacterales bacterium | reverse complement strand
GTGGCGCCGTGAAATCGATGACGGCCACCGGCCCGCCCGCCGATGCGCCGCGGGCCAGGGCTGCGTCCATCGCCTCAATGATCACGCCGGGGGCCGATTGGCCGGTCGCGATCCTGAGATCGGTTCCAAGCGCGGCGCTTTCGGGATGGGCATAGGCCGCAATAATCTCAATATCCGACGCCTCGCATAAGGCGGCGACGACATGCCGGCCCATACGGCCTTCGGGACCGGCAATGATGAGGCTGAGTGTCGTGTCTGGCATTGTCGTTCCTTTCCGGTCCCTGACCGAGCGGTAGAAGCGATAAGAGCGATCAGATTGCACAGGCCAGCCACGAGGGCTACCAACGCGTGGCGATGGAAACCAAGCCCTGGCAAGCAAGCGTTTTGACGCTTTATCCCGAAATGTTTCCCGGCCCCCTCGGCGCCGGGGTGGTCGGGCGTGGCCGGGCCGAGGGCAAGTGGACCCTCGAGACGGTTAATATCCGCGATTTTTCCGACAATCGCTATGGTTCGGTCGATGACACGCCGGCAGGCGGCGGGGCCGGGCTGATCATGCGCGCCGATATTCTCGCTGCTGCGATCGACACTGTTGACCCGATGGCGCGGCCCCTCCTGTTTCCGTCCCCGCGCGGGGTGCCGCTGACGCAGACCCGCGTGGCGGCCCTCGCCCGGGACCCCGGCGCCATCATCCTGTGCGGCCGGTTCGAAGGCATCGATGACCGGCTGATCGCGGCCCGGGGCATTGAAGAGGTCTGCCTTGGCGACATTGTTCTGGCGGGCGGAGAAATTGCGGCGATGGCAATCATCGAGGCTTGCGTCCGGCTGATCCCCGGCGTATTAGGCTCGGCTCATTCGCTGGGTGTGGAAAGTTTCGGGCGGGCGGGTCTGCTTGAATTCCCGCAATATACCCGGCCCCGTGATTTCGAGGGAGTGGAGATCCCCGCGGTTCTCCAGTCCGGTGACCATAGCCGGATCGACGCCTGGCGGCGCGAGATGGCCGAACAAACAACGCGAACGCGACGACCGGACCTCTGGGCGAGGTTCATGGCTAAACAAGAGCCTGAAAACGGTCCCCTCCGGCGCGGCAAAACCAAAAAGGACCAAAGGTCATGAACATCATTGAACAGCTCGAAAAAGAGCAGCTTGAAAAGCTCGGCAAAACTGTGCCGGATTTCGCGGCGGGCGATACGGTCAAAGTGAATGTCAAAGTGCGTGAAGGTCAGCGCGAGCGCTTGCAGGCGTTTGAGGGCGTGTGCCTCGGCCGTTCCGGCGGCGGTATCCACGAGAACTTTACGGTCCGGAAGATTTCGTTTGGGGAAGGCGTTGAGCGGGTGTTCCCGATCTACTCGCCCCTGGTCGATTCAATCGAGGTCGTTCGCCGCGGCAAGGTGCGCCGCGCCAAGCTCTATTACTTGCGCGACCGGCGCGGTAAGTCGGCCCGCATCAAGGAAAAGGTCGACTTTTCCGAAGGCGCCAAGAAGGGCAAGAAAACCAAACAGGCCGAAAAACGTGCCGCCGAACGCGCCAAGCGTCTCGGCACGGCGGCTGCGGGCGAATAAAACGACACGCCCCTCTTTTTCCATCAAGATCGGCGCTTTTTCGGGCCCGATATCAATAAATCAGCTGGCCCCTTACCGCATCACGGGTTCGTCGAAGCTGCGCAGCTTTCGGCTGTGCAGGGTGCCGGCGATTGCCTCTTCGCGCAGAAGCTCCACGGCGCGGATGCCAATGTCGAGGTGCTGGCTGACGCGTTCCTGGTAAAAAGCGTCGGCCATGCCGGGAAGTTTGATTTCGCCATGCAGCGGGCGGTCGGACACGCACAAGAGGGTGCCATAGGGCACGCGGTAGCGATAGCCATTGGCAGCGATCGTAGCACTTTCCATATCAATGGCGATGGCGCGGGCCTGATTAAGCCGCACCGCATTGCGCTCGAACTGGAGTTCCCAATTGCGGTTTCCGGTCGTGACAACCGTCCCGGTACGGACATGGTCCTTCAGGTCCTCTACCGGAACATTGCCGACTTCCTGTACCGCCCGGCTGAGCGCGACCTGGACCTCGGCAATCGTCGGCAGGGGGACCGATGGCGGCAGCACATCATCAAGCACCCCGTCCTCGCGCAGATAAGCATGGGCCAGCACATAGTCGCCAAGCCGTTGGGTCCGGCGCAAGCCGCCGCAATGGCCGATCATCAGCCAAACATGCGGGCGCAGGACGGCCAGATGTTCAGTAATTGTCTTGGCGTTTGATGGCCCGACGCCGATATTGACCAGCGTGATGCCTTCATGCTTGTCCTGGACGAGATGATAGGCGGGCATCTGTGGCAGCTTTGCAAGCGGCTCTTCGGTGCACGGATTTCCCTGTTCCCAGATGCGATTACCGGGTTCGACATAGCGCTCGGCCGCGCCAGCCTCGACCCTTTCTTTGGCATAGACGGCAAACTCATCAACGTATCGCTGGTAATTCGTAAACAGAATATAGCGCTGGTAGTGCTGTGGTTTTGTCGCGGTGTAGTGCTGTATCCGGTGGAGGGAGTAGTCCACCCGCTCGGCAGAAAACAGGCTAATCGGCATCTCCCCCGTGCGTTGCAAGATCCGGTGGCCGTCGACAATATCGTCATTGGTGGAGACCAGGTTCGGCATGGTGAAATATTGCTGCAGGCTCCCCCTTTTTTCTGCGGTGAGCGCCGCCGTTGCCTTCTCCAGCGCAAAGGTCAGCGGGATCGCGGTTTGGGATCGGCCGACAAAAATCTCTGC
>CAYSMJ010000292.1:0-2799 GCA_964432075.1 uncultured Caulobacterales bacterium | reverse complement strand
TCGCGCGTTCGAAACCAAGTCGATGGATGGGAACCATCGACGATCACACTTTTTGCGAACGCGCTCTACGACCAGGCTGCATGGATCGGAACCGACCCTTGCAGCGCAGGCAGGCGCGACGGCGCCTCGGCGCTTAACGCGCCGGATTTGCAGACAGGTCGTCATCTGCGCACACTGGTTAAAGAGCAAAACCCCGGGGGCACAGCCAGACTGGGAGCATCAGCGTTCAGGCGATCAAAAGGGCGAAATCAGCCTGCGATCTGATCTTTGATGCGGTCCGTCCAGCCAACAGTAATCGAGCCATTTTTATCAAGAACCGGACGCTTGATCAGCGTCGGGTTGGAGACAAGCAGGGCGATGGCTTTGTCCTGGTCGAGATCAGTTTTCTGATCGTCAGCAAGGGCCCGCCAGGTGGTTGAGCGTTTATTGAGCAATGTTTCCCAGCCAACTGAAGCGGCCCATGCGGTCAGGGTTTGGCAATCGGGAGCTGCCTGCCGTATATCTGAAAAGGAAAATTCAACGCCAGCCTCATCAAGGCTGTGCAGCGCCTTGCGGCAGTTATCGCAATTCTTCAGCCCATAGATTTTCAGGACCATGACTTACTCACTGTCAGTAAGCATGATGAAAGTAATATCCCGCTCTCTTTTATCGAGATATACGAATGTGTGATCCCAGCCATAGCCATTAAACCACGGCGCCCAGGAGCTTTGGCTATGATAACACTGACCTTCCCCATAGCGTTCGCCAAGACTCTCCTTTGCGATGGCAGTCGACAAACTCATGGCATCGCTGCCACGGGTTTCTGTCATGGCATTATCCCCGCCATAGGGACTGCCGTAAAAGATCTGGGACGCAAGATCGCCGGTGATCGAAAAGCAGCTGTCCAGTTCAAATCCGAACAGATCATTCTTAACCAGGTCGGTCGATTGCTGACGAAATCCGCTTTCGGCAATGTAACGGGTACGCCGTGGGCGGAATTCACGATCCACATCGACCGGCTTGAGGTCTTTGAATTTCGTTGCTTCGTCCTGAAACCCGTTACTGCGGAAGATTTCGTAAAAGAAATCAATTTCGGTGATCTGTGCGCGGGAAGCATACCAGTCCAGCACAGGGTGATCGGGAAGATTACAGGTAATCGATGCAATGCCCCCATTCTTGGCAAGCCTGTTTTTCAGGCTCTGGCTGATCTCCTTATAGGGATCGTCCTTGCGTCTTTCGCAGACGATCTCGATTTCAGCCCACATGGCTTCAATCAGGTCAGGTCCGGGCCGTTGGTCCGTCGCTTCCATCAAAAGAAAATCAATCATCATGTCACCTGTAGTCGAAGGTAGTTGAGTAGGTCGGTTCGGGTTACAAGTCCTTCAAACTGTCTGTCCTTGAGAACGACAGCCACATGACCCCTGGCAAAAACCGGTAACAAGTCTTCCATCTTTGTCGAGGCCTCCATGGTTTCGACACGATAGGTCATGGCCGATTTTACCGGATCCTTGAATTTGTCGCGATTTCGCACAACCGCAAAAAGCAGGTCTTCTTCATCAAGCAGTCCGACGACATTGCCGTCATCATCAAGGACCGGCAGTTGCGAGATATCATAAAGTTTCATCCGCCCGTGCGCGATCATGAGTGTATCATCGGGCTTTACTGTGACGGTAGCGTGTTCAGAATGGCGCCTTGTTATGAGATCGGTGAGATCACCCGTGGGCGCGCGTTTGAGAAAGCCCTGATCATACATCCAGTAATCATTGTACATTTTGGAGAGGTATTTTTCACCCCGGTCACAAACAAAGGCGACAACCCGTTTCGGTTTGGTCTGTTCACGGCAATATTTCAGAGCCGTTGCGAAAATCGTTCCCGAAGAGGACCCGCCAAGAATGCCCTCTTTCTTCAACAGGTCGCGGCCGGCCTCGAAGCTTTCCTTGTCGCTGATCGCATAGGCCTTGCTGATAACGGACAGGTCGGCCACGTCGGGGATAAAATCTTCGCCAATGCCTTCGACCAGCCAGGAACCGACTTCATTGGGTGTCTGTCCGGTGTTGACCGTGTCGGCCAGAATCGAGCCTTCCGGATCCGCCAGGATAATCTCCACATCCGATCCAATACGGTTGAAGAAATGGCCAAGCCCCGCAATCGTTCCGCCAGAGCCAAGGCCAGCGACAATAGCGTCCATGTCCTCATTCATCTGCCCCCAGATTTCCGGACCGGTCAATTCCTCGTGAGCTTTGGCGTTTGCCGGGTTGCGGAACTGGTTTACAAAAAAGGCGCCGGTTTCTTCGGCAAGGCGTTCGGCAACATCCTGATAGTATTCCGGGTGCCCCTTACCCACATCCGAGCGGGTGAGGCGAACTTCGGCACCAAGCGCCTTGAGGTGAAAGATCTTTTCCTGCGCCATCTTGTCGGGGACGACAATAGTCAGCTCATAGCCCTTCTGCTGGGCAACAAGTGCCAGCGCGAGGCCGGTATTGCCGGCCGTCGCTTCGATGATCTGGCCGCCGGGCTTGAGCGTGCCATCGGCCTCGGCCGCCTCGATCATCGCCAGGCCCATACGGTCCTTGATTGATCCGCCGGGGTTCTGGGATTCAAGCTTCAGAAACAGGGTGCATGGGCCGGTATCGACCTTTTGCACGCGCACAAGCGGTGTGCGGCCGATACCGTCAAGTACATTGTCGTAAATCGGTCCGAAGGGCGTTTCGCGCACGGGGCACCTCACGGTCTGAACGGGTCACATCGCGCGTCCATCGCATGGCGGGCCCGGCAGGGCGTGCGGCAGGATGAGCCGCTGGTTATCCTGGCGGACGGGCG
>CAYSMJ010000291.1:1888-2817 GCA_964432075.1 uncultured Caulobacterales bacterium | reverse complement strand
CAGCACAATCCAGTCTGCACGGGCCTTGCGGTTCGTCGCAGCGTTGGCGTCAGTCGCGCCATGCGTCGCGCAGGTGCAAAATGCCCTCACGCGACACAGCAAGAATATCATAGCGGATATCGAAGGTGGAGTAATGCGCGTTCCGGGCCAGAAACAGTTGCGCCGCCCGCGCGATGCGCTGGCGTGTTCGTGGCAGAACAGCCTCGATCGCCGCCTCCCGCTGACGGCGGGCCTTGACCTCCACAAACGCAAGAACTGGCCCCTTCGTGACAATCAGGTCGACCTCGCCAACCGACGCCCGAAAACGCTTCTGGACAATGCAGTAGCCCTTGCACCGCAGGTAAAGACCGGCAAGCCCTTCGGCGCGCCGCCCCCATCGCTCTGCCAGCCTGCGGCGGTCATGGGCCGGAGCGGATGGCATCAGCTCTCCTCCCCTCGTGTTGTCGGTTGGGCTGCCAGTTGCAGCGCGCGCGTATAGGCTGCTCGCCGGGCGATCCCGAGCGCGGTGGCCGCTGCATCGGCTGCGTCACGAACACTGCCTTCGACGAGGGCGCGCGCAAGAAATGTATCAAGATCCGTATCGGCCGGGCCCGGATCTTTCGGGGCTTCGATCAGCAGCACGATCTCGCCCTTCAAGGTCCCACGCGCCGCGAGGGTTTCGGCAATCTCTTTGGCCGGGCCGGTCAGAACCTCTTCGTGGCGTTTGGTCAGTTCCCGGGCGATGACAATATACGCTTGCGGGGCAAGCGTGATGAGATCAGCGAGGCATGCCTCAAGCCGCGGGGCTGTTTCGTACACAATCAGCGTGCCACCGGAAGCCAGCGCTTCCCGAAAAAACCGGATCCGCGCCGCCGTCTTTACCGGCGGAAAACCGGCAAAGGTGAACCGGTCGGTCGCGAGCCCGGAAATCGACAGGGCCGCGATGGCGG
>CAYSMJ010000291.1:0-1878 GCA_964432075.1 uncultured Caulobacterales bacterium | reverse complement strand
CGGCGCAGGCGCCGGGCACCGTCCTGACCGGTATGCCGCCGCCGCGCGCCTCGGCAACAAGTTTGTATCCCGGATCCGAAACCAGCGGTGTGCCTGCATCGCTGACGAGGGCCATCGCTGCGCCCGCGCCAAGACGCCCAAGGATCCCGGGACGGACTTTTGCCCCATTATGATCATCATACCGCTCGCGCGGCGTTGAAATCCCGAAATGCTGACAAAGTCGCGCCGTATGCCGGGTATCTTCACACAGAATCACCGAGCACGCCTTCAGGGTCTCTACCGCGCGAGGCGTCATGTCGCCAAGATTTCCGATCGGTGTCGCCACCACATAAAGGCCGGATTCAACAGTCATGACGCTCCTGACGCTTCTCGTGGCCGCGATCGCAAGCTCTTGCCGCGTGGGATTTGCGGAGACGCCGTTTGATAAGTTTCATCGAAGTCAACTTGTCGTAAAGCGGGAATTATGGATAACTCGGCCGCGGCGGGCGGAACAACCAAAAAGGTCATCACCGGACCCGACATAATGGCAGGTTTGCACGGGCACAAACGAGGATTTTCGGGTATGATTTTGTTTGCGAAACGGGTTTCCACAGTATCGCTCCTCGCGGGTTTTCTCGCCGTTCTTGCTGCCTGTGGCAGTGATCCGGGTAAATCTTCCGGCCCGATCATCGCCCGCCCGGCACCGCAGACCGAATTTCCGGGGCGCCGGCCCACGCCCGAACCCCAGCGCCCGGCCTCGGAAGACGTTATCAAACCGCGCCACCTCGATGGCGACGAACCGGTACGGGTTGCGCTCCTCCTGCCTTTTTCGGCGACCGATGAAAACGCCCAGACCGTTGCCTCGGCCATGTTTGATGCCGCCCAGCTCGCCGTTTTTGACGCAGCAGACGACCGGTTTCTGCTCATGCCCAAAGACACCAAGGGTACACCCGACGGCGCCCGGACTGCCGTGCAGTCCGCCATTGAAGACGGCGCTGAGATCATTCTCGGCCCGCTTTTTTCCGAAAGCGTTGCCGCCGCCGCCACCGTGACCCGGGCCATGCAGATCCCGATGATTGCCTTTTCCTCTGATCTCGAATCGCGGGGCGACGGGGTCTATCTGCTCAGCTTTCCGCCCGAGCTTGAAGTCAGCCGCATCACCGATTTTGCCGTTCTCAACGGCTATGAACGCTTCGGCGTTCTTGCCCCGCGCACGGCTTATGGCGACCGTGTAAGCGGTTCGTTTGCGGAGGAAGTCTTCGTGCGAGGCGGCGTGATCGTGCATGAGGAACGCTATTTTCAGGACCCGGCGGAAATGCTCGAGCCGGCCAAACGGCTGGCTGAATATTCCAGGGAAATTGTGCCGCTTGAACTGCGTCATGATTTTGAGGATACCGGCGCTCCAACAACCTCTTCCGCCACGGATGCAGATCAGGGCTATACAAGGGGCTATCAGGCGGTTCTGATGCCCGAACAGGGCACCCTCCTGCGCGCGCTTGCTCCGCTTCTTCCCTACTACAATGTCGATATCACCGCCGTAAAACTGCTCGGCGTTTCGGGCTGGAACAACCCCCGTCTGACCCGCGAGCCGGCCCTGCGTGGAGGCTGGTTTGCCGCACCCGACCCGGGAATCACCCAGGCTTTTGAGCGTCGTTATGAAAGCACTTTTGGAAGCGCACCACCGAAACTCTCCTCCCTCGCCTATGACGCGACGCTCCTCGCGGCACGTCTTGCCACCCGGCCCGACCCCTATACACGGTTTTCGCCGGAAGCGATCGCCGATCCCAATGGTTATTTCGGTGCTGACGGACTTTTCCGTCTGAACACAGATGGCTCTATCGACCGGGGACTCGCCATTCTGGAGATCCAGCCAGGGGGCATACAGATCATTGACCCCGC
>CAYSMJ010000290.1:1898-2817 GCA_964432075.1 uncultured Caulobacterales bacterium | reverse complement strand
GCTGGCTGTTGGTGGGGCTGCTCGGCCTCGGGGGGGCGGCAAAGCTATGGATCGGACGCCGCTTCACGTCGGATCCGGTGTTTTGGGTGGTGATCGGGGCGGGTATATTATCGTTTGCGCTGGGCATGCTGGTTTTGTTCGGAACGACCCCACCCCTCGGCGCGATATTGTCGCTTGAGCTTTTGGGCAGCGGTGCCGCGCTCATTGTCATGGCGCTGCGGCTGGAGAAACCGGCCCCACGGTAACGGACCTCTGCGATCCATCTTGAAAGGAACAAATCATGACATCTAAACAGTTACTTCTGGTGGCAATGCTGCTCGTGCCTGCGATTGGACCGGGCGAGGCACATGCCCGCAGTCTTGGCAAAACCCTCTATGATGCCGGTCTTGTGCCCGGCGATATTTCGGTCATGGAAACCGCCGCGATGCAACTGGTCGAGCCTTTGGGGCAGACCGGCGATGCACGGCGCTGGAGCAATCCCGACAGCCGCTCCAACGGGGCGGTCACGCTTGGCGAAATAAGGGACAATTGCGCCGAGCTGGTACACCGTGTGAGCACCGTGAAACGACCGAATCCTGTCACCTACCGCACATGGCGTTGCCGCACGGAGGACGGGAAGTGGCAGGTCAGTGCCGGACCAGAGGCAAGATGAACGTGCTGGCGGGATCAGGAGGACGGCGGACCATTCTGTCACAAGCATCGTGCTTGCCCTGAAAATGAGACGCCAAGAGGACATCACCTTGTCTTGGGGGGTCAGGTCACGGGCGTCATCGTGATGACATGCGTCGGGTGCGGACAATGAGCTATGAAAGCAATATCAGTGAGTCTACGACATTGATGCGACAGTCAAGTGCACAAGGACGGTCAAATCAGCCTTCGTACGATACTCGTCTCATCCGGAACCCGGCTCCTGAGGTAA
>CAYSMJ010000290.1:0-1888 GCA_964432075.1 uncultured Caulobacterales bacterium | reverse complement strand
CGGTTGGATCGTAAGCAGCTTGGTCGTGATGGATTTTTGTTGAGTAGGTCAGCGTCCGGTTTCACCAAACAGTGGCGATGGCCCTCAACCCCATCCGATACGCATGAAGATACTGCATGGCAGCATTCTTGTTGCGGGCATTGTGCAGTTGCAGAAAATCACCATTTTTGCACTGGTCAAGCGGGTATGGGAAGCGGATTGGAGATATGGTTGAAAGTTGGTGATGGCCCCTGAGGGGCGGCATATCATGGCGGTGTCGAGACGCCGTCAATTCTCCGAAGAGAAAGGGATATGCCACATGTCAGATGATACCATCACCCAGCTGCCCGATCCATCGGGACTTGGCTCCGACCCCTTCACCGACGTCCTCCGCGAGGGCGCGCGCAAGCTGATCGAACAGGCGATCCACGCGGAACTGGACGCGCTTATGAGCGCCTTTTCCGGGGAGAGACTTGAAGATGGGCGCGCGCGCCTGGTCCGTCATGGTCACTTGCCCGAGCGCGAAGTGATGACCGGGATCGGACCGGTGCCCGTGCAGGTGCCGCGGGTGCGGGATCGGGGTGCCGTGGAATACAAGATCACCTTCACGCCCGGCATCCTGCCGCGGTATCTGCGCAAGGCAAAATCGGTCGAGGAGCTGTTGCCCTGGCTTTACCTGAAAGGCATTTCGACAGGCGATTTCAGCGAGGCGCTGGCCGCCCTTCTGGGACCGGAGGCCGAGGGGTTGTCATCCTCGACCATCACGCGGCTGAAGGCGACCTGGTGGGACGAATACGAGACCTGGCGCAAGCGCGATCTCAGCGGCAAACGCTACGTCTACATCTGGGCGGACGGGGTCTGCTTCACCCCGCGTCTGGACGGGGATCGTCAATGTATGCTGGTTATCATCGGTGCTGATGAGTATGGTCAGAAGGACGTGTCGGCGATCATGGACGGGTTCCGGGAGAACGCGGACAGCTGGCGTGATCTGCTGAAGGGGCTGAAGAAGCGCGGCCTCACGGTGCCGCCGGAGCTGGCCACCGGCGACGGTGCGCTCGGGTTCTGGACGGCCCTGCGGGATGTCTTTCCTGACACGCGTGAGCAACGCTGCTGGGTTCACAAGACCGCGAACGTTCCGGGCGCATTGCCCAAGTCCCTGCACGAAAAGGCCAAGTCCGGTCTACAGGACATCTGGATGGCCGCGACGAAGAAAGAGGCCAATGCCGCCTTCGATCTCTTCGTCGAAACCTACGGCGTGAAATACGAGAAAGCCGTGGCGAAGCTGGTCAAGGACCGTGACGAGCTGCTCGCCTTCTACGATTTTCCAGCCGAGCACTGGAAACACATCCGGACCATTACCGGGGCTCCGCCCGTTCGGGGCTGAAACGCGCCACCGGCGCGTTTCCGGGACGCCCCTCACCCCGATCGAGAGCGTCTTTGGCACGGTCCGCAACCGGACCCGGAAAACCAAGGGCTGTCTCAACCGCAAAACCGCCCTCGCCATGGTCTTCCGCCTGATGATGTCAGCCAAGAAGAAGTGGCGGAAGATCTCCGGGCCGAACCGCCTGCCAGAAGTTATTCAGGGGGTTGAGTTCAAAGACGGCATCAAGCAACCTCAAGGCGCCGCCTGATGAGGGGCATCACCAACTTTTGGGCATATCTCTATGGAGGCACCCGCCCGACACAAACGAAAAACCCCGAAAGGTTGTTAACATGACACAGTCAAAACAGGCATGCGACCCCACCATGCACATTATCGGTGAAGGTGCCGGTCTTGGCGCGGATATCCTCGCAACGCTCAGTACCGTCGTCCGGCGACGTGATCCGGGATCGGCGGAAACTAAGCCCCTGAAGTTGCATGTTATACCAACGGCCTCGGCTGGTGACTCCCGGGGGATTCCCCTGAGGC
>CAYSMJ010000289.1:0-2831 GCA_964432075.1 uncultured Caulobacterales bacterium | reverse complement strand
ACGAGACGCCAGCCCCGTGAGTGATGTTGCCGATCCGCTGCCGCCGCTACGCGAGGTGATCGCGGCCCATGGTCTTGGCGCGCGCAAGGCGCTTGGACAGCATTTTCTCCTTGACCTGAATATCACCGCCAAGATCGCAAGGCTGGCCGCTGTCGCGCCTGGTGACCGTGTGATCGAAGTGGGGCCGGGGCCGGGAGGGCTGACGCGGGCTCTGCTTGCTGCCGGAGCAGACGTTTTTGCCATCGAACGGGATTCGCGTTGTCTTGCGATCCTTGACGAGATTGCAATCGCCTATCCGCGGCGGCTGCACATTCTGGAAGGGGATGCGCTGGAAACTGACTTTCAGGCCCTGGCAAGGCAAACGCCCACAACCCGGATCGTCTCGAACCTGCCCTATAATATTTCTACGGAACTTCTTGTCGGTTGGCTGATGCTGGCGCGCGGAAGTTGGGCCGGCATGGCGCTGATGTTCCAGAAGGAAGTGGCGGATCGCATCCTCGCTGGTCCCGGTTCGAAAACCTATGGCCGCCTGTCAGTCATCGCCCAGACCGCAAGTCGGCCAAGCCTCGGCTTTTCACTACCCGCCCGGGCCTTTACACCGCCGCCTAAAGTTGCCTCATCGGTGGTCCTGTTTGCACCGCCCGAAACCGACCCGCCGCCGCTTCACACGCTGGCGCGTCTGACTCAGGCCGGCTTCTCGCAGCGTCGCAAGATGATGCGTTCGTCGATGAAGCCGCTGTTTGGCGCCGAAACGCAGGCGCGTCTTCAAGCGGCTGGCATTGACCCGGCCACACGCGCCGAAGACATTCCCGTCGCGGTCTGGCAGCAGCTCGCTCAGTTGTGCGCCGGATTTTCTGTCTGATTTATTGTCTGATTTTCTGGCGGGGGCCGGCGGGCGGGCTACTCGGTCCCCGCCATGGCATCGAGCCGGGCCTTGAGGGCCTCGTTTTCCGCACGGGCCTTGACCGCCATCTCGCGCACCGCCTCAAATTCCTCGCGGGTGACGAGATCCATGTCTGACAGGAGCTTTTGCAACTGGCCACGAAACACGGTTTCCGCCTCCCGCCGCACCCCGTCGGCCGCCCCGGCCGCTTCCGTCATCATCTGCGCCATCTGGTCAAAAATCGGATTCCGGGTCTGCATCGCACCAACACTCCTTGTGAACAAAACAGAGATATAGCGCGCAGGGCGCGGGGTTCAAACCGTCGGTCTCGGAATTGCCCGGTCCAGCGCCGGTTGACCCTGCACAAGCCAAAAGGAAACCCGAGCCCCGCAGCCGACAGGATCAGAAAAATGCTTCGTTCTCGCAAGACGGGAAAACCGGCGGCTTGCTGGCGGGCGCGACTCACCATGACATGAGCCTTGCAGCAAATGAGGGATCTTGCCCCATGTCGATAGAGCTTCTCGAACATCCCGTCGCCTGTGCCGACCCGCTGGAGGTGATCGAACAGGTGGCCGTTTCCAATGGGTTCGAAAGCGAACGGGTTGACGACCATGAACTCCATATTGTCGTCAATGGATCATGGCGCGATACCGGGGTCTGGTTTGCATTCCGGCCGGAACTGACAACACTTCAGGTGGGCGCCCCTCTCGACCTGCGGGTCCCGCCGGGGCGCATGTCCGATACGTTTCGTCTGGTCGCAAACGTCAATGAAAAATTGTGGGCTGGCCATTACGATCTCTGGTCCGAGGATCAGGCCGTTGTGTACCGTAATGCAGCGATCCTGCCTGAAAACGGCACCATCGACCCGCATCAGGCAGACATGTTGATCAAGGCTACCATTGAAGCGGTCGAGCGGTTCTATCCGGCCTTCAACTTTCTCATCTGGGGGAACAAGACCCCCGACGAAGCCTTGCAATCCTCGATGTTTGAGACCGTTGGCTGTGCCTGATCCCGCCGGTTTGGCGCGTCTTCGCGTGACGGTCCGACGAGCGCATCTTCACGTCGATCAGAGGCAATAAAGTGGCGCTAGCCGCTTGTTCTGGCGCATTTTCTGCACGCAAACCGGTTCCCACTTCGCTTGAAAATGCTTTAAGATGTGCCCATGACGGACGGTTCGGTCAATCCACCGGGAAAAGATCGCCTGCGCCTGTACCTTCTGGGGGCAGGCGCCATGGGCGGGGCAATGCTACGCCGCTGGCTGGCGGCGGGGCTTGTGGCGCGGGGCTCGGCCATCTTCGAAATCGCCCCGTCGGAAGAAATCGACGCCTTGTGTACGCTTCATGGACTGGCCCTTCTGCCCTCGCCGGACGATCTTGACCCGGACGACCTTGAAGCGAATAATCAGGGGCCTGTCGATCTCCTCGTGATTGCCGTCAAACCCCAGGGGCATGCCGATGCACTGGCGGGGCTGACCCCACCTCTTAAATCGGCGCTCACCCTGTCGGTCATGGCGGGCGTCACGATTGAAACGATCGCTGCCTCGCTTGAGGGTAACAGGCGGATCGCCCGCGCCATGCCAAACCTGCCAAGCCTGATCGGCGCGGGCATGACCGGGCTTTACGCCCCGCCGACTGTCACCGCTGAGGACCGAGCCGTGATCGAAACGCTGGTTATGGCCACCGGCGATGCCGTCTGGGTCGACCGAGAGGAAAATCTTGATGCGGTCACGGCCATTTCAGGCTCCGGGCCGGCTTATCTGTTTCACTTTGCCGAATGCCTCGCTGAGGCCGGGGTTTCGCTTGGCCTGTCGCCTGAAGCGGCAGCAAGGCTGGCCCGCCAGACAGTTGCCGGCGCCGGGGCCATGCTTGCCGAGGCCGAGGCCGACCCTGCCGTGCTGCGCCAGCGTGTCACCTCGCCGGGCGGGACCACATCGGCGGCCCTTGATGTT
>CAYSMJ010000288.1:0-2833 GCA_964432075.1 uncultured Caulobacterales bacterium | reverse complement strand
TCGCCCCGGACATGATCCGGGGCCGTGCGCTGCTCCGGTATTCACCCGGCAAAACCAGTAAAGATCACGGTGCGTCGCCTGGCGCGCAAAGACTGACCTCTTCCCTATACGGTCCAGCCGTTGACCCGCGGCCAGAATTGCGAAATTTGGTCGCCATCAACAACATGGTATCCGGGATATGGATTGGCCGTCATACAGACATGGTTTGGCATGATCCGTACCCTGTCACCGGGTGTGAGCAAACCGGGGTTGACGGCGCGGCCAGCGCGGCGCGACAGTCGGCCATGCTCCTGGGAAACGGCCGCAACAATGATGTCGCCTGCGCCAAGCGGCACGCATGTTTCAGCATCACAAACAAGGCCATAGCCCTGATCTTCTGCCTGATCGGCCGTCGAGCGATCCTGGGCAAGGGCAAGCCCGCCCGCATCGATAAAAATCCTGCCCGTATCCGGATTAACCTGTACCACGCTCGCCAGCACTGTCACGGCAATATCATCCAGTGAACACACGCCGATCCCACGTTGGGCAAGGTCCTGAAAGCCGTATACACCAGCGCAGCTTTCCTCCAGCCCGTCGAGTGAACGGGCCGTTTCAAGCGCAGGGGACGACCCGATGGCCAGAACCGGCACGTCAATACCGGAACGCCGCAGCTTCGCGGCGGTCTCAACAAGGGCAACACGGTGTTTTTCAATCAGGTTGCCGCGCTCCTCCCGGTCGGCAAAGTTGTATGTGCCGCCCGCATAGGCATAAAGCCCGCCGAAGCGAACACCAGAGCGCTGTAAAAAAATATTAAGGGCGGGCTGGAACCTGTCCGATACTGGCCGGATACCGCCGCGATAGCCGTCCACATCGATTTCCAATAGAACATTCACAGTAATGCCTTCGGCCTCGGCCCGCATCGCAATCGCATCAATCGCCTGCGGATCGTCCCCCAGCACTTCAATATGGCAACCCGCACGGATAAACGTAGCAATCGCGCCAACTTTATCAGGCGCAAAGGGCGAGGTGTACCGAATATTCCTGATCCCGGCCTCAAAAAAGGCCTGCACTTCCGTCAGGGTCGAGACGGCCGCGCTCGACCAGTCTGACCCGAAAAGAATTCGGGCCACATCAACCGATTTACAGGTCTTCAGATGCGGACGCAGGGCCACACCAAGCCGGTGGGCCCGCGCCGTCATTCTGGTTGCATTATGCTCAAGCCGGGCACGATCCAGCAATAGGGCCGGTGTTGTCAGATCGGCGAACACCGGATTGACGGTTCTATTTGCCGAAAATTTTCGGGGCCCCGCCTTTTTTACCGCTATTACCCATGGCCTTGTTGAGCTTCGCCATGACCTCGGGGGTAAGCGCCCTGATATTCTCCGCGGAAACATTCTCCAGAGCATTGACCATGGCCAAGCTCTGCTTGGCCTGCGGCGGCATCATTGCCATCATTTCCGGTGTCAGCTGGTTCATCTGGGCACGCATCTCAGGCGTTATCTGCGAGGCCATATATGCGGCGATCACCTTGTCCCCAATCTGGCCAAGCGCTTCGGCGCTGCCCACACCGCAGGACTTCGCTGCATCATTTATCCGTCCGTAAGCTGATGGTGCTCCCGCACGAACCCGCTTCAACGTTTCAGAATAAAGTCGCAACTCGCCATCGACGACGGGAAGATTTTCAACGGACTCATTCAGGCTTTCCATGGCCGGATCTTTTTCAAGTTCCTTGCCCACGCTCACCAGACCAGGGAGGCAGTCGGCAAATTTGTTCGCCTCGGCCGTCGAAAGGTCCGCCGCCAGACCGGGCGCGGCCAGAAAGAAGGACATCAGGGCAAAGCCGAGCCCAGGGCCACGCGTTTTCCGGACACGCCTAAAAGGTGAATTCTTGTTCATGAAACACTCTCCTCAATTCGCGCTACGATATAAAAACTTGGGGTAAAATGCAATTCCCCCAAACGAGGCGCTTTGAAAAACCGCTTGACATTTTAGCTCTGCATTGCAAAGCATAGTGGGATTGGAAAAAACCAGCCATGCAGAGCGCCTTTTCACGCCCGTTGCGGGTCAAGTTCATCCTGCCCGCCCTGACCGAGGCCAAAAGCCCGTTTTTCCGGCCCGTGAAATATTCGCTATTTCCGCCGCTGGGTCTGGCGACCCTCGCGGCTTATCTGTCCCCGGATGATGAGGCCGGAATTGTCGATGATCATGTGGAACGGCTGCGCCTCGACGATATGCCGGACCTTGTGGTGATTCAGGTCTATATCACCAATGCCTACCGCGCCTATCAGATCGCTGACCATTACCGGATGAAAGGGTGCTTTGTTGCGCTTGGCGGGCTCCATGTGACAAGCCTGCCGGACGAAGCCGCGCCCCATGCGGACGTTATATTTTTAGGGCCGGGCGAGCAGACCTTTCCGCAGTTCCTGAGCGATTTCCGGGCCGGCACCCCGAAACCGCGCTATGTGTCGACCACAAATCGTACAATCGAGGGCATTCCGCCGGTGCGCCGCGATCTGATCAAACGCCAGCGTTACCTCGTGCCCAACTCCATCGTTGTTACCCGCGGCTGCCCGCAACATTGTTCTTTCTGTTACAAGGATGCATTTTTTGAAGGCGGGCGCGGCTTTTACACCCAGAGGGTCGATGAGGCGCTGGCCGAAATCGACCGCCTTCCCGGCCGTCATCTCTATTTCCTCGATGACCATCTGTTCGGGGACAGACGGTTTGCGACAGCCCTGTTTGACGGCATGCGCGGCATGGGCCGGCTGTTCCAGGGGGCGGCAACCGTGGACTCGGTCCTGCGCGGTGATCTTGTCGAGCGTCCGCGTGTCGACGGTGATGTCGATGGCCTTGA
>CAYSMJ010000287.1:0-2852 GCA_964432075.1 uncultured Caulobacterales bacterium | reverse complement strand
AGAAATGGCGCGAGTGACGGGCGTCGAAATCAGTCATAATATACAATAAAAACAAATACTTACGCGAAATTATTTTTGAAAATGTATCCCACTTTGTATCCAATTTGTATCCCACCTTGAAAACGCCAGGGTTCGAGCCCTGTCTATTAGCGTCGAGACGTGCATTTGGAAAACTTTTCCGCACTTCGTCAAGATGCTCAGTCGTTTCTTCCTGGTGAAGGGTATAAATTGCATTGGAGCACATGATCAGGCGATAAGAAGCGCTTCCCGCCGTGCCCGCACGCCAGCAGAGATGCTCTCGATCAGGGCGACCGGAACTGTGTTATCGGCAAGACCGCCAATTGTTTCGAGCGCATCCGGAATGGCCGCTTCTAACTCATCGCAAAAGCGATCAACCGTTCCTTTTGGAAGTCCTGCCGCTTCGGCGCTTTGCTCAAAATGTCGCCGTGAGATCTGCCCGATCTGGTATCGATTATTATCGCCAACCGACATCGCGAGCTTATAGCGGTTATGCGATATGCGACCGCTATCGACAATTGGCTGCGCAGAAATCACATCGTAAAGTGGGGCCAGAACAAACCGGCCACCGGGGCGATGCTGGATCGAGAAATTCTTCGCGTGCCCGTCAGTGGCACCGATCAGCCAGAAGATCATCTGCGCACGAAAGAAAGCGAAGCGATCCTCATTGGGGCGATCACTTTCCTTGAGCCTTTCAAGAATCGCCAGCACACCCGGACCGTCATCACGCTGGTATTTGCGAGTCGATGGCACAGACAGCGCCTGGCAAAAATCTTCCTGCGGCAAACGCAACAAGCGATCATCCTCAGTCCAAAGCCGGTCAAACCGGGTTACACTCAGCGCGAGTTGGTCCTCGAAACTTTCAATCTCGGCGTCAGCTACGTCCAGACCAAGGGCTGCACAGAGCTTTAAACACACAAACTCGTTCTGAACGCTGTCGTTCAGATCGATGTCATTGTGGATAACGCCGATGGCCGGTTTCAGAATATGAGTGGTTGCCGTCGTTCCGATGGGCCGGTGCCACACCCCATCCTTTTTCAGGAGCGCTGTCTTGTCCTGCGCGCCAGCGATTGAAATGCGGAAATCCTCGTCGTCCGGATCGAGTCCGAGCGGGTTTACGCGAAGACGCCGAATGAGGTCGGCGATCTCCGCCTCGCCAATAGCCTTACCACGCACCTCCCCTGCGGAGCCGGGCGTGTCATCTTCTCCGAGAAACTGAAGCGCCCCAACACAATCGCGGCCCGTTGCCGCCAATAGTGAGAACGCATCGACGCCTTCAGCCCCAAGCCGTTCTGCAACATTACGCCGAACACGGTCAGCATCGGGCAAAAGGTTTTCAAATACATTGACCACGTCATATCCGCGCCAGGTCTGATCCGACAGCGGCAGGGAAATAGAAACCGGCATAGCGTTTTCCCATGCCAGCCAATCAGAGGCATAATTAAAACTGATCGCACCGCTGGACGCCTTTTCAAGATGCCCAACCAAGCGCGCGTTCAAAAAAACATTCAGCCGCCGCGTGCGGGACCGCCGCGCCATCAGAACATTTCCCCAAAATCGGGTTTGCCACCCCGGTCTGACACAACTAACTCCAATCCGAGCACCGTCAGTGCGTTAAAGAAGACTTCCATACGCGTGCCGGGTTCACCTGCCTCGAGTTTCGACACCGTGGCTTGGCGCACATTCATGCGCGAGCCGAGTTCAACCTGTGTCCAACCGCGTGCCCGGCGCGCCTTGCGCACCAGATCACCTGCCATTCGGGGGCTTCTCACCAGATCAACCATGTCACCACTCCATACGCATTCGCGGATAAAACACATATATACGCTAACTCGTATAAATCAAGTTAATACGCGAACACGTATAGATCAAGCTCAACGAACGATATGCGATGGAAGGTTACCCGCTTCTTGTCAGGTCAAGCCATAACGAAAGGTCAGGACCGCCCAACACACCAAAGCGCCATTCTCTACTGCACCGCTCAATGCAAGTCTGAGCGTGCGGGCTGACGCTCAAACGGGAAGCGCAACGCCGCAGCCCAGAGCGGCGTCTTCATATACTGGCGCTCGGCAAACGCCTGACGCGTCGTCGTCTCCCCCTCCACAAGCAAGCCCATTGCGCAAAGCGGGCTGAGCACCTGAGAATAGATCATCCCGGGCACCCTGTCATAAAGCTCAGCGGGGTCAGGCGGCCCGTAGAGGATCTCGCGCAGCCTGGCGCTACTTACACCGCCCTCAGCCTCGACATTCAAAATACCGAGAAAAACATCCCAGTTGCCGAGCAATGGCTCCGGAATGCGCGATGAGGCCGCATGATCGATCTGAAACAAAAAGAATGGCGCAATCAGATTGAAGAGGTCACCGGGTCTATCTGCCAGCGCGGCACCTGATTTGGTCAAGCGGCAGGTCAGCTTGTAGTGCCGGATCAGTTTCAATTTCAGCAACACAAAATGTAGGTCTTCCAGCGGCGGGAAATCATACTCGTTCATCACTTTGCTGACGGCAAAATAGCGCTCCAGATCGAAGCCCGGCCATGCAAAGGCTTCCGCCGCCCATAACACAAACTTTCGATTGAAGGCCTTGGTCTGCGTCAGGCCGATGGTCTGATGCTCAACAAGAGAGCCGAGCAATTGACCTGCCGCCTTTATCATGGGCGCCCTGGCAAGCGCAGTCTCGTCATTGCTGAGGGGCAGAAGCTGAAACATTCAGACCGAACCTTATTCTTCTTTGAAGGCAACGACGCGCATTCTTAAATGATCTCAAGACTTAATAAATCCGAGATTTATCGCGGCGTGATTCGTGTTGGGAACTCCGCGCCTGAAGCGGACTTTCCAA
>CAYSMJ010000286.1:0-2854 GCA_964432075.1 uncultured Caulobacterales bacterium | reverse complement strand
AGTGCAGCAGCCTTCCAAGCTGAATATGCGGGTTCGATTCCCGCTACCCGCTCCAGCCTCTAATGCAGTTCGGTTGACGGGACGGATGGGGTCACGGTGCGCCTGTAACAAAGCGGACATTGTCAAACGCTTTGCATCGAATTCATGATTTTACGAGCGCAGACAAGGGTGCCGACGACACCTTCCGGCTCGGCTGGGTCATAGTGTGGTTTCTTCAACCGGGGAGTTCAAATGCCCTCAGGGAGCCAAGCGCATCCCTCAGGGCATCGCCCCAACCTTGTGTTATTTCGAGAAATTGCGGGTCATCACCCTCAACGCGGAAAGACTGCGTCGCATCGATATCGTCGCGCTTGATGATCTGCACATCGATGGGCGGGGCAACCGAAAGATTCGCCTTGATGGTTGAATCGAAGGAGACAAACATCAGACGGGCCGCATCCTCAAACGTCATGGCCCGGTCATAGGCCCGCACGAGGATCGGGCGGCCATATTTCGTCTCTCCGATCTGAAAGAAGGGCGTGTCGAGACTTGCTTCGACAAAATTTCCTTCAGGATAAATCAGGAACAGTCGCGGCTCGATGCCCTTGATCTGTCCCCCGAGTATCAGTGTCGCGCCGAAGGCCTCGGCATTCGGACCGCTGGCGGCATAATTACTGATCTCGCTTTTCAGCGTATCGGCCACGAGTCGCGCCGCCTGAAACATTGACGGAACATCAAATATTGACGGATTCCGGTCACTGGGCGCCTTGGTCCGCTCTTCAAGACGACTGACCACGGCCTGCGTCGTTCCGAGATTTCCGGCCGTCATCAGCGTCAGATTGCGCTCGCCCGGCTTGTACCACGAGAACATTTTGCTGAATGTGGAGATGTTGTCGACACCGGCATTGGTTCGTGTGTCCGACATCAGAACGAGGCCCCGGTCCAGGACCATCCCGACACAATAGGTCATAGAGAATGATTCATTTCACTTACTGCTGCACCTGAACCGATACCACAGGTGTGCCGGTTGCGATGCCAAAATTCATCCCCGAAACAGGCGCGGCTTCCTTGTAATCAAGGCCTGTCGCGACGCAGACATAACGCAGGTCGGGAGAAATCCGGTTTGACACATCAAACCCGACCCAGCCCAGATCATCAATAAAGACCTCCGCCCACGCATGGGTGGCCTCCTGATCAACGCGGTCATTCATCATGAGAAATCCGCTGACATAACGGGCGGGAAAGCCGAGTTCGCGAGCCAGACTGCAGAAAATATGCGTGTGGTCCTGACAAACGCCATGCCGCTCGGACCAGGCCTGCTCGGCCGTCGTCGACGAAATAGTCTCGCCGACCTCATAGCTGACATGCTCAGCGATCAGCGAAATCAGCCGGTGCAACAGGTCAAGACCGGAGGAAGGCCCCCCTGCCCGAACCTCTTTGAGAAAGTCGCCAAGATTTTCGCCGGGGCGGGTCATGGCTGTTTGCCGCCGATACAGCCATAGCGGCGTGTAGCCGCGGACATGCCCGACAATGCCATGCGTCTCTTCAGTATTAACAGTCCCTTCACTGATTATACGGACATATTCGACTTCCGCCTCAACGTTTATGAGGTCGACTTGGTTGTTGTGGTGATCGATAAACTGAACTTGCGGCGTGCCGCCCTCGACATTCACGTTCCAGTCAACGACGATCTGATTATTTCGGTTTTTTGGACGTACACGCAGTTGTTGGAGCGCATAGCCGCGGTCACCGTCAAATCTGTATTCCGTCATATGTCTGATTTTCAGTTGCATGGCTCACCCTGTAAAGCGGTAATCGGTTTGCATGGCTTCGGAAAGCGCACGTCCCCGCCCGGAAACTGTCTGGAGAAATTCGTGCAGGCCAATGTCAAAGATCTCGTCAATCGTGGAATCACAAATCGCCTGTTCAAGTTGCCTGGCAAGCCCATGACTTGCTGCCTCCTCGCCATAGATCTGCGCCAGCTGCCGTAGATATTGCACAAGCCCTTTGCTTGAAAACGCCAGGGAACGGGGCATACGCTCGTCCTTGATCAAAAACTCGGCAACAGGCATCGGACCGGCATCATCGCCATGAAGCCAGCCAAAGGCGCGTTCGCCCGAGGCCGCCCGCAAAATGGTCTGCCACTGGACGTTATCCAGTGAGCTGCCAATCATGGAAACCGATGGCAGCAGGATAAAATATTTCACGTCGAGAAGCCGAACCGTGCTGTCAAATCGTTCAAGCAGAGTTCCGAGACGACAGAACGCAAAAACATCATCCCGCATCATTGTACCATATTGGGCACCGCGCACGAGAGAGGATTGTTTGCGCACGAGTGCAAGCACAGACGGAAGTTCCGTATCAGGAACAGGTTTATTCAGAATTCTTGCAAGTTCGATCCAGCCATCATTAACGGCCTCCCAGACCTCGCGGGTCAGGGCTGTGCGGACCAATCGTGCATTTCGCCGCGCTGCCCCAAAGGCAGCCAGAATGCTGGACGGATATTCCGCTTCGCGAAGAAGAAAATCAATGACGACGGGTCCGCGATAGCTCTCATGCAGTGCCTCGAACTGACGACGCGCAGAGCTGGTCTCGATGATTGAACGCCACTCGCTTTCCTCCACATCAGAACGGGTCATGGCAATGCGAAAACCGGCATCAATCAGGCGGGCGGTATTTTCAGCCCGCTCAAGATATCGAAACATCCAGAACAATCCGCCTGCGGTTTTGCCAAGCATTATGCCTCCTCCAAAACCCAGCTATCTTTTGTTCCGCCTCCCTGGCTCGAATTCACCACAAGCGAGCCCTTTTTCATCGCGACGCGGGTTAACCCGCCCGGTACCGTTTCGATGGACCGCGGCGAGACCAGCGTGAA
>CAYSMJ010000285.1:0-2861 GCA_964432075.1 uncultured Caulobacterales bacterium | reverse complement strand
GCTCGCGGCCGGCGGGGTGCGGCGCCGGTGTCGCCACGTGATCGTAGCGCCGTCGGCGGCGCTGCCGCATCGCCCGCAGGGGCGCGAGGACAAGGGCGCGGCGTTCGACGAGATCCTCGAACGGACCGGGCTGGACGCCGGCAAGGTCGCCTACATGGGCGACGACCTGGCCGACTGGCCGGCCATGCGCCGGGCGGGGCTCAAGCTTTGCCCGGGCGACGCCGACGGCTGGATCGTCGCGCGCGTCGATTACGCCACCAGCGCCGGCGGCGGTCGCGGCGCGGCCAGAGAGGCGGCCGAGCTGCTGCTGGCCGGGCACGGCAAGCTGGATCAGTGGCGGGAGTCGTTCCGGTGAATCCGGTAAACCGCTGGCGCTTGTCCACCCTGCCGGGACAGGACACCGGTCGTAACTCCTTGCCGGTGTCGCGACGATGAAACACCGCCGCTATTGTTCACCTGTCTCGCGACGATGAAACACCGCCGCTACTGGCTGATCTCGATCCTGGCGCTGGCCTTGCTGGCGACCGGCAACTGGTGGCTGAACCGCAGCTGGCAGCCCGAACCGCCGGCGCCGGCCCTGCCGCCAAGTCTCGATGCGGCCAAAACACTGGGGCGCGAGATTGCACCGGCGGTTTTGGTTTCGCGGGCAACGGAACGGGCATCGGAAAGAAATATAAAAATTGCAAAAGGGGCGTTTTCGCCACGAGCAACGGTCAATGCGGATTATCAGTTCGCCGATGGGTCGAGCCCGTTTATTCTGGAAAACGAGAATTTCTCCTATGGCGCTCGTGTCAATGTTCCGATTTTACAGGGTGGCGCGCGCGTGTCGCGGATCCGCGAGGCAAAGGCCCTGAACGACCGCGATCGCCAGCGCATTTTCGAGGCTGAACGGCAAGTGGAAGCGCAGATTATCGCGGCATGGGAACAGCTTCAGGCGGCGACGGCGACAATCGAGTCAGCAAACATCCAGGTTGAGGCCAACGAACTTGCCCTGCGCGGGGTGCGCAAGGAGGCGCTTGTCGGCACGCGGACAACACTGGACGTCCTGAATGCTGAACTTGAGCTTCTCAATGCGCAAGTGGCGCTGGAGACGGCAAAACGCAATGAGCGAACAGCAATTTATGGTCTTCTGGCCGCCGTCGGCATGCTGACGCCGGATGTCATTGGTCTTGAAACTTATGAACTGCCCGAGCCCAAAGGTATTTTGCCGTTCTGAATTCCGGACCGGCACTTTCGCGAGGCCGCGAATAAAGAGATCGTGTTTTGGCGGAAAAATTAACGCCGATGCAACCGGGGGCTTGCTAGGACTGGCGAAGCACTGAATGGTCTTGTTCTTGTCAGTGCCTGTTCTTTTTTCAGAGTTACCAGGAAGTACGTCATGTCCAATGCGCAGCCAGAACCGAGCATGGAAGAGATCCTTGCCTCGATCAGGCGAATTATTTCCGAGGATGAAGAAGAAAATCTTGGTGTTGATCGGTCTTCGCTCGATCAGCCGGATCCGCCCGTGTGGTCAGCTAAGGAAGATATCGAAGACAAGCCTGCCGACACGGACTCCGCGGCCCATGGTGGCGATTCTTCACTCTCCGAGATGCTCGACCGGGTGGAGGCTCAACACGCGGTCGGTCAAGTCAGGAATGCCGGTGTTTTTGCCGGCGCCGAGGTCAGTCCTTCCGATACCGTTGAAGCCGAAATTGTCAGCGTCGATGATGAAAACGGTGACGCGATGGCTTGTCACAGCGAAGCTGACAAGGCGGTTCATGGCGGTGATGAAAATGAAGACAGCGCGAAAAACGTGATTTCAACAGAGGACGTGAAAATGGTGAAACAGCAGGCAGCCCTTCGCTCGGAGACCGATGAAAGTATCATTGACGAGGACACCGCCAACTCCGCGACGGCGGCTTTTGCCAGCCTGACCCGATCAGTTCGCGTTGCTGACGATGAAGGGCAGACCCTGGAAGCAATTGTAACGGAAATGCTGCGGCCGATGATTAAGGAATGGCTTGATACCAATCTGTCCCGGATTGTCGAAGAAAAGGTCGAACATGAGGTTCAGCGGCTTGCCCGCCGCTAGGGCCCACTGCTCGCCCACAGCTTGCTTTGACCCTATTTCATTTTCGAGAGGCCGTCCGACCGGGCGGCCTTTTTTGGTATTGGGCGAATGGTGCACACCCCCGTCGCCGGGCACAGGCGTCGCACCGCGCTTGAATTGATCTGCCTGTGTGATTTCGATAGATCGGTTGCGGCGGTAACAATCAGTGGTGGAAGAGAACGTTCATGGTCGGAAAACTGGCGGTTGTATTTGGCGGGTCGGGTTTTGTCGGACGGCATGTGGTTCGCGAACTGGCAAAGCGTGGCTGGCGGGTGCGGGTTGGTGTGCGTCGACCGCATCATGCCATGCACCTGAAGCCAATGGGTAATGTCGGTCAGATCCAGCTTGCGCAGGTCAATGTCCGCCATCGCCCATCCGTTCTTGCGGCGCTGAACGGGGCTGATGCTGTCGTGAACTGCGTGGGTATCCTGTTCCAGGCCGGCAAACAGAAATTTCAGGCAATTCAGGAAGCCGGGGCCGGGAACATTGCCAGCGCCTGCGCCGAAGCCGGGATTGCGAACCTTGTCCATGTTTCGGCAATTGGTGCAGATGCTGACAGTCCGAGCCTTTATGCCCGCTCAAAAGCGGGCGGCGAAGCCGTAATCCGCCAGGAAGTCCCGACGGCTGATATCGTCCGCCCATCCATTGTTTTCGGGCCCGAAGATGATTTCTTCAACCGGTTTGCCGCAATGGCCGAACTCTCGCCCATATTGCCGCTTATTGGCGGTGGCAGGACGCGGTTTCAACCGGTTTATGTGGACGATGTGGCGGA
>CAYSMJ010000284.1:0-2863 GCA_964432075.1 uncultured Caulobacterales bacterium | reverse complement strand
AGCTTGAATCAGTATTCGGCGCCGTTGTGAATCCTATTTGTCCACAGGCCTTAGACTGCGTTACCTTTTTGTTGAATCAAAACGCAATCCAGATTTTCAGGGCCAGATTTTCAGGGCCAGATTTTCAGGGCCAGATTTTCAGGGCCAGATTTTCCAGGGCCAGATTTTGTAGAGGTCGCGCGTTTGAAACCAAGTCGATGGATGGGAACCATCGACGATCACACTTTTTGTGTACGCACTCTATGTTGTCATGGACAGGCCAGCCCGGCAGGAAACGCACATAATGCTAACACGGTTCGCCCCGTCGCCGACGGGTTTTCTTCATATCGGTCATGCGTTTGCGGCGAAAATGGCCTTTGGTGCGGCGGCGGCAGAAGGGGGCATCTGCCTGCTTCGGCTTGAGGATATCGATCAGACCCGCTGCACGCCGGCTTTCGAGACGGCCCTTGTCGAGGACCTGTCCTGGCTGGGGTTTTCCTGGCCCGAGCCCATTCGGCGGCAGTCGGCGCATTTCGCCGCCTATCGCGATGCGCTGGGCAGCCTCATCAAGCGCGGGCTTGTCTATCGGTGTTTCCGCACGCGCCGGGAGGTGGCGGCGGCCATCGCCTCGGCACCCCATGATGGGGGCCGGTCCGGGGCCGTGTTTGACGGTGGCCCGCATCCGCCTTCGGAAGAAGCCGCTTTTCTCGCTGCAGACCGGCCCTATGCCTGGCGGTTGTCTCTGGTCAGGGCCCGCGATGTTCTGGGTCCGGAATGGGATGATCTGACGTTCACCGAGGCCGGGGCGGGCGCCAACCGGGAAACGGGAACGATCCATGCTGATCCGACGCCGCTTGGCGATGTCATCCTGGCGCGGAAAGATGCGGGAACGAGTTACCACCTTGCCTGCTGCCATGATGATGCCCTGCAGGGCGTAACCCATGTTTATCGCGGCGAAGATTTATTCGCTCTGACACCGCTGCATGTCCTGCTTCAGCGTCTCTTGGACTATCCCGCTCCTGTCTATTGCCATCACCCGCTTCTTCTTGATGCGGACGGAAAACGCTTTGCCAAGCGCAATCTGTCGGCAACAATCCGGCATTTTCGCGAAACCGGTCTGGGCCCGGCGGCGGTCTGGTCGGCTGTGGCAGAGTCCCGCAAGAGCCGGTAAGTGCGCGCGATGGTGCCGACCTCAGGCTCAACCGGTGCCTTCCAGTTCCTCGCGTTTGAGTTCCGCTTCAAACCAGCGTTCCTCAAGGGCGGCCAGCCTTGTCTGCGCCGCCTCAAGATCGGCGGCGGTTTTCTGAAACCGGTCAGGATCGCTGGTAAACAGCGCCGGGTCCGCCAGACCTTCCCTGAGCTCCTCGATTTTGCTGCCAAGGGCGTCGATTTCACCGGGCAGGGTTTCGAGATCGCGCTGGTCTTTATAGCTCAGTTTTTTTCGTGGCGCCGGGTTCGTGTCGGCCGACCCTTCGGACCGGTTCTGACCGGTGGGGCCCGGGGCCGGGCTTTTTCGCTGATCGGAGAGGGTGAGCCAGTCCGGACCGGTGCCGCCGGCTTCGCGGATCATATCCGAAAACCCGCCGGGCGTCTGGCGCCATTGACCCGGCGCCCCCACCGACGCCCCCACCGGCGCCAGAACCGAGGTGACCAGCCGATCGAGAAACGACCGGTCATGGCTGACAAGCAGCAGGGTACCGTCAAAGTCGGACAGGGCTTCCTGCAACAGATCGAGGGTCTCAAGGTCAAGGTCGTTGGTCGGCTCATCGAGAACGAGAAAATTGGCCGGCTTGGCAAGGGCCGCAGCCAGCGCGAGCCGACCGCGTTCGCCGCCGGACAGACTTTCCACGGGCGCGCGCCATTGCTCCGGTGAGAACAGAAAGTCCTTAAGGTAACTGGCCACATGCCGGTTCGCGCCGTTGATGGTGACAAAATCGCCGCGCCCGTCGGTGATCGCGTCGGCGACCCGCATGCCCGCGGTCAGGCTCGCGCGGTTCTGGTCGAGGCTGACCCGTTCAAGATTGGGCCCGATCCTGATCGTCCCGCTGTCCGGTTCAAGGGCGCCCGTCAGAAGATTGATCAGAGTGGTCTTGCCAACCCCATTCGGCCCGACAAGGCCGATCCGCTCACCGCGCGCAATCCGGATCGAGAAGTCCTGAACAATGGGCCGGTTCTGAAACGATTTTGACAGGTGCTCGGCTTCGATCACCAGTTTACCCGAGGCGTCAGCCTGGTTTCGGGAAAAGGTAACGGTTTCGTCCGGGCGCCGGGTATCGCGGTATTGCTGGCGCAAATCGGTGAGTTCGCGCATCCGCCGGACGTTCCGTTTTCGCCGGGCGGTGACGCCATAGCGAACCCAGTCTTCCTCGGCAGCGATCTTTCGGCTCAATTTGTGATGGCGCTCGGCTTCCTCGTCAAGCAGCTTGTCACGCCAGTCCTCAAACCCGGCAAAGCCCTGGTTACGGATATGGGCACGCCCATTATCAAGCCAGATCACCTTTCTGGTGGTATTTTCCAGAAAGGCCCGGTCGTGGGAGATGATCATGACCGCGCCGGAATACTGGCGCAGCCGGGTCTCAAGCCATGTGATCGTCGCGATGTCGAGATGGTTGGTCGGCTCATCAAGCAGCAGGATTTCAGCTTCGGCGGCGAGGGACCGGATCAGGGCCACTTTCCGGCGCTCCCCGCCCGACAGCGGCGCAATGGTCTGGTCGGGGCGGATTCCAAGCAAGGCGCACAGGGGATCGGTCTGGTAAGGCTGTAACGGTGCCGACAGGAAGCCGATCGGATTGCAGAGATAGTCGGCAACAGTTTCGGATCCGGAAAAATCCGGCTCCTGCGAAAGGTAATAGACACCGACCCCGGTGCTGACGGTGCGTTGTCC
>CAYSMJ010000283.1:0-2867 GCA_964432075.1 uncultured Caulobacterales bacterium | reverse complement strand
TGGGTATAGGCCATGAGAAAGCGCGCGCTCTGTGCGGCCAAGACAAGGTCGCCGGTCATGGCAAGGCTGAAGCCCGCGCCCGCAGCCATCCCGTTGACGGCCATGATCAGCGGGGCGTCCATGCCCCGAAAGACGGCAATCGCCCGGTGAAGATCGTCGGCCAGCGCCTTGACCGCACCGCGCGTGTCGTCAGCAATTGCGATCTCCTTCAGATCGCCGCCTGCGCAGAAAAACCGGCCCGTGCCCGTCAGGATCACCACGCGGGGTCCGCCGTCCCGGTTGCATCTGAGTGCCGCAGCGTAGAGATCGCGGCCAAGCGCTGCGTTCAGCCCATTGGCAGCGTCCGGCCGGTTAAGGGTGATCGTGGCAATGGCGCCCGATTCGGTGAGGGTCAGGGTGTCAAAGCGCGGGTCGGCCATGGGGCGGGCTCCTTCGGGGCGGCATTTATGGGTTTGTGCTCCCGTTATTTTCCGGCGGCGTGTCGGCTGGCAAGCGCTGCTTTTGGACAGGCGTGCGGTAGAGACCTAGCTTAGCCCTCGTTTTCGAGATAGTCGATCAGCCCGCGCACACCCGCCTCGGTCAGGTCGAGCACGGTTTCAAATCCGTTGGCGGCACCATAATAGGGATCGGGCATCTCGCGTACAGACCCGTCTGCGAAGTCAAGAAACAGGCGGATATCGGCCTCACGATTGGGCGGTGCGAGGCTCAGCAGATCGGAATGGTTCGACAGGTCCATGGCCAGCATCAGGTCGAATTCATAGAAATCGGCGAGTTCCACCTGCCGGGCGCGTTGGTGGCGGATGGTTATCCCCCGCCGTGCCATGGCCTCTATCATCCGTGCATCTGGCGGGTTGCCCACATGCCAGGCGCCGGTGCCCGCAGAATCGACATGGACGTGCAGATCGCGCTCCTTTGCCCGCGCCGTCAGCATACCCTCCGCCGCTGGCGACCGGCATATATTTCCAAGACAGACAAAAAGGATGCGATGCATAAACAAAGGCATAGCACGTGGGTTCCGGTGTCGGAAGCGATGGTTTTGGTATTCATCGCTTGAAAAACGACAGCACCCGTCAAGCCGCCCCAGGCCCGTCAAAGCCTGTCAAAGCCTGTCCAAGGCCCGCTCAGGGGCGACGCGGGAAGCCCGTGGTAGCAGAACCGGGGGGTAAGGGGGGCGGACGAAAAGAATTTTGATGCGACGATTACAGGCGTTCTGGTTGCGCCGTGGGGGTGGCTGCATGCTCCCCGGTCTGCGCGGTGCCCTCGAACGCGGCGGGTGTTGCGTTCCGGGCAATTGGGGTGAAGGCGGATTTGTCTTCCGTGGCAACAGCCTTTCGGCTGGCGATGCGGATGATACAGACAAGCGAAAGAACGCCATAAATGGCAGCGATATAGGCAAACAGGCTGGGCGCGCCGAAGGCGGTGATGATCTGCCCCCCGGCATTGGCGCCAATAATGGCGCCGAGGCCATGAAGCATCAGAAGACCGCCATTGGTGGCGACGCTGGTGCCCTTTTCGGCGTGGTCGTTTGCATGGGCAATCGCAAGCCCCATGGTCGGTATGATCATCGCGCCCCAGACAAAGGCGGTGCCGTAAAGCTGGAGATTGGCACCGCCAGCGACTCCCATAACCATCAGTGCTGCTCCGGCGCCGACTGCACTCGTCAGGGCCAGGACGATCCGGCGATCGATCTTGTCCGACAACAACCCGATCGGCCATGTGGAAAGCGCTGCGCCGAGGACGGTAATTGACATGAACGTCGCGACCTCGCCGGTAGAACGTCCCGTTTCCTGAATGAAGACCGGGGCAAGCGACCAGAAGGCGGCATTTGCAAGCCCCGTTGCCAATGCGCCAAAGACGGCCACAGGGGACAGGCGGTAGAGCCGGGGCAGGTCAAGCCGGGCAGAGGCAAGGGGCGCAGGGGCCTCGGTCCGGGTCAGCGCAACGGGAACAAGGGCTAGTGAGACAAGAATGGAGACAAGCGCGAACAGGGCAAAACCCTCAGGGTTAGCAATGCCAAGCAGGAGGTTGCCAAGCGTCAGCGCGCCAAGGTCAACCATTCTGTAAACGGAAAGGACCCGGCCGCGATTTTCATTCGTGACCCGCTCATTGATCCAGCTTTCAAGCACCATCGAAAGCCCGGCAAAACAAAATCCGGTCACCGCACGCAGGAGAGCCCAAACCCAGACATTGACAAACAGGACATGGAGAAGCGTGCTCGCCGACGCGATCGAAGCCAGTGCGAGGAAAACACGGATATGACCGACCCGCTGGATCAGCGTCGGGATAATACGGCATCCAAGGATAAAACCGACAAAATAGCCAGACATCATGGCGCCGATCAGGCTCGTCGGGAAGGCTTCCAGATTGGCGCGCACGGGCAGGAGTGTTCCCTGCAGGCCATTGCCGGAAATCAGGATAGCCGTCGCAATCAGTAGCGCGGCGATACCCGCGATTGATTTGCCCATCATGTCAGCCTCTTTTGCGATGAATGTTGTGATTACATCGCACCAGGACGGTCTTCGGCGCCGGGTTCGCTCGACGGCGGGGCAAAGCCATGCATGCCATTGGCCCATTGCAGACCGATCATCGCGCCTTTTGCCCGCGGCAGAAAAGCAAGCGTCGCCGCGAGGAGGATCGGCGCCCAGACGGCAAACTGAAGCCAGAGCGGGGGCTCAAACAACTGACGGTGAATCAGGGCCAGGGGCACGACAAGATGACCGACCACCATGATCGTGACATAGGGCGGCGCGTCATCAGCCTTGTGGCCGGTAAAGTCGAGAGTACAGGCCGGACAGGCCCGCCGGTTTTTGACATAGGAGCCGAACAGCTCGCCTTTGCCACAGCGCGGGCAGCGTTTGCGCAGGCCC
>CAYSMJ010000282.1:0-2947 GCA_964432075.1 uncultured Caulobacterales bacterium | reverse complement strand
GGACTTTACCTGCAGCTCCATGCCTATATGCTACGCATTGCCATTCCGTATGGGACGGTTTCGGCGCGCCAGCTGCGGGCGCTGGCGGATGTCGCCGAGCGCTACGATAAGGGCTATGCGCATTTTACGACCCGCCAGAATGTTCAGCTCAACTGGCCGGCGCTGGTTGATGTGCCGGATATTCTCGAGGCGCTGGCCGAGGTTGAGATGCATGCGATCCAGACCTCGGGAAATTGCATCCGCAATGTGACCACGGATCAATATGCAGGGGCCATCGCCGATGAAATCGAAGACCCGCGGATCTGGTGCGAGGCGATCCGTCAGTGGTCGACATTTCACCCGGAATTCTCCTTCCTGCCGCGCAAATTCAAAATCGCTGTAACGGCAAGTGTAACCGACCGTGCAGCCGTGCAGGTGCACGATATCGGATTGCATCTCTACAGGAACGACGCGGGAGAAACAGGTTTCCGGGTCTATGCCGGCGGCGGGCTTGGGCGCACCCCTTATGTCGGGCAGGTGATCAATAACTTTCTACCCAGGGATCAATTACTCTCTTATCTTGAGGCGATCCTGCGCGTTTATAACAGCCATGGTCGGCGCGACAACAAGTACAAGGCGCGGATCAAGATTCTCGTCAATGCGTTGGGGATCGACGCGTTCCGGGCGCAGGTCGAGGCGGAGTGGGGGGCGCTGCGCGGCGAGGCAAGCGTAGATCTGCCAGCTGAGGAGGTGACGCGGATTGCAGCCTTTTTCGCGCCGCCTGCCTTCACCGCCGAAGCGCCAGCGACGGACTGGGCGGCGGAGCGCAAGGCGCATCCGGATTTTTCCCGGTGGCTCGATATCAATGTGGTGGCCCATCGCCAGCCGGGTTATGCCATCGCCAATATTTCGCTCAAGCCCGTCGGCGGGGTGCCGGGCGATGCGACCTCGGAGCAGATGCGCACGATTGCCGACCTCGCAGAGCGTTTCGGCTTTGGCGAAATCCGGGTGACCCATGAGCAGAATCTCTGTCTGCCGCATATCAGAAAGGCTGATCTTTTCACCCTCTGGAAAAATTTGCAGGCGAATGGTCTGGGAACGGCTAATCTCGGTCTTGTCAGCGATATCATCGCTTGTCCGGGGCTTGATTATTGCAGCCTTGCCAATGCCCGGTCGATCCCGCTGGCTCAGCGGCTGGGGAAGCGGTTTGCCGATCCAGAGGCGCAACATGACCTGGGTGAGCTAAAGGTCAAAATCTCCGGCTGCATCAATGCCTGCGGTCATCACCATGTCGGCCATATCGGAATCCTCGGCGTCGACAAGAAGGGCGAGGAATTCTACCAGATCACCCTTGGTGGATCGGCGGCGGAAGACGCGGCCATTGGCGAGATTGTCGGGCGTGGTCTGTCTACCGATGAAGTGGTCGATGCCATCGAAAAGCTTATCAATTTCTACAAGGAACAACGTACGCCCGGAGAGCGCTTTCTCGATAGCTGGCGCCGGCTTGGCAATGAGCCTTTCAAGGAGGCGCTTTATGCAACAATATGAAATCACACCAGAGGGTCTTGTCGCCCGCAACTGCGCTGAGGAGCGGCTCGCCTTCGGTAGTGAACCGCATACAGAGGGGTATATTCTCGACATGCCAAACGATATCGATCTGGCCGCGCTGCCTACTTTGCCGCGCGGCGCTTTCGGTGTTCGTCTTCAGTTTCCGGTATTTGGTGACGGGCGTGCCTATACCCAGGCGCGGCATTTGCGTGCACGGCTGTCGTTCCGGCAGCCGATCATAGCGGCCGGTGATGTGTTGCCCGATCAGCTGTTCTTCATGCGCCGCTGCGGTATTGATCATATCGAAACGGACCGTATAGATATCGATATTTTTAACCGTACCCTGAAGACGTTCAGCCATTTTTATCAGCCGTCTGCTGATGGGGTTTTGCCGGTCTGGGCCCTGCGTCATGGCCGCCGCAAACGGCTTGCAGCCTGAGGGAAATTCATCATGGCGGCAGGGGCGGCATATCGTCTGGAAAGGGCTGAGCCATCGCCGGAGGTGGACCGTGACGCGCTGGCGGCCCGCTTGTCGGAGAGTTTTGCGGGTGCTGAGGCAGGCACGATCCTGCGGGCTGCGCTTTTGGATGTGTTCCCGGAGCGGATTGCCCTTGTCTCGTCCTTCGGGGCGGAATCCGCGCCGCTTTTGCATCTGGTTGCGCAGGTGAACCCCGGCCTGCCGGTGATTTTTCTTGATACCGGCAAGCATTTTTCCCAGACCCTCAGTCACCGGAAGAAACTTGCCGCCCGACTTGGCCTGACCAATGTGCTTGATATCCGCCCCGGTCCGGAGGCGCTGGCGCGTGAGGATCAGGACGGGTCCCTGTGGCGCCACGACGCTGATGGCTGTTGTACCCTGCGCAAGGTTCAGCCCCTGAACACCGCGCTCGCCGGTTTCGCTGCGTGGATCACGGGCCGCAAGGCCTTCCATGGCGGCGAGCGTTTGCGCCTGCCCATCTTCGAGGCGACGGACACGCATATCAAGGTCAATCCGCTCATTGGGTGGCAGGCGGATGATATTGAGGCTTACCGTGTGGCTCACGATCTGCCGGCCCACCCGCTGGTGGAACAGGGCTATCCGTCCGTAGGCTGCTGGCCCTGCACCCACCCGGTCACCGAGGGCGCCGATGTGCGCGCCGGGCGCTGGCGCGGCCAGGCCAAAACCGAATGCGGTATCCACCGCGCATAATCCGTCCCCCGATTTCCCGGCCAAGCGGCGTAAGCCGCGCCGAGCCGGGATCTTCTGCGGCTGGGTTCGGGGCTTGCGCGGGAGGCCCCGGATAAGCCTTGCGGCTTTCCGGGGACACGGGGGTAAGGCCGTGCGGCTTTCCGGGGATGCGGGGGATGGGAACTGGGAACCCGAGACCGATTTCCCGGCCAAGCGGCGTAAGCCGCGCCGAGCCGGGATCTTCTGCGGCTG
>CAYSMJ010000281.1:0-2960 GCA_964432075.1 uncultured Caulobacterales bacterium | reverse complement strand
TGCATCTCCGAACGCGCGGCGCTATCGTTTAGCAATTCATCAATCGCAGCAAGCAAGGCATTGTAATCGCCGGGTTTGACCAGCATCCCGGTTTTGCCGTGAACGATGCTCTCGTTCAGCCCGCCAACGCCGAAAGCGACGACGGCGCGCCTGCCGGCACCAGCTTCAAGGGGCACGCGTCCAAACGGCTCCGGCCAGACCGTGGGTGCCACCACAAGCTTCGCCCTAGCGATTTCCTGGTAAATCGCCTCGCGGTTGCGGTATCCGAGCGGTCGGATCTGCTTTTCGAGCTTCTTGTCCTTCGCGAATTTCCTGATCTGCTTTTCGATACGGACACCGCGACCGAGAAGGTTGATGCGAACATCGGGATTTTTCTTCAGCCAGCGTTCAGTGCGCTTCAGAAATTGTAGCTGGCCCTTATTCTCATTCAGCATACCAATGATCACGATATCACACATGGCTGATTGGGGAACGCCATCAATCCACCGGTCGATCTGTTCAATTGATCCTAGGCCATTCGGGATGCGCAACAGTGACGTGCTTTTTGCGATCAACGGTTTCACGTGTCTCGCCAGTTCGTGGCTGGTTACAACGACTTGCGTATACTGGTTTAGCGCGGCTTTCCGGCTTTCCTGGGTCAGCGCCAGTGTCTTTTCCCGCAGTGCGACCGCATTCCGGCTATCCTCCTTCGCACAGGCAAAATCGCAGGTCTTGCAAAACTTCCCGCCGACCATGCGGTTTTGCATTGGGCGCGCGCAGTGGAAACGATTGTCGCGAACAACCGCGGTGGAAAAGGGTTTTCCATCCAGGTTCTTGATGATGAGCGCGCCAATGATGATGCTCCGGGTGTTGTCGCAAACCAGTTTGTGAAGAACCATCTTCTCCGCAATGGCGGTGCCGAAGACCACCCTCTGATCATTCGCAAGGATAAGATGATCGGTCAGAATGCCGCCTTTCGGGCGAACACGGCTTTCCTCATAGGCCAACTTCTGCGCACCGGCGTTTGCAGCAACGCGCGAGCGCAATTCACGTTCTATCCTCCCGATGGCGCGCGCAGAGAAGCTCAGCTGTTCGCCGCGTTTCTTGAGTTGGTCAGTCGTAAGGTGATTGTGCGGCCAACTAGGAGGCGCGGGCGCATGAATTACTAAAGCGCCCTCATAATACGACGTCTCGGTTTGATTCACCCCATCGGCAAAACACAGAATACAGACCTGCGACCGCTCATCGACCGAGAGCTGCTGCAAGGTGGCTTGCAAGCTGAGTTCAGCACCGCCAGCCGTGTAAGGTACGAACGCGTCTGTTAGAATTAGCGTGGTCCGCTGTTCAAGTTCATGTTCAATGTCGGTCGGCACAATCATGATGATAATCCCGACCAGGAACGCGTCACCCGTTCGGCGACCTTTTTCCAAGTGAAATTATCGGAAATCACTTTGCGGGTGTGATCCAACTGCGCCTTCATGAAGGATTGATCTGCAATGGAGTCGAGCAGTTGGGCAGCTGACATGTCGAACGTCTGGTTGAAGAGATCCAGTACAATGCCGCCCTTCATTCGAATCGCAAAATCCTGCATGCCAAACTGTCCATTGGTCACCGGCATGCAACCGCTTGCGGCATATTCCAGCATCACAATGCCAAAGCCCTCATACCCGCCTGTCTCCTCATTATAAGTCGAGACTAGCAATCCGATCTCCGAGGCGCGCATCAGGCGGAACTTTTCACGATCCTCAACATTTCGCTTGATAAGTACACGGCCTAAAACGCCGAGTTCACGAGCTTGCTCGACAATCTGGTCATAACACGGCCCATCACCCACGATCAGCAATTGCCATTCCGGCATGCAGGCGAGTAGCGAAAGCATGGCGAAGTGGTTCTTGTGCGGCACAAGCCGGCCGACGGCGATCATGGTCGGCGCTTCTGGCAGACCGTATCGCAATCGGAGACGGCGTTTTTCGCCGGGATTATAAAACGGTGACCGCTTCACCAAATCGGCATATTCGGACTCATCAATCCCGCACCCCACGATAGTGATCGGTGCAGCCTTGTGGGCATTTCGAATAAGCGATGCCGAGTACGAGCTATTCGTCAGGACGACATCAGCAGATTCAAGCGTTGTGCGAAGCCGGTCACCCAGCTCTTCTGACATGGGATCGATGGGTGTTTCGATTGGACCAATCCGTGTCTGAGGCAACTGGCTAGTCAGCTCCGTTCCATGAACGAAAACAGCGACAGGTATGTCGCACAGCCTGGCGGCTTCGATCGCACCCAGCCCGTAGTAGAATGGGTGCCAGACAACAATGCGATCAAGCTTGTGGCTTTCGATCAGCTTCACGAAAAGATCGCAGATCCGCTCGTCTTCCAATGAAGCACCTACCCCCGCTCGAAGCTTGGTATCTGAATGGAAGTCCTCATAGAATTTGAAATTGATTGAACCCCGTTCGAAATAGCTTCCCTGAGGCGCCACATAGACACCCTCTTTGCCGTCGATGCTCATGAGCTTCTTGGACACTTGCTGGGCGAGAAGCGCCACGCCGCCCGTATCAGGAGGCGAATCGACACTGGCAAACAAATATCGGCTTTGAGCCACTAGCTTTACTCCCGATTGCCACATACTGGCTACGGTTATCGCCACACGGCTATCGGAATTGCAAGGTTCAAAAGCCGATAATTGCCTTTGCGTTACAGCTGAACATCCGTGGTGCGAAAAATGACTCAAAGTTGGCTGCAGCACCCAAAAAATTGGGCATTTGTAGCCATCAAACCGCGGCATTATCAAAAAAGCACCGACATAGTGCGCGATCCGAATAGGCTAGGCCCTCGTCAGGATTTAACCTTTCACCTGAGCAGCAGGTGGATTGAAGCGAGGGTAACTAAGCCGAGGAAGTTGTCGATCAGTTTGTCAAAACGGGTGGCGACGCGTCTGAAGTGTTTGAGTTTGTTGAACAATCTTTCGATCATGTTGC
>CAYSMJ010000280.1:0-2972 GCA_964432075.1 uncultured Caulobacterales bacterium | reverse complement strand
GCCGATGCTCCAACCGCAATCGCCCCGCGGGCCGCCGAGTGGCCGTAAACAGTCGGCCCACCTGTATTGAAGGTGTCGATCGAGACAAAGCCTGAGTCAAACAGATTATAGCCAATCTGGCTTGGTGCATTGTTACCACCCGGCTGATCGGTCAGCAGGAACTGGATCGCGACCTGGGCGGCAGCAGGCCCACCATTGCTCAGGCCGTCGATGATTACAGGATCCCCACCAATTTCGTTGATCGAATCTCCAATCGGATCAAAAAGGACAGCACCCAGGGTCCCATCCGGGTTAATGAGGCGGAAAATCACATCGATATTGGTGTCGGATGCATTCTGACCGCCGGTATCTGAAAAGAAGGGATCATCCCATTGGAACGAACCGGTAAAGCCTGAACCGGCGCCGAGGGTCAAAGTCTGGAACGTAACGGTCGAGTTCGGATCCGGGTCGAAATCGTGCAGAACGCCGGTCAGCGAACCATCGCCAAAAATATCAGCCTGGCCGCCATCGCGGAAGTCGCTGCGATAGGCCAGACGCCCGCCATTGCCAGCGGAGGAGAAGTAAAGCGCCCCGTCTTCGACAACGGTGTCGACAGCCTGGGCAATGACACCATCCGAGTAAATTGGTTCGGCAAAGTAGATGATATCATCGACAATAACGTCGGAACCGGCGGCCCGCAGATCGATAATGCTCTGGGCAAAATTCGCGATCCCGAGAAAGGCCGATGAAAACTGGAGATCAGCCCCCGGCGCAATATCGTGAATCAGCTGCAGCATCGCCCGGCCTTCGTCAATGCCGAGACCTTCAATGAAATCTTCAAGGACAAGGATATCGTCAGGCAGGTCGCCGGTTGCGATATCATCGGCGTATTTGCTGGGCAGCGGGGCCGTGTTAAAGCTGTCAGACAAAACACCAACCGTGACGCCGGAGCCGTCAATGCCAAACGCCTCGCGGACATCATCCACATTCAGGGTCTGGACCGCTTCATTTTCGACGATACCCTGCGAATTGTTCTGGAAAACGGAAATCCGCGCCGTCTGAACGCCGCCGAGGGCGTTGAGTTGCGGAATGGCGGAAATCGGAAGAACACCGGATGCATAGGCGCCGAAGGAGGCTCCATTGGTCAGCCCGAGCGCGCGCAGGCTCCCAAGGAGGTCCGCCCCGTCGCCTGTGTTCGACACGATATCGACCACGACGAAATCGCTGTTGTAGCTCTGGCGTTCGACCAGGGCGAGTTGTTCTTCACTCGCCGTGCCCAGAAGCATGGCTTCATAGGCCGTGTGCAGCGATGTCAAATCGTTTACGTTAATCTGCGAAAACTGGCTGGCAACGGTTTCAGACATAGAGGATCTCCCATTTCTTATGCGTTATGTATGATTTGCCTCTGCTGAGGCTTTGTCGCCCTTGCACGGCGTAAGGGTACCAAAAACATCGGGAAGCTGGATAATCTCATCTCCCACATTGGCAACTACCGCTAACCATAACGCAAAATCAAGGTTGAATAACCTGCCGCTGCAGCACACTAAGCATTTTGTAACCTCAGTTACCCCAGATGCGGGATTTTTGATTGGAAATACCCTTTTCTGGTGAGTGTCGCGACGGAAACGGACTGCCGCCCGATGACCCCTGGCAAGGAAGATGACCCCTCGCAAAAGAAAAGCCCGGCTTGGACCGGGCTTTCCGTACCGTGACAAATTAACGATCAGTCTCTCAGCTGCGTTTTGTGACCATGCCAACGATCGTTGACAGGATGCCGCCACCAACACCGCCTTCAAGGAAACTCTGCACCATCTGCATCATTTCAGAAGAACCAAGCAGCGCGCCAAGTCCCGCCGCATCGGCCCCGGCCCCGGCACCAATGCCGCCAAGAACACCGGCAACAAGCCGACCAAGCAGGCCGGATGAACTGCCGCCAAGAAGTTGTGAGACAAGCGGGCCGACAATAGCACCACCGGCCCCGGTCAAGAGCAATTGAATAAGATCCATGAGGTTTTTTCCCTTCCCTCTGCATGGGTTAACAAGCATTAACTACCACATCACTGATGGGGCTGGGAACCTTGAAATTATAATATCCCCGGTCTTACTCTTCCGCGGTTTTACCCCGCCCCGGTGCACGGCGTTTTGTAGTTTCAAGCAATTGGGGTATGTCAGTATCAGCGGCAGCCTGAAAACGCCCTGACCGATGCTGCAACGAATGACATCGCTCGGCGGATTTCGGTTCGGTGGGGGAGCGCTACGTCGTGAGACGGAAGTCGGCTTGAGACAGAATACGGGTTGAGACACAAACGGGGCAAATTTTTATGACCACCAATCGACAGCCATTGCCTGCCATCATCCAGGGGCCAGCCATCCCGTTATGGCTGAAACTCAGCCTCGCCATGGGGCTTTTGCTTGGCGTGAATGCCTGTGCGGTCAGCCCCTATGAAACCGCGTTTTCAAGCTGCGATGATCGGGTGGGCATCTGCTACCGCAACTGCGAGGCTTACGGGGATGATACCGATTACGGCGCCTGTCAGGCTACCTGCGAACGGGATGCGGAATTGTGTTTTGACAGGGCCTATTCGCAAAACCGCGTCGTTTCAGGCGCAGCGGTAACCTTTTATCCCTGGTATGGGAGCTATGCCTACTGGTATCCTGACCGCGGCTTTGTCTCGCGCTATCGCCCGCGCGGACATTTTGGCTATGGCCATCGTGGCATTCGTCCGGTCCGTCGCCCTTATGGCCCGCCACGCTATCGCGACCGGCGGCCTGATCGCCCACGCTATCGCGACCAGCGTCCGGACGGGCCCCGTTCTGACCGTCCGCGCCAAGGCCCGCCACGCGGCGACGCTCCGGATCGTCGGCGTCCGGTCAACCCGCCGCCCTCATCGCGGCCAACGGCAGACCGGCCTGTGCCCAAACGGCGTGTCCGCCCTGTTCAACCTGCTGAACGTCCGTCGGGTCCATCCCGTAGCCAGCCCCCACGCCGTGGT
>CAYSMJ010000279.1:0-2986 GCA_964432075.1 uncultured Caulobacterales bacterium | reverse complement strand
GGCGGTACCGGAACGATTGAAGTGCCGCTGTCGGCCCTTCTCGGGCTTTGTTGTGGTCTGGCCGCCATCATTTTTCTGCAGCTCACCCGCGTTCTGACAACGCAAATACGCGAGATCGCCAATCGCTACGATGTCTCCTATATCTACCTGCCGCCGGTTGCAGGCATTGTGATTGGCCTGTGCGGGGCTTTTCATCCGGAAATTTTTGGTGTTGGTTATGAAGCAATTACTCGGGCGCTCGCCGGCGACTATACACTCCAGACGCTATTAATCATCCTGGGGCTGAAGTTTTTCGCAACAGCGGTCACGCTTTCCTGCCGGTTTGGCGGGGGTATTTTTTCGCCCGGGCTTTTTCTCGGGGTTTTCGCCGGCGCGGCTTTTGGTCTGGTCGCAGCCGATTTCTTTCCGGGAACCGAAGCAAGCCCTGGCTATTATGCCATGGTCGGCATGGGCGCGGTTGCTGGTGCTGTCATGGGGGCACCAATCTCGACAACCCTGATCGCCTTTGAACTGACTGGCGATTACGGCATGACGATATCGCTTCTTGTCGCCGTTTCAATAGCGACCTTTCTAACTCAATCGGTTTACGGAAAATCTTTTTTCCACTGGCAGCTTTCGCGTCGCGGCTATGATCTATCGGAAGGCCCTCAGGGAGTCCTGCTTCAGACGATCCGTGTGCGCGAAGTCATGGAGAAAATGCCTCCGCAGGAACCTCTATCGGCCGAGGCCAAACGGCTGGAGACCCGTCAGTCACTTGGCAAGGCTCTCGCCACGCTGGAAGATCATGATGGGCCGGGCCTGCCGGTGGTCAATCCGAAAAACCCCGACGAGATTATCGGCTACCTGACCCGCGTGCGCGCTCTTGCTGCCTATAACAAGGCCCTGATCGAGAGCCATGTGGAACATCATCGGTAACAGGTGTCCCATTGCCAAGGCAGCAGGCGCGGCCTAACCCTCGCGCCATGACCCGGACCAAACCTGTCTCCCCACGCCCGCGCCTTGCGCAAATCCACCCGCCAAAAGACCTTGGCGTGCCGGAAATCGTGGCCATCACGGCTGGGCTCTGGGGGCTGAACGCCTTTGCAATTGATGTCATGCTTCCGGCCCTCGGGCTGATAGCGCGTGACCTAGAGATCGCCAATCCCAACGATCGCCAGCTCATGGTCACTTTGTACATTGTGTGCAACGGATTTGCGCAGCTGATCTTTGGCCCGGTGATTGACCGGTTCGGACGGCGGCCTGTTCTTCTGATCTCGCTGTTTTTCTATATTGTCGCCTCGCTTGTCTCGATCATCGCGCCAAGCTTTGAGACCCTGCTTGCGGCCCGGGCGGCGCAGGGCGCTTCAACTGCCGGGACCCGGGTTGCGGCGCTCGCCATGATCCGTGACCGGTTTTCAGGCCGCAAAATGGCAAATGTCCTGTCCATGGTGGTCACAGTGTTTGTCATTGCCCCGGTGATTGCCCCGCTGGTGGGCCAGGGGTTTCTGCTGCTTGGCTCGTGGCGGATCATATTTGTCGGCCTGCTTATCTACGGGCTGACGATGGCGATCTGGGTCACCTTCCGGGTCGCAGAAACGCTCAAACCCGAAGACGCACGCCCGGTAAGAGCGCGCCAGGTCCTATTCAACTATGCGAGCTTCTTCAGTAATCGCACGAGTGCGGGCTATACGGCAGGCAGTGCGCTTGTCTTTGGCAGCCTGTTTGCCTTTGTCGGATCTGCCGAACAGGTCTTCCACGAGGTCTTTGACGTGGGCGCCTTTTTTGGCCTTGCCTTCGCGGCAATCGCCCTGCCCTTTGGTCTTGCCTCGGTCATCAACAGCCGCCTTGTCGAACGTCATGGGATGCGGCGCATGAGCCATAGTGCGATGATTGGCTATTTCTTTGTGAGTGCGTTCCATGCTCTTGTCTTCCTTTCAGGCATCGAGAATTTTGCTATCTTCCTGGCGCTGACAGCGCTCGGCTTTTTCGCCATCGGCATGATGGGACCAAATTTTACCGCCCTTGCCATGGAACCGATGGGCCATATTGCGGGCTCAGCGGGCGCGGCCAACGGCTTTGCCTCCACAGCCGTGGCCGGCACGATCGGCTGGCTCATCGGGCACCGGTTTGACGGCACTGCCGGACCGCTGATTTTCGGGATTCTGACCTTGAGTCTCATAACGATTGCGGTTGTCGGGATCACCGAAAAGGGTCGCTTGTTTGCCCAGGCAGAACGCGAGGCCGCGCCGGCATGAGCGGGGAAAAGCGCGTTTGCCTCGGGGTCTTTACCGGCGCCCAGGGGGTGCATGGCCATGCAAAAACCCGGTCCTTTACCGAAGATCCGACCGCGATTGCCCGCTATGGCCCGGTTACCAGTGAGGACCGCCGCCGGGTCTTTACGCTTACGCTCATCCGCATGCTAAAGCCGACAGTGGCGCTTGTGACGGCGCCGGAAATCAAAAGCCGCGAGGACGCCCAGGCGCTTTCCGGCACGAAACTATTCGTCCCGCGTCACCGTCTTGATCTGCCGGATGAGGACGAATTTTATTTTGAGGATCTGATCGGCCTGAGGGCCTTTGGCGATGATGGCACGGGCCTTGGCCTTGTGGCGGCTGTCCACAATTTTGGCGCAGGCGATATTCTTGAGCTCCGCCATATCCCCGGTCACAAGGGCAGCCACATGGTTCCATTCACCCGCGAGGCGGTGCCGGCGCTCAGCCTCAAGACACAATCCCTCACGATTGCGCCCGCGTACAGGCCAGTGCCACCCGGCAGCAGATAATGTCGGCTTTCGATAAATTTGATCCATCGACAGCCGGTCAACGCGACAGCAGCGAAGCGAGGATCGCTTTCAGGACCGGCGGGCGTTCCGCGCAAGAGTGTGGTATGGACGGGTCCTGAGAGGAGGCAGACCATGATTGACAATATGAGTTCGCGCTTATTTACAGCTTCCCTGCTGCTCACCGCCGCGGCCTGCGCCGGGCAGACGCCATCGCCCGAAACCAAG
>CAYSMJ010000278.1:0-2988 GCA_964432075.1 uncultured Caulobacterales bacterium | reverse complement strand
ATGCGAAAGGACGACGCGGGCGAGGCGAGCCATGGAACGAAACTAACCGGAGGTGACGGGGGAGTCAATTGAATGCACTGTCACCGTAATTCCGTAATTCGAACGCTGAAGCCCGGCAAGCGGGGGCCGAGGCCGCGATAGGCGAGGAGGCGGGGATGGGTAGCGGAATTAAATGCACTGTCACCGTAATGCGTCACCGTAATGCAGCGACTGACGCAGTCCGGGTTAAGCGCCTTGTTCGGCTTTACCTTCGGGTGCTACTGGCTTCAAGCCAGCTGCCAGCGTTTCCGGCGCGATATCTTGTTCATGGGGCCACGTCACTGCACCAAACACGATATCGACTTGCGAAAAATAGCCTTTATCTTGAAGCTCCTTGAATACCCCATGATTCAGGTGCGGCTTGAGGTCAAAAACACCCCTTCGGCCATCTTCCAACTCGACATAGATTTCATAGTCGTCCAACGGACGCACTGTCTTTACGTCCCAATACATAGCAACCTCACAATGGATCAATCTTGTACGGGTTCTCTCCCGCCACGGCCAGTTCCCAATCAGCCATAAGTTCATCTCGATGCAGTTCAATCCATGCTTGCACCAAACGCAACTGCTTACGTGGCAACTCCCCCGCCAATAATTCACCATCATCAATCCGAATCGATACTTCGGATCCGGAGTACCGCGCATGAATGTGCGGCACACTGTGATGCTGATTATCCAGAAAGTACATCCGAATGATGATCCCATAGAACATTGAGATTACGGGCATATCATCAATACTCCGTTTCCTTGCCATACATATTTTGATACGCTGCAATTTTCATTGCCGAACGTCGCCGATGACGCGCGGCTATGAGCCGTGGCGTGCATCCGGCTTGTGCGGTAGTGGGTGATTCACGATTCTATACTCCGCAAGGAATTCAATGATATGCGCTTCGAACGTTGACCAGTTCGTCGGCAAGTCGTGATTGGCATCATACTCGATGTATTTTGTTTGTTTTCCCAGCGAGCCAAGCTCCCGCCCGTCTTTCACAGGAATAATATCATCCCGCGTCCCATGCTGAACAAGCACGGGGAATTCGGCGTCCCTCATAACGTCTTCAGTCCTGTATTTATCTTCCACAATAAAACCGGGAACCCCGAATCTCCAAAACATTACCTCCATTGAGGTGAATGTCGAAGACAGTATCATAGCCGCTGGCTTCCTGTGTTGAGATAAATCAGCGGCGACTGCTCCCCCTATAGACCTTCCATGAAACACGATCTTCTCAGAATCTACTAATGGCTGTTTAGCCAACCAATCATAAAACGCAATCATGTCAGACCGAATTAGTTGCATTGCCGGCGTGCCTGTTGAGCGACCATAACCCCGATATTCAACAAGCATTGTCGATATTCCATTGGCTGCGTATCTCTCTGCAAATTCAAGACAATGGTCAATGACCTCATTGTTTCCGTGAAAAAACATGACAGCGGGATGTTTTTTCCCGTCCAAGTTGTCGGGAGCAGGAAAAAACCAAGCTTCGACTTGTGAATCGCCACTGTTGACCCACACCAACGTAGCATTTGGCGGAACAGGCCGGTCGACAACTTCTTCCGCGCTCATTGGCCAGACAAAGGAGCGCTGGATGTTACAACCTGTAACTGTCAACAGTAACCAAATGCCAAGAATTGATAAAGCTGTGATGATTAGTTTTCTCATTTTTTTACCGAACGCTTCGGTTCAGCGGCGGGCCGTGCAGCGGACCGTCCGCTGCAACCGATTGTTAGGCCACACATAAGGCTGTCCACTACATAATGAAACGCCGAACACCGAGCCAGATAATCGGTACTGCTGAAACCAATGTAACGAGGACGGCTACAGAGAGCTGCCCCCGGGTGCGCAATGTTGACACGCACGCGGAGAGGGCGAGAATCACGACGGGGAGACTGAGCATCGCAGGGACCAACAACAGCGGGGCTGAGGCCCACGCCCCCCAACCATCAAAGTTGCGAATATACAGTTCGATCCCGAGCAAAGAAGCCAAAGGAATCCAGCATAGCCAGCGTAAGGTGCGGGAAAGCCCCTCAGTTGAGTTCTCGGACATGAATGCCTCGCCGATGTGGCCTAACTTATAAGCATTTATCCGCCGTGCGCAGCATGGCGAATAAATGTCTGTTGGACTAAGCCGCCCATCAGACCGGCACGGACTGATCTATAGGGAAATGTATTGCGCGGGGTGGGTGCGATGCGCCGGCGGTGGCGCAGATCGGGGCGGTGGTCGTGGCCGGTGAGGTCTTTTCGTCCATGTCTTCGGGCCCTGCAACGTGCGATAGGTGGTCATTCTCTCGCCATTTCTCGGCAAAATCCAATGTCCGGACGAGCGCGACCGCGGCCCCGCTGCGGGGCCGTCCCACCTCGGTCAAGACCGCGGGCCTTTATTCTGTTCTACGGCCTCAGTGTCGCGTGTCGGGCGGTCTCCAGAGGGACCGACCGGGCGCAATCTGCGCGATCACGTGCAGTCGCCCGGTCCGGCACTGCGGGCAAGGATAGTCGACGCTGTCGTGGTGTGCGGTGCCATCGTCCTTCTCCGGGGGGACGGGGGCGGCCAGGGCCTCACGGATCCGGGCGAGCTTCTCCCGGCGGCCGCGGTTGGCCAGGAAGCCGAAGTGACGAATGCGCATCAGCCCTTTCGGCAGGACATGCATCAGGAAGCGGCGCACGAACTCTTCGCCCTCCAGGGACAATGTCTTATGTCGGTCACGGTCGCGGTAGTCCTTGTAGCGGATGGTCACCCGTTCGTCGTCGACCGCGAGGATCCGCGCTGGGGTGATGGCGATGCGGTGGGTGTAACGGGCCAGGTAGTCGACGACGGTGGCGGTATGGTCGAGACAGTGTTTGGTGTAGACCACCCACTCAAAAGCCACGCTGGCGCATGGCATCAATCATCTGCTGACGCAAGGGTGTCATCGTCGTCTCTCCTCTCAGTCAGACCCACATCGGGTCAACTG
>CAYSMJ010000277.1:0-3028 GCA_964432075.1 uncultured Caulobacterales bacterium | reverse complement strand
GGGGACCTCTAGATCCACAATCTAGCGCTCTAACCGACTGAGCTAAGGCGGCAGGATCAGCAAGCCTTCTCGCCTGCCGGATTTATCAGATATACCCAAGCATGCCGGTTTTGCAACCGAAGACCATGCTTCCGATGATCCTGAGATCGGGTCGCAGCCTGGTCTGATTTCAGTGTCCGCTGGCGTCAGGCGCCAGCGCGCATGGCCTCGATTTCGTCACGCAACTGCTGGATCCGGTTGGGACCGCTCGGATGCGTTGACAGGAATTCCGGCGGTCCGCCCGCGCCTTTTTCCTCTTCCATTTTTTGCCAGAAACGGATCGACTCTTCCGGGTCGTAGCCGGCACGGGCCATATACCGAAGGCCAATCCGGTCCGCCTCAAGTTCATGATCGCGCGAAAACGGCAGGGAATTGCCGACCTGAGCCCCAAGCCCAAGCGCCTGCATCCACAAATCTGCGTTCCCGATATTGCCGGCCCCAAGCGCAAGCTGGGCACCGGTCAGCCAGGCACCTGTCTGCGCTGCGCGGCCAGCCCTTTTTGACGCATGTTCATAATTTACATGGGCAACCTCATGGCCCATCACTGCGGCGATCTGATCATCATTCTCCATGATGTCGAGAATGCCAGTATAAAAGCCGATCTTGCCACCCGGCAGGGCGAACGCATTCAACTGATCGGACTGGAAAACCTGCACCTCCCACTCGGCCGGATTACCCCCGGCAGCGTTGATCACGCGGGTCGCAACGCGCTGCATCCGGTTTGTATAGGCGGGGTTCGTGGTGATCTGTTCTTCCTGCTTGATGCCGGACCACGCGGCAAGGGCAGCCTGTTGCACCTGTGCTGGTGGCGGTGCAAAAGCTGAGTCAAGCGAGGCACAGGCGGCCAGCACGCCGACAAAGCCCAGTGCAACATATTTTCTGAATGAAATCATTGTCTTCTCCTGTTACCGGTACTCCCAATCTGGTACCGGGTGTTTGCCCCTATACGCGATCAAGGTCGCGATCGCCGCTTGCAAATGAATGCCTCAGCAATAAACCTTATACCCGCGTGGCAGTTTTCTGTTAAGGGAGATTTGCGTCCTGGGGCAGGTCGGTGAGCGGGGGGAGCCACAACTTCCGCTGCGCACTTTCATCCGGGCTCTTGCCCCACGGGCGGACTGTGATAGGCACCCCCGATAGCCGGGGCGCAAAGGCTGGCCCGGAGGGTTTCGAAACGGCAACCGATGCACGCAACATCGATGAACGATCCAGTGGTCATCCTGATGGTGGCACCGCCCTTTTGCGGTGGCGAGGTCGTGGCTGCTGCAGCGAGAACTTTTTTCGGGGCGGATGATCCCCCTGCAGCCATTCGCGCCATCGTGAAGGCCCACCTTGACGATGGCGGGATCGACGCAAGACGCATGCTGGCGCGAACCCGCTTTGACCCCGGCCTGGATTCGGTGGTTTCCCTGCGAAAGCAATTGCTTGCGCTCGGTCAGACCCATATGCCGCTTATCCTGCATGACGATGGCCTGCCCTTCCTGTTGCCATTGTGGCGCGCCGCATTTGACGGCAGTGCGATCCGGGGCACAATCATCGCCCTGTCGGCAAATCCCCTTCTGGCCGCTGAAGCCGCTGTCAGCGAACTTGGCGAAACCCGAGGGTTCGGGATTGCGCTCTGGTCGCAGGCGTTGTTGCGTATGACCGAAGACGCCGGCGACGCTATCATTCTTTCCTATGACCGGTTTTTGCGCGAGCCGGAGCATGTGCTGTCGGGGCTTGCCGACCGCATCGAAGGCCTGACGCCGCGTGCTGACATCACGCCGGAAATGCTGCGCCCGAAGATCGACAAGATCATCCTGCCGCGCCGCGTGGACCTCGCCCATACCGCGCGTGATGTCGCCATCAGCGATACGGTCCCCGATTTTGTCAAAACGCTTTTTGACCGGCTCGAACAGGATGCGCGCGAAAAGCGGTTCTTTTCGTCGGCCAGTCCGGAAGCAATGCTTGGGAAAGATGGCACACTGAGCTTTATGTTTGAGGCGATGGCGGGCGTTAGTGAGCGCAACGTCACGCTCGGTGACCAGTTATCGACCCTGAATGATCAGCTACAGACGCTGATGCGCGCACGCGACGAATTGGAGACCGCCCTCTCCCGCGCTGAAGAAGACCGCGGCCGGATCGAGACCGAACGCGAAGCCATGCGCATTCGCATCACCGATCTGGAGTCCGACGTCGAGAATGCCCGGTCAAGCAACAATGAACACATCGGCATCCTCGCAGAAAAAAATGAAATCCTGACACAGACGATCCGTGAAAATGAAAAAACAATCGCCAGCCTGCAGACACTGGTCGAGGAAAATCGAGCGGCGTTTGACCAGCGTGAGCGCGAGCTTTCGCTCGAAAACGCACGCCTTGCCGAGCGGGCGGAAGCGGCAACAATCCGGGTCAAGGATCTTCAGAAAGACCGCAAACAGGATCAGCAGCGTTTCAATGTCGAGCGCGCAAGTCTGTTAAAGGAACAGCGCCGCCGCGATGAAGAGTTCAAGGCGCTGGTTGAGAAGCTTTCTGTTGATCCAAGACCGGCGCAACCTGCAGGAACAGACCCGACGGCAATGCCTGATCAGACCCGGCAGGCAATGGAGCGGATCACCGCTCTTGAGACGCAGATGCGCCAGATCGAACATGCAAAGTCTGCCGCAGACGTTGAAAAACGTCTGGTTGAGTCCCGGGCAAGGGCAGCGGAACAAGCGCTTGACGACGAACGGGCCCGAAACGCAGAAAAAGCGCTGCGTGCGGAACAGGCTCTTCTTGATCATGAGGCAAAGATTGCCGAGCTGGCGCTAGCCGCCGATGAGGCCCGTGCCGAGGTCAAGGCACTCAAATCGAGCACGTCATGGAAGGTCAGCGCGCCCATTCGCGGCGCCCGAAAGGCGGCCAGCAACCCACGGGCCGCGGTCCGCAAAGTCGTCCCGCAGCGGGCACGGGCCATGGTGCGCAGCGGGCTTTACCGGACCGTGCCTTTTCTGTTTGCCGGTACGCCTGCCTA
>CAYSMJ010000276.1:0-3036 GCA_964432075.1 uncultured Caulobacterales bacterium | reverse complement strand
GCCGGCGTAGGATAGTCGGCGGTCGTGATTTCACGCACCGGTGTGGTGATGCCCGCAGCATACAGGGTCGCACGGGCAAGCCCGGCCCAGCTTGTCGGCTCGTCGCCTGCGAAATGGTAAAGACCGGCCTTGTCCGGATCGGTCAACAGGGCGTCAGCGACGGCGAGGGCGGCTTCACCGATTTTATCCGCAGGCGTTGGAATCCCCTGCTGGTCAGCGACGATCGTCAATTCATCTTTCTCTTTGCCAAGACGAAGCATGGTTTTGACAAAATTCTTGCCGGTTGGCGAGAAGACCCAAGAGGTGCGCAGGATTGCATGGGGTCCGTCCGCTGCCAAAACGGCAAGCTCGCCATCGCGTTTTGTCTGACCATAAATGCTGAGCGGATTTGGTTCATCATCTTCCGTATAGGGTGCGGTCTTTTGACCATCAAAAACGAAATCGGTTGAGATATGAACGAAGGGAATTTCACGCAGTGTGCAAGCCACAGCCAGAAAGCCGGGTGCGCGCGCATTGATGGCCGTGGCTTTCGCTGTTTCGCTTTCGGCAAGATCAACGGCAGTGTAGGCTGCGGCATTGATCACAGCGGCGGGCGTGAATTCATCAAGGGTCGCCACGGCCTGTTCTGCCGAGGAGAGCTTTTCCAGATCAAGACCATCCCGGTCGATGGCGCTGATTGGCCGTTCACTGCCAAGCGCGGCAAGCGCCGTACCGACCTGGCCGGATTTTCCGATCACAAGAATAGCCTGGCTCATGGACATTATTCCTTGGTTGCGGCTTTAAGCCCGATGCGTTCGTCTTGGAACCCCCGGGCACGGATGGCTTCCCACCACCAGCTATTGTCGAGATACCACGCTACCGTTTTTTGCATGCCCTCTTCCACCGTTACCGAGGGCCGCCAGCCCAGTTCACGCTCGATCTTCGAAGCGTCAATGGCGTATCGCATGTCATGGCCCGGTCGATCAGTAACGAATTTGATCAGTTCCCGGTGCGAATGATTTCGCGGAGACAGCTCGTCCATCAGATCGCAGATCGTATGGACCAGATCTATATTGCGACGCTCATTGTGTCCGCCAACATTATAGGTTTCGCCAAGACGGCCCTTTTCCAAAATCGCCAGCAGGGCGTCCGCATGGTCTTCTACATAAAGCCAATCGCGGACATTCTCGCCTTTGCCATAGACCGGGATCGGCTTTCCTTCGCACGCGGCCAGAACAACAACGGGTATCAGTTTCTCCGGGAACTGATAAGGGCCGTAATTGTTTGAACAATTGCTCGTCATCACCGGCAGGCCATAGGTTTCACCCCATGCCCGCACCAGGAAATCCGATGATGCTTTCGAAGCCGAGTAAGGCGAATTCGGTGCGTAGGCTGTTTCTTCTGTAAACAGACCTTCCTTGCCTAATGTGCCATAGACCTCATCAGTCGAGACATGGAGAAAGCGGAACCTGTCTTTTGCTGCGCCGGCCAGGCGCTCATAATGACGCCGCGCCTCGCTGAGGAGCCGGAAGGTTCCGACGATATTGGTTTCGATAAATTCGCCCGGCCCATCGATAGACCGATCGACATGGGATTCTGCTGCCAGATGGATGATGGCGTCCGGCATGGTTTCATCCATCAGTGTGCGCATGGCAGCACTGTCACAAATATCGATCTGCGCAAAACGGTAGGATGGTTTGTTGTCACAACCCTTCAGATTATCGAGGTTCGCTGCATAGGTGAGCTTGTCGACATTGATGACATCGTGGCCTGCGTCCAGTGCCTGACGAACAACAGCTGAGCCGATAAACCCCGCGCCTCCGGTGACCAGAAGTTTCATGGACCATAATCCTTTTCGATATCCGCCAGCCCCGCGCCCCGCCGCCGGCCGGTCTTTGTCTTGGCTACCTTTTGGCACAGGCCTTCGGGCTTCGCCACCCCTTCAATCGGGAAGCCTTGCAGCAAGCGCGGGATCGATGACCTCGAGCCTTTCGCGTGCAAGGGCGCCGATCGCAGCCGGGCTGAACCGCCGGTTGATTTCCGCGCGCGCAGCCTCGCCAAGCCGTTTGCGGAGATCCGGGTCAGCCATCAACGTGGCGAGGGCCAGGGCAGCCGCGTCGATGTCCGGTTCTGCCCAGAATTGGCCCGCGGCAAACGGGTAGGCACCATCCGGGACACAAACCAGCTCGGCCGAAATCGGCCAGCCGGTTGCTTTGGTCAGGAAATCGCGCGATCCGCCATAATCGGTCGCAATCACCGGTTTGCCCAGCGCCATGGCCTCGGCAAGGTTAAGACCAAATCCTTCGGATCGGTGCAGCGATAAAAAACAATCAGCCCTCGCATGGAGGGCAAGAAAAGCACCACGGCTAAGCGGGCGATCAATCACCACAAGTCTCGGCCGCTCGGCGGCGAACGCTTTGAGTTGCGCAAGCGTTTCCGGTCGTCGCTCGGCGCCATTGATCTTGATGGCAAGAACCGGCCCGTCCGAAGCCTCTTCGAAGGCCCGCCGAAAGGCCTCAATGGCGGCTTCGGGGTTTTTGCGTTCGGGATAGGAATTTGCATCAAAAGCCGTCAGGATCACGGGCTTGTCAGCCGGCAGTTCGGGAAATCCTGCAGACGGATCAACGACCGGCGCCGGGTCAATGGCATGCGGCACAATATACACTGGCTTGTCCGTCACAGCCCGCAGCGCTTCGGCGACAAAGGTGCTGGGAACCCAGACTTCATCAATGCTTGCGATGGCAGGCTTCCACACATCGGGAAATGTCGCCAGCTCCCAGACCCAGTACCCGATCCGGTAGCAACCGTCGAGCCGGTTCGGGTCAATCAATTCGTGCAGACACAGCGTCTGCTCTGCATTCAGATGCATCAGGGCGATACGCATGCCACCGAAAAGCGCCTTGCGATCACGGAACCGGTGACGCTCGCGCGGATCATTCGGGTTTTCGACAGCCGTTGCCCCATGGGGCACAGCGGCGGCCTCAAGAGCGCAAAGCAAGCCCCGGGCGGCTTCTCCAATACCGCTTTCGGCGCGCAGGTACCCGAAAACATGGACAC
>CAYSMJ010000275.1:0-3052 GCA_964432075.1 uncultured Caulobacterales bacterium | reverse complement strand
CTGATGGATCAACTTATCCAGCCATTTGAGTGAGAGTGCGGTCGTTAAACGTTGAACGGTACGGACTCAAATGTCTGGGTCGATCCACTAGGCGCAGGCGATTGCAGTGTTATGATCCGATGCCGGATTCCAAAGTTTCGACTCATTAATATCCGGCCGGTCTGACCATTGGACTGGCAGACGCAGCAAGGATTGGTTTCATTGATCGGTTCCGGTAAACGGGATCCGGGAAAAATCTTGACAGGTGAAACAAGGATACAGCTGACCATGCCCGAACCGAATGAGGATGGCCCTAAAACTGTCTTTCACCCCCCGTTTGTGATGTTGCTGGCAATCGCGTCTGCCTATGCCATCCGGGTCGTTTGGGGCGGTATTCTGCCGATACCGCGTATTGTTGGCGAAGGTCTTGGCACGGTACTGATTATCGGCTCGATCATCGTTTTACAGATGGGAATAAAGACCTTTGCCGCTGGCGGGGAGGAATTACGGCCCACCACACCGTCGCGTCAGCTTTTTACCAAGGGGATCTATGGTTATACGCGCAATCCGATTTATCTCGCCTTCATGATGCTCGGAATCGGGCTTGGCCTCGCGACACTGAATATCTGGACGATTGGAACGACCCTTTTTGCCGGGCTGATCATAGATCGGTTTGTCATTTCGGCCGAGGAAACCTATCTTGAAACCTATTTTGGTACGGATTATACCAATTATCAAAAACGGGTCCGGCGCTGGTTGTAGTTGTGTGGTGTCGCGAGCAAGCCTCGGCACTTTCGTCAGGCGCCGGGTTCCTGATCATATCCAGGCACAAACGCAATCACCGTCTGAAAAGCCGCGGCAGCCCCGGCGCCGCCAGCAGCACACAAAAAAACTGTCGACAGGAAATTGCCGACATATCCCGGTGAGAAGCGGGCAAACGCGTAGAAAGTAAGAAGTCCGAGTGCTGAGCGTGCATAAAACCGGATGATGTCCGAAAATGCATTGCTGCCAGGCTGAAAGTGGGCGGCAAAGCGCGGGCGCACAAGCCAGACATAAAACCAGGCGCCAAATGCAGCCGCCGCAACCGCGACAATTAGCGATCTGTCCTGAAACACGCCGGTTAGCAAATCCTGCGCTTGCGCAAAGCTGTAGCCGGCAACACCGGCACCGATTATGCCGAATACCGCGCTGGCAATCATGGTGAGGACAGGCTGGTCGGACTTAGCCGTGCGCATCGTGGCATTGCCCGGTTTGGAAGGGATCCCCCAATTGCGACCCATGGCTATATCCTCTGTTTCACGTCACGTCGTTGGAAATTTCTATCACAAACCGGTCACCTGCACCCCATCTTTTGCAAGCAAAAGCCATCAAGTCAGCAGGCATTCAGGGCAGCGTTAAGAACACGGTCAAACCCGGCTTCAGTCAGCCGGCCTGTCCGGGTGTTGTAGCGCGAGCAATGATAACTATCGAACATGCTGAGGGTGCGCCCGCCAATGAGGATATCGTGCCTGTTCCCATGCCCGAAGGGCAGGGCAGAGAGAGGGCGGCCGGCAAGCCGGCACAGCTGTCGATGGGCCTCCCGGCCAAGGCAAAGAACGGCTTTCACATTCGCCAACGACGTAATCGCATGCGCAAGATTGCGGCGGCAGGCTGCGAACTCTGCTGCTGTTGGCTTGTTTCCCGGGGGCAGGCAGGCCACGGCGTTGGTTATCCGAACGCCCGTCAGCTGCACCCCGTCGGCTGCGTGCCCGCCATAGGTTCCGCGGGTCCTCCCGGCGCGCTCAAGCGCGGCGAAAAGAAAGGCACCGCTGGCATCTCCGGTAAAGATGCGGCCGGTGCGGTTCGCGCCAGATTGCCCAGGGGCAAGTCCAATGATCATGAGTCGCGCTTGCGGATCGCCAAAGTCAGCCACAGGTGCATTATGCCATATCGGATGCGCACGCTGCAGGTCATTGCGATGGGCAACAAGTCGTGCACAGCGCTTGCAGTCTTTCAATGGCGTCAGGGCGGGCTCAATCAACGTCGTCGAATTCGTCTTCGAACTCGTCTTCATAGTCGTAATCATCATCCTCAACGGGCTCTTCCGGGCGTGGTCGGCGCTGCTGACCGCCCCCTGCCGCGCGGCCAATCACCTTTTCGATTTCGGTGATATCGACAAACTGATCGGCCTGACGACGCAACTCGTCGGATGCCATGGGCGGTTGCGATTTCGTGGTCGAGACAATGGTAACCCGGACACCCTTGGCCTGAATGGCTTCGATTGCCCGGCGAAAATCGCCATTGCCGCTGAAAAGAACCACGTGGTCGAGCCGGTCAGCGAGGGACATCATCTCAACGGTCAATTCAACATCAATGGAGCCTTTAAATCTCCGCTTGCCCTGCGCGTCGGTGAATTCCCGGGCGAGTTTGGTCACCATGGTGTACCCGTTGTAATCGAGCCAATCGACGAGCGGGCGCAAGGGGGAATAGTCCTGGTCACGGTCTTCCTGTATTGCCGTGAAATAATAGCACCGAACAAGCTTGCACTGCTCTGAAGCTAATGCGCGCAAGCGCTTGTAATCAATATCAAACCCTAAGCTTCTTGATGCTTTATACAGGTTTGCCCCGTCGATATACAGGGCTGTGCGTTCCCCCGACTTCAGGGATAAAAAATCTTTCATCGTTTCCTCGATACTGGTCTTGCAGGTAGGCTGGCTGGAAAATCCGGGAATAAAAAATAACGCAATCATCAACCCAGCCGGATATAAGCGCGCGACCATAGACCAAGCCGCTTGATCCGGGCAAGGGGTGGCACACTCTGGATATTCCATGAACCAAAACCCAAACCGGCCTTATCTGACTGGATCGCACATGGTTATCGCGCTCGGGGCAAATCTTGAAATTGACGAGGACACCCTGGCAGGCACGCTCGAAAAAGCCATGGCGGCGATCGATCGCCTCTGGCGTTTGACCGGGCGGAGCCGTCTTTTCCAGAGTGTTGCCTGGCCGGACCCGGCGGATCCCCCATTTGTCAATGCGGTCATTGCCTGTGAGGCCAGCGGCGGGCCGGGCGCCGTGCTGGAAGCGCTTCATG
>CAYSMJ010000274.1:0-3054 GCA_964432075.1 uncultured Caulobacterales bacterium | reverse complement strand
AACGACCGATAGAAGGTTAGAACATTTTCAAGCGAAGTGGGAACCGGTTTGCGTGAAGAAAATGCTTGGGGCAGCCGCCCCAAGGTCGAAATCCGCCACTGACGGGCTGAGGAGACAAAATGGGTGGTATCTGCGTGCTCTCCCCCCGGCTCAAACCGCTGGGAATGCCCACGCGCGCGATCAGCGCTGGGCGATGCGCCGGACGGCCCTGTGGTAACTGCGCAACGCGGCACCGGACAAGCCTGCCCCTTGATCTTGGCGCAAATCCGCGTATGGCATGCGCGCTCCGGTCGATTGCCGCGTACCGAAATCGCGCAGGCCGTTCATTTTCCGGCACCCAACGGCCGGACCAGCCGCGCTGAGGAACCCCTCTCTCCATGCAAGTTGTCATCGTCGAGTCCCCGTCCAAGGCCAAAACCATCAACAAATATCTCGGTTCGGGCTTCAAGGTGCTTGCATCCTACGGGCATATCCGCGACCTGCCGTCGAGGGATGGCTCGGTGGATCCCGATGCCGATTTTGCCATGATCTGGGAACTCGATACCGCCTCGAAAAAGCGGGTGAACGAGATTGCCAATGCGGTGAAAGGCGCGGACCGGCTTGTCCTCGCCACCGACCCCGACCGCGAGGGCGAAGCCATTTCCTGGCATATCCTCGATGTCCTCAACCAGAAAAAGGCGATCAAGGACATGCGGGTCGACCGGGTGGCGTTCAATGCGATCACCAAAAAGGCCGTGCAGGAGGCGATGGCGAACCCGCGCCAGATCGACCAGGACCTTGTCGATGCCTATCTCGCCCGGCGCGCCCTCGACTATCTCGTGGGGTTTAACCTGTCGCCGGTGCTCTGGCGCAAGCTCCCGGGTTCACGCTCGGCCGGTCGGGTCCAGTCCGTGGCGCTAAGGATCATCTGCGAGCGCGAAATCGAGATCGAGCGGTTCGAGCCGCAGGAATACTGGTCCGTCGGCGCAACTGCCACGCCCGAGGGCAAGCCCGGCTTTGCCGCGCGGCTGACCCTGCATGCAGGCGAGAAAATCACAAAATTCTCTCTGGCCAAGGAAGACCAGGCTATGGCGGCGAAGACCGCCGTCGAGGCCGCCACCTTCTCGGTCGCCTCCGTCGAGGCCAAGCCCTCACGTCGCAACCCACCACCACCCTTTACAACCTCAACCCTGCAGCAGGAGGCAAGCCGCAAGCTTGGCTTCAACGCCCAGCGCACCATGCGCACCGCACAGCGGCTCTATGAAGGCATTGAGATCGGTGGCGAGACCACAGGGCTCATCACCTATATGCGGACGGACGGCGTCGATATGGCACCTGAAGCCATCGGCGATGCGCGCGGGACTATCGGCGCTGACTTCGGCAGCGATTATGTGCCCGAAACACCGCGCGTGTACAAAAGCAAAGCCAAGAACGCCCAGGAAGCCCATGAATGCATCCGGCCCACCGCTTTTGACCGGCACCCGAAAACCGTGCGCGGGCTCGATGATGATCAATACCGGCTTTATGAACTGATCTGGAAACGGGCGATCGCCTCGCAGATGGAATCGGCGCGCCTTGAAAACACCACCATCGATCTTCTGTCTGCCGACAAAAAAACCGGCCTGCGTGCGACTGGCTCGGTCATCCTGTTCGACGGCTTTTTAAAGCTCTACGAGGAAGGTATTGACGATCAGGAGGCGGAGGATGGCGGCGGGGTTCTGCCAAAGCTGGGTGAGGGCGAGCCTGTTGGCGTTTCGGAAGTCAAGGCTGACCAGCATTTTACCCAGCCCCCGCCCCGCTTTGCCGAGGCAAGCCTTGTCAAAAAACTGGAGGAACTCGGCATCGGCCGACCGTCCACCTATGCCTCGATCCTCTCGGTCCTGCAGGACCGGGGTTATGTCACGCTGGAGAAAAACCGTTTCATCCCGGACTCAAAAGGGCGGATCGTCACGGCGTTTCTCGAAAACTTCTTTCCGAAATATGTTGAGTACGACTTTACCGCCGATCTGGAAGAAACGCTCGATGAAATCTCTGCGGGAGATACGGACTGGAAAGAATTCTTGCGCGCCTTTTGGCGCGAATTCAAGGCGGCCGTTGAAAAAACCGGCGAGTTGCGCATCACCGAAGTCCTAGACGCGCTGAACGATGCGCTTGCCCCGCTTATCTTTCCGCCCAAGGAAGATGGCGGCGATCCCCGGCTTTGCCCGCTTTGCAATGAAGGGCAGCTCTCGCTCAAGACTGGCAAGTTCGGTGCTTTTATCGGCTGTGCGAATTATCCGGATTGCAAATATACCAAACAGCTTTCGGCCGCCGTCAAGGGCGAGGACGAGCCCGGCGGCGACAAGGTGTTGGGGCTCGATCCCGTATCAGGGCTGGAAGTCCTGCTTCGCGCAGGCCGGTTCGGCCCCTATATTCAGCTGGGGGAGGAAGACAAGGAGTCCGGCGAAAAGCCAAAACGCTCCGGTATTCCAAAAGGATGGGACGCCAATACCGTCGATCTGGAACAGGCACTGAAGCTTTTATCCCTGCCCCGCGAAATCGGGCCGCACCCGGACGATGGAGAACCGATTGAAGCCGGGCTTGGTCGCTACGGCCCCTTTGTCAAACACGGGAAAACCTATGCGAACCTGCCTTCCGTAGAGGAAGTCTTTGAAGTCGGGATCAACCGCGCCGTTGCTTTGATCGAAGAGAAAAAAGCCAATCCCCGGGCCGGTCGCGGTCAGGCAGCCAAACCCATGCGGGAGCTGGGCGCGCACCCGGAAACGGGCGATCCCATCGATATCATGAACGGACGCTATGGTCCCTATGTCAAACACCAGAAAACCAATGCCACCATTCCGTCCGGCTCGGACCCTGAGAAGCTGACGCTTGAACAGGCGCTGGAACTGATCGTCGAAAAAGAGAAAAAGAAACCGACGAAAAAGAAAGCCGCGAAGAAGAAGGCAACCAAGAAAAAGGCGGCAAAAAAGAAGGCCACAAAAAAGAAAGCGGCTAAGAAAAAGGCCGAGTAAATCGCCTCCGTTTTCGACGATATTGGCCGCTGGTGAATTGTCGCTCACGTGAGTTATGCTTGCG
>CAYSMJ010000273.1:0-3057 GCA_964432075.1 uncultured Caulobacterales bacterium | reverse complement strand
TTCGGGCGAATGCAGAATTATTGATGCCATTTTTTATTGAATTTTCAATATCTTTTTTCAAGTGCTTCTCGAATATGTCATCAATGATCGTCGTGCTGCCGAGCAAGTTGCCGCCGTGCCCGCCAACGGTTTTGACTTCGGCAAACAGATCTACATCCGTTATTTCAAAAAGCAGACTATCGCCAGTCGGATCATTTTTTGATCTTGTCGATTTCATGGATGCGTAGATATTCAGTTTCAGATTATCCATGGCAATATCCCAAGGGGCGTCAATTTTCCGTCCTTCGGGCCAGGGAAAGAATCCTTTGATTTCGTTGCCATCGGATTCGAAATTGATGGTGATCAGAAAATGCGCGCAGTTGGTACAAAACCCTGTCGTTTTTTTATTGCTTGTCATCCATGATGCTGTCTTTGCAGCGACGCCAATATTCTCAGAGCTGATATTGTTGGGCGCGTAACGGCGTGTCTTGCCGGCTTTATAGTCATAGCTGAGCTTGACACCGGCACCGCCGAGGGCAAATTTTGTTTTTTCAAGGGGCGACAGAGAGGTCGGACATCGGACCCAGCTATCATTGACAAGCTTGTAACCTTGCGACGTCTTCAGACCGTCTATCCGGACATCGCAGCCGCCAAGATACGCCCGCAGCGCCGCGGCGATTGTTTCTGACGGGACGATCACGCGGCTTGGTGGTGCCAGCCGGGCAGGGCGGCTTTTATACCGGTTGTCTTGGGTTTTGCGTTCGGCTGCGATCCCTATATCTTCGGTCTCCACCCCCTGCTGTGCCGGGCTTGTGGGTACCGATGCGATACCGACAGCGCAGGCGGCGGCTAAAATCAACGACCGATTTGGAAATTGTGTAGTCATGGCATATCTCTCCTCTCAATGGCCCCCAGCCATTGGATCGACGATGGAGCCGACCTGTTCTGTATTGCGCGCACGCAAATCTCTCTTGAGGTGAACCCTCGGCAAAACCGGCATGCACAATGGTGAGGGTAATGGCCATCCAGCCCCGGGACATCATACCCCGGTATGATAGCTGTTATTCCTTCGGGGTGCGCAAGGGCGGGGATATTTTCATGGCGAGGCGGGTGAGCGCTGCCCTGTTGGCGGTACCGGTCTTTGCGAATATTGCTGACATCTGTGTCTTTACAGTCGGCAGACTGACATTTTTTGCATCAGCAATATCCTGATTTGTCAGCCCGTCGAGCATGGCGCGGCAAACATGCGATTCCGCTGTAGTCAGTGAAAAGGCCTTTGAGAGGCCATCATGGGCAATATGACTACGTTCTTCCGGATCAATCATAAACAATAGGGCCGCTTCAAGATCGGCATTTAGCTCGCCATTCACCTGCTCACGTAACGGAACCAGGTCGACGATATATGGTTCGCGTTTTCTGTCTCTCCGGCGCAAGATAAGGGTTCTGTGATCATGGTCTGCCACGCCGGCAGCACTATCGAGAATATCGCCGAGTGCGGATTGAAACGGGATGTCGCACTCGCTCAATACAGCATATGGCTGTCCGGCTGCAGATATTTTCAAGGCATCACCCAGTTCTGCATAGGCGCTAAACAGATCATTCCGGACAATAACTTCCCGGTTGGCGGCGATCAACGCTACGCCATAGCCAAGGTGGTTCAGGGCTGCAAAGATTGCGTTATAGCGCTGTTCGAGCAATCGGAATGCACGACGGACTTCACTCGCAACGCCGATATGAGGAACGAAGAACTGCACATTCCTGCGAACAAATTCCGGATCTTTGTAGTCAGCCCGGTTATGTGCAAACATGAAATAATCAACCCAGGCGCGATTTTTCTGGGCATTGACCGCGCCGATATGGTGGGCATCATATTTTCTCTCCAACAGCGCCATGGTTGGGCGTTTTTCGAGGGCAAGTCGGTCATCATAGACTTCAAAATCGAGCAAGACAGATTGCGGAACCGCGTCGCGAATGGCAAATGATCCGTCCTCGTGACTTGTCGCTGCGCAGGCGAGAAATTCGACAGCGTTGTTCAGGCCAATTGCCGAGGGGGCGGCAAAGCGATGAGCGTGACGTTCGGGGTCAAACGGATCAAACATGCCCATGATCAAAAACCGGGCCCGGATCAGTTTTTGCACCTGGTCAAGAAAATCGATATAGGCATTTTCGTTGGTGATGGCGCGATGGAGGGTTTCAAGCGCTGCGAGCCAGGCCTGATCTGGACGGTTCCGGTGTGAGGTTGTCATATGCGCTTCTCCCCTCTCTTAAATAAAGGATTATAACAAAAAAGACGGTGCGAATAGTTTGCCATTCATTTGCTGAGTCAGGGCAAGGTCGCAGTGTCGCCGGTGAAACAGGAGCGGGCGCTTGCCCGGGAACACGGGGGATGTGTTGGAATGAATTTCAGGAGCTTCCCGCATGCCATCTCCCCGGAACGCGTGCGCGAATCGGGGGGCTCCAAGGGTGGGCTGGATGATGCGGATCGTCCGGAAAACGCGCGGGCGGTTCCGGGTCTGCGCGGCGGCATGATATGCCACCGCTTGCCCGGGAACACGGGTTTGCGAGTGGCGCGGTGACCGCCTTATGACATTGCCGCTGACAGAAGTCTTTGCGTCCGTGGCGGCTCAGCGATTGTTGAGGGCCACGTAATCGCGCTGGGCCGCCCCGGTATAAATCTGCCGTGGCCGGCCGATTTTCTGGTTCGGGTCCTCGAGCATTTCCGACCATTGGGCAATCCAGCCGACGGTACGGGCCAGTGCGAACAGAACCGTGAACATTTCGGTGGAAAAGCCGAGCGCCTTAAGCGTAATCCCGGAATAAAAGTCAATATTTGGATAAAGTTTTTTCTCAACGAAATAGTCGTCTTCGAGAGCGATCTTTTCCAGCTCCATGGCAACCTGGAGCAGCGGCTCATCCTTGATGCCGAGCGCGTCAAGCACTTCGTGACAGGCCTTGCGCATAACTTTCGCACGCGGATCATAATTCTTGTAGACCCGGTGGCCAAAGCCCATCAGGCGGAAAGGGTCATCCTTGTCTTTAGCGCGGGCAATATACTCCGGAATACGGTCGACCGAGCCG
>CAYSMJ010000272.1:1961-3100 GCA_964432075.1 uncultured Caulobacterales bacterium | reverse complement strand
GTAAAAGCGCATCACCGGGCCGGAAGCCGCAACACATTCACGAGCCGCCGTTCGATGGACTGAAGCCGCCGTTTATTGGTAATCTTGTATCCTGGGGCGTCCTGCAGGTAAAACGTGTCGATAGCCCGTTCGCCATAGGTCGCAATATGGGCGGTGACGATGCCGACGCCGATCTCGCTGAGGGCGCGGGTGAGCTGGAAGACCAGGCCGGGCCGATCCAGCCCGATACATTCCACGACAAGGGCGGTGTCGGATGCCTTTTTATCCATGATGACCTCCGGCTCGACCGTAAACAGGGCCTTGCGCTCTCCAAATCTTGGTCGCGACGGTGACGGGCGTTTTATCGGCCCGGAGAGCGCTTCAGTCAGGTCGGCGTGCAGGCTGCGTATGCGTTCGCCATCAAGCGGCAACCGCTCGCCGTGGATTTCCGGGGTGTGCATCACAAATATGTCGATGACCTTAAGGTCTGGCGTTGTCATGGCCTCGAGGGCATCAATGGTCAGCCCGTAATGGCCAATGATGGCGGTTATATCCGCAAGAAGCCCGACTCTGTCATCGCCATACACCAAGGCATCAATCTGACCCGGAACAGGCGTACTGAGCTGGACAGCTCTGCCCGTTCCCAGCGCTTCCACCTGTTGGATGGTCTGGCCGAGGTCGGCCCAGGCCTTTGGCCTGACAATCGGCAACGCGCTGTCGCGGATCAAATTGAAAAGCGCCTTGCGCTCCTCATCCGCCCAGCTTTGCAGGTGGGCTGAAATTTGCCGCTGGAGTGTCCTGCGCCGGCGCTCGTGGAAGCGTTTCAGGGCCACCGGCCCACCGGCCATCCATTCCCGGCTTGCGTCATACAGGGTGGAAAGCCGACGTTCGAGCCGTTCTGTCCAGGCCCCGCGCCGGACAACATCAAGATGACAGACCGTACAAACGGAAAGCAGATCAAGCCGGTTCAACGTGCCGACCTCGGCGCAAAACCGTTCGATCGTACGCTGATCGGCGAGGGTGCGTCGCTCGACCGTCTCAAGCATCAGCCGCCGATTGGCGGCAGCCCAGCCCACATCGGCGGCGTGGAGACGGGCAAGACCAAGCCGTCGGCAGGTGCGGGCAATCTGCTGCGCTGTGCCCGACAATGCGCCGCTTTT
>CAYSMJ010000272.1:0-1951 GCA_964432075.1 uncultured Caulobacterales bacterium | reverse complement strand
GTAACCACTTCGTGGAACAGTATGGTGAGATAAAACGGATAAATGTCTTCCGATAACTGCATGATTTTTGTGGTCACCGGGTGACGGCGCTTCTCAAGGCCCTGTACCAGCCGCCGCGCCATGGCCAGGGCTTTGAAGCATTGCAGGTCCAACGCATACCGGCGATAAAGCCCGAAGGTCGGCCGTCCAAAAGTAGGCTCAAGGGCAGGAAGATATCGCCCCAGAAGACCAAGTTCGCGCAGGCGGCGCAATTCATGCTCAGGATCTGTGCCCTGACAAATCAACGTTTTGAATTGTTCGGCAAGTGCGGGTTCATTGCGCGCTGCCTTGTCGAGCCTGTTCGCAGCATTCTGGAGTCTGGTAATCGCTGCCGGTGCAATCGGGATTTCCGGTTGTCTGGCATGTGTTGCAAGCAAGCTGAACATCGTCGCTGGGTCAGGTGTTTGGATGCCTGGTGAGAAATCAAGCCCGGCGGGGGTTTTCCGTAATCCGCCGGACAGTTTCCTGCGAAACCTTGCACCCGGTGCTGGCGTTTGGGGTTTGACCTGATCCCACAGTCGGCTGTTAAGCCAGGACACACGGCGCATGGTAAGTATCGTATGGCGCATGAAACGTTCAACACGGACGATTCCCGGTCGGTCCTGATAGGCGAATTGACTGGCGAGACATGGCTGAACGTCGAGGGTAAGGCGATTATCATTTGTACCACGATGATCATGCACGTGCGCGCGGATTGCCAGCAGAAAGGCGTGATGGCGCTGGAGTTCCCTGAGGTCACTCCTGTCGAGAAAGGGAGAGCCAGCGCTGCCATATGGGGAGGCCAGACCGAGCGCACGATGGACCCAGGCGATTGTTTCAAGATCGCGTATGCCACCGATCCCATCCTTGATATCGGGTTCTGTGGTGAGATCGCCGCCGCTGCCCTTGTGGTGGCGTGTTTCCTGATCCTGGTAAAGACGATCGACAAGTTTTGGATCGGCTTGCATCAGGTGAACTTCCAGTGTTTCTGAGAAATTATCATAAATCGCGCGATCCCCGGCGACGAATCGCTGATCAAGAAAGGATGTCCAGGTTTCAGGGGTTTTTCGCCCAAGACTGACCGCGCTGGCCGGTGTTGCGACTGTCTGGCCGAGCGTCAGACCGCAATCCCATAGCGGGTAAAGGAGAGCATTGATCCGGTCACGTAGCGTATCATTCATTCGCTCGCGGTGGAGGATCAGAAGGTCGAGATCGGATTGCGGGCAAAGCGCCCCGCGTCCATACCCACCCGTCGCGATGAGACAGAGCGCATCTGTCGTCCGGTTTGCAGTGAGATTGAGAAGGGCCTTGAGAACATAATCCGTTGCTTTGGAGATTTGTCCGGCAATCCGGGTCCCGTTCCGCGACTGGGTGAGGGCATCCTGTCTGATTTTTTCATTTAGAAAACGCAGTGTCGCTGCCAGTTCACCATGGCTGGTGCCAGCGCGGTCACTATCATAAGAAACCTTCAGGGCATGAAATATTGTTCGGCTATTGAGTAATGCGGGCCGCGTTCGTGCCGGATCCGAAACCACCTTGGCGCGCATCATGGGTTTTTCAAGAGCGCTTTAAGCTGGTACAGAACGTCATGCGCTTCGCGTGGGCTCAGGGCATCGGGGTCTGTCGACTCGATCCTTTCACGGATCGATATCATCGAGGGGTCTTGCTGCTGTGGCTGTTTATCATCTGCCATTGCGAACAAGGGAAGGGCTTCATGACCGCCATTCGCGCTACCAGCTTCCAGCCGACTTAAAATCTGTTCTGCCCGAAAAACCACCGTAGCCGGAAGGCCGGCAAGTTTACCAACAGCAACACCATAGGATCGATCGGCCGCCCCGCGCGTGACCTCATGCAGAAATATGATATCGTCCTTCCATTCGCGTACGCGCATGGATGTATTTTGCAGGCGGGGCAGGCGGTCTTCAAGGCCTGT
>CAYSMJ010000271.1:0-3122 GCA_964432075.1 uncultured Caulobacterales bacterium | reverse complement strand
CCCGGAAGCTCTGCGAATCAGCCGGTTATCATCATTTCACCGTATATCCCTTGCTTTCCAAACAGGCGCTGAAAGCGCGACCGTATGCGTCTTGCGCTTGTTCATGCATTGTCTGCTGCTTCTGGGCTTCCGCTTGCTGCTGTTGCGTCTGCTGCCTCCTTTGCCGGCGGTTTTTCATGCCGCCGGCCATGACCCCTGCCGCGGCGCCTGCTGCGGCGCCTTTGCCCGCATCGTCATCGGCAATTTCACCCACAACTGCGCCGAGGGCCGCACCGCGGGCGGCGCCTTTGACCCTTTCCCCCGAGGGGCCGCTGTTTGGGGTGGTGGGCGTCTGGACGGTCTGGTCTTTTATCGGATCGAAACCGACTTGCTGTTTGGCCCACGAATAGCATTCGAACTTGTCTTTTTCCATCTGCTGCTGGCTCTGTCCTTGGGCGGGATAAACGATCATGTCCTCGGCCGAGATCCGGCCGCCGGTAATTGAAAGCAGAGACATAAACACAATTGAACTCACAATTTTTTTCATGATATTCCTCTTGTCACATTTTTAACCGGTTATCTTGATCCTTGCCTTTTCGATGACTTCCACCCCGCTAGAATGGGCGATAACATCGAAGCGGATCTCCGGAGGTTCGACGGACATCTCGATTACCAGGAGAACCTGGCGGTATTTTACCGACCGCAGATGGCGTTGAAGGTCCTCGTCGTTTTGCCAGAGCTCCTCGAGCAGGATTGCACGCCGGTCATCGATGCCGAGGTAGAGTCGACAACTCAGACACCCGGCCTCATACTGGGCCTGTTCGGATACCGAAGTTAGAATTGCAAGGGCTTCGCCTTGCTTTTCGGGCGATATCAGCATTCTGATGGTGGAACGCAGCATTCCCGTCTCTCTGAAGTTTTGTTGTTATGGTGTGAAAGTTCGACCTGGGGGCACGCGGCTAAAATCGTTTACGCCACGTTCCAGAAACAACGGTGCAGTCGAGGTCTTTAGTCAGTTATTGTTTGGCAAAATTGGTGCCAACCTGCGAATGACTGGCAAAACTGTCTTAAGTTTCTGAATTTGTGTATCTAATCGGAATTGTTTTGGAGAATGGGGAGTGGTAATTTGCCGTTCTTGCGCCGATATTTCGGCAAACAGGACGTTATTTCGGCAGAACGAATTGTAAAGCCGCCGGCAATTAGGTGGTCTGCTTTGCTCCGGGCTGGTGCCGAACGCTAAAGTTGAAACTGCATCAGCGGGCATCACTTGGTGGGACGTTGGATACCCAGTTTTTTCATTTTCGACTGCAGCGTGGTGCGTTTAAGCCCCAAAGCAGCCGCGGCACCGCCGGGTCCCGTAAGGCGCCAGCCGCATTTCTGCAGAACACTCAGAATATGGCTGCGTTCGTAATCTTCAAGTCTAAGATTCTCTGACGATACTGAATATCCTTTCCGGGGTATGTCCAGAACCAGTGTCTTTCCGCTGCTCACGATCATGGCGTGTTCAACGACATTTCGCAACTCTCTGACATTTCCCGGCCATGGATACTGCTGTAGATCTTGCATTTTTTTGCGGGGGATGTGATCGATCCGCTTGCCCATATTCTTTTCATATTGCCTGACAAAGGCCCAGACCAGCAAGGGGATGTCCTCCGGTCGTTCCCGCAGGGGCGGTACCGAAATGGGAAATACATTCAGGCGGTAATACAGGTCCTTTCTGAATTTACCCTGGTCAAGGTCTTGGGCGAGATCGCGGTTGGTGGCCGCGATAATGCGTACGTCCACCTTCATCGGCTTGCTGGAACCCAACCGTTCGAACCGGCCCTGTTCCAAAACGCGCAGCAGTTTAGTCTGCACATCTTTCGGCAGCTCGCCGATCTCGTCCAGAAACAACGTGGCACCGTCAGCCAGTTCGAAACGACCGGTCATGCGGGTCAGCGCTCCGGTATAGGCGCCTTTTTCGCGGCCGAAAAGCTCGCTTTCGATCAGCGTGGGTGGCAGCGATGCACAGTTGACCGTTACCAGCGGCCGGTTCTTGCGGTTGCTCAATCGATGCACGGCCCGGGCCAGAAGCTCCTTGCCGGTGCCGGTTTCACCCTCGATCAGAACGGTGGCATCCGTGCGGGCCACCTGCTCGACCTGGGTTAGAATCCGCTTCATGGCCTGGCTGCGGCCGACGATTTCCTCGTGGACATACTGAAGCTCGATCTCCTCCCGCAGGTAGATATTTTCCTTTTCGAGCTGCTGCTTGAGCTGCTCGATATCGTGCAGCCTCAGCTGAAGTTGTTCTTCCATCCTTTTGCGCTCGGAGATATCGACGGAAACGCCCATCAGGCGCTCCGGTAGGCCGGACTGACTGAAATATGGGCGGCCACGGGCCGCCATCCATCTGATTGTAGTGTCCGGGTGGACGATGCGGTATTCCTCCCGAAAATCCGCTTGCTCCCGCAGGGACTTTTCCACGCTGCGGCGAATCTTTTCACGGTCAACGGGATCGACAACTTGCATGAAACCTTCGAAATTCAACTCCTGATTCGGTTCAAAGCCGTATAGCTCGCGGGTTTTTTCGGTGGCCCAGATATGGCCGGTGGCAATTTCAAATATCCACAGGCCTGCATCCGCGGAGGTGGCCGCCAGATTCAGGCGTGCCTCGCTCTCGCGCAGCGATTCCTCAGAACGCTTACGGGCGAGCGCTCCGGCAAATACTTCTGCGACGAGGCGCATCCGTTTGACCAGGTCAGGAGGCCAGATCCGTTCCGAACGCATCGACACCAGAGCACAGGATCCCAATGTCTTCCGCCCCATTGTCATGGGAATTGAAACAAATGATTTCATGCTGTTGGCCTCACAAAGGCGCTGTTCCTCTTCGGCTTCAGCCGGCAGATCTTTAAGCTGATTAATTACCACGGATTTGCCTTCAATCAGTTGTGATATGTACCAAGGTAATTGATCTTTCGAAAGGGCGACGGGCCCCGGTTCGGTCCCTTCCCGATGATACTCAAAAGCTCGTGTCAGTTGAGATCCATCTTCCGAAAATAACCCCAGGGTACATCGGTCCGCAGCGAAAAATTCGGTGATTTTCTTAAGAGACCCATTGATTTGGTTTTCAATTTCTTCGGCCGAAATGTTTACAAATCCGGCGG
>CAYSMJ010000270.1:0-3154 GCA_964432075.1 uncultured Caulobacterales bacterium | reverse complement strand
TGGCGCCGTTCGGTCCGGGCCGGCTATGCCTATGCGCTGATGACGGAACATCAGCCGGAATTTTATCGCAGCCAGCGACTGCGGGCGATGGCCTGGGGCGGTATGCTCCCGATTCTGATCATCGCCAGCCTGTTTTCTTTCTGGCCGCTCGCGCTTGTCCTGCTTGCGCTTTACCCGGCCTCATTCCTGCGGACCCGTCAGAAATTTGTCCGTGCCGGGATCGCACCGGACGCCGCCACAAGCCATGCCGCTTTCCTCGTCCTTGCCAAATTCGCCAATCTGAAAGGCATGTTGGACTTCTGGACCAAGCGCATGCTTGGGCGCCATGTCGGGATTGTGGAATACAAGTAAGGCCGACGGTTCACCGTCTGTAGCGGTCGGGGATCGTATTATGCGCGTGAATTTCGATCACGTTGCCGGGCGCAATGTAAGATTCCTTGTTGCGCAGTTTTTCGCGCTCGAAATGGCCCTTCTGGATACTGCCATCAACGGGGGATCTGTAGGTGAATTGCACCTCTGATTTATAACGTCGCCGGTAGCCGCGCTGACGAAGCTTCGGTAACGTCTTCAGCCTTTCACACGAAAGATTTGAAATCGCGAGGCGCTCGCGGTCCTCGCGCTCATAGGCGCGTTCTTTACTGACCACATAACAGGTCATCCGCGCGGCGGAGACCGTGGCGGAGACCGGTGAGTAATTGCGGGCGGTATCGATTTTGAAATACCCCCACAGCCCACCAGCAAGAACGACGGCAACAACAAGCTTTGCGATCTTCATGGTGCGTTAGCCCCCTTTGAAACGACACCCAGCCTGACGGAAATCCGTTACGAAACCGATAAGTGACCTGGCGCATGGAGACGCACCACTTGCCCCGGACCCGACAACACCCTAGCTCTGCGGCCATGACTGTAATTGATCCCGTTATTCTTACCCAGGAGTTGATCCGCTGTCCGTCGGTAACGCCGGTGGAAGGTGGCGCGCTGGCGCTCCTTGAAGACCGGCTGGGCGCCCTCGGCTTTGACGTGGCGCGGGTCACCTTTGAGGAAGATGGCACCGAGCCGGTCGAAAACCTTTATGCGCGGATCGGGACGGAAGGTCCGAATTTCTGTTTTGCAGGCCATACCGATGTGGTGCCGGCGGGACGCGAAGCGCACTGGTCTGTTCCGCCCTTTGCGGCGGAGATTTATGATGGCGTGCTCACGGGCCGGGGGGCGGCGGACATGAAAGGCGCGATTGCCGCCTTTGTGGCGGCAGCAGGCGACTGGCTGGCGGCCCCGGCGCAAAAGGAAACAACAGGCTCGATCTGCGTTCTCATCACCGGTGACGAGGAAGGCCCGGCCATCAATGGCACCCGCAAAATGCTCGACTGGCTGAGGGCCCGCGGCGAGAAAATTGACCATTGCCTTGTCGGCGAGCCGACCAACCCCGATGAAATGGGCGAAATGATCAAGGTCGGCCGACGCGGCTCGATCAATTGCTGGGTTACGATCCGCGGGGTTCAGGGCCATGTGGCTTACCCCCACAAGGCCCGCAATCCGCTCCATGCCCTCCCGGTTTTCCTGACCCACCTTACCGGCGAGCCGCTCGACGAGGGCTATGACCGGTTTCAGCCCTCCTCCCTTCAGATTACCGAAATCGAGACCGGCAATCCGGCCCACAATATCATCCCTATGGATGTGCGCATTCGGCTCAATGTGCGTTTCAACCCGAACTGGACAGGCTCCGATGTGGCGGGCTGGATTGAGAAAAAGCTTGAGATCGCGCGCGAGGAAACCAGCTTTGCGTATAGCTTTGAGCCGATCATCTCCGGGGAGGCTTTCCTGACCACCGACGAGGCCTATCTCAACCTGCTGCAAGAGGCGGTCGCGGCCCATACGGGCTATCGGCCGGAATTCTCAACCTCCGGCGGCACGTCCGATGCCCGGTTTATCCAGGCGTTTGCCCCGGTTGCCGAATTCGGGCTTGTCGGCGCGACCATGCACCAGATCGACGAGCGGGTTGCCGTGAACGACATCAAAACCCTGACCCTTATATACCGAAATATTCTCGAGCGATATTTCAAGCTTTACGGCGCTGGCCGTTGAGCGGGCTGGGCCATTTTGGCGAACAGCTTGGCGCGGTGTGGGATATGGCCTTCAACCGCGAGGGCTGGGAGCAGCGCCTTGATGTGTCGGTCGATGGTGTGCTGTCGTCTTTCTGGGCGATGCTGCCCATGTATGCGCTTGCATTTTATGTGAGCTGGTATGTTTACGCGCACCCGGAAATTCTTGAACAGGCAAGTCGCAATCTCGGCGCGACGGAGACCACAAGACTGCCGCCCCTGCCCTTGTGGCTTGGAACCCAGACCATCAGCTTTATTGCCGAGTGGATTGCGAGTCTTGCGATTCTCGTTTTTGCCGGACAGCGGCTGGCAGGCCGCCAGCGTGCTGCCACGCTGATTGCCAGCTATAACTGGATGCAGGTTCCATTCCGCACGGCGATGATCGCACCCATGCTGGTGCTGTTTGTCACGGGCAGCCAGGAGTTGTCGGCGATCTTGTTCCTGCCGGCCGTTATTTTCTGCGTTTTGTTTTTGTGGGGCGTTTTGCGCCGGGCGTTACCAGGGGTCGACTGGAGTGTGATTATCGGGATCATGCTGGCCATGACCATCGCCCTGTTCGTCATTGCCCAGATCGTCGGAGCGCTTGTCCGGATATTCACCTGAAACCGGCCTTCGATAAACTTACCCATCGACGGCCGACAGGCGCGACCGTGCGCGACCGGCGATGCGGGGATATTTTTCAGGGCTCGTTTGCGATCATTGAAAGAGCTTCTGACACCGCGGCCGGGTAATCCGCGCGGAGAAAGTACAGACCCTCCGGCGGCGCGACAGGGCCACAGGCGGCCCGGTCTCGCGCCTCCAGCGCTGCGGTCAGGTCGGCGCAAGTCCACGCGCCCCGTCCCACCATCATCAGCGAACCGGTAATCGAGCGCACCTGATGATGCAGGAAGGAGAGCGCATGACAGTGAAGCCATACCCGCTCCCCCTCGCGGTGGACGGAAATTTCCGACAGGGTTTTGACGGGACTTTTCGCCTGGCACTGGGCTGCGCGAAAGGTGGTGAAGTCGTGCCTGCCCACGAGCCCTTGCGCGGCCTCATGCATCGCGGCGGCATCA
>CAYSMJ010000269.1:0-3189 GCA_964432075.1 uncultured Caulobacterales bacterium | reverse complement strand
TCTTGACGATATCCTTATTTCGCTCGTCGAAAACGAACTGCCCGTCTCAGAAATCGTTGCGCGCGGTCATGAGGAGGCGGTGGTCCGGCGGATTGAACACCTTCTTTATGTGGCCGAGTATAAACGCCGACAAGCGCCACCGGGTCCGAAGGTCACCAAAGTGAATTTTGGCCGTGATCGGCGTTATCCGATAACCAATGGATGGCGCGACCGGTAAACGGTCAGCCAATTGCCGTGCCAATCGCCTCGTCAATGGATCGAAAGCCATCACGCTCAAGAAAAGCCGGGAGCTGATCAATGATCTCGCAGACGAGCCCCGGCCCTTTGTAGACAAGCCCGGTATAAAGCTGAACGAGCCGTGCCCCATAGCGGATTTTCTCGTAAGCATCGGCGGCCGAGAATACCCCGCCGACCCCAATCAGGGGTATGGTTGCACCAAGATTGCTGTAAAATGCGCCAAGACGCCGGGTTGAAAGGTCAAAAAGGGGGCAACCTGAAAGCCCGCCAGCCTCCTGCGCGCATTGGCTCTCAAGCGTTTGCGGGCGCGAAAGGGTGGTGTTTGATACGATCAGGGCGTCTACGGATTTCTCGATACAAAGTCTGGAAATGGTGGCAATCTCGTCTTCGGAAAGGTCGGGTGCAACCTTAAGGAAAAGGGGTGTTTTCGGTGCATGCTGGTCGCGTGCCTCAAGACATCGGTCCAACAGGGTGGCAAGTGCATCACCTTCCTGCAGATCGCGCAGGCCGGGTGTGTTCGGTGAAGAGATATTTACCGTATAGAAATCAACGCAACCGGCAAGTTCTCTGATGCCGGCAACATAATCGCCAGCGCGGTCGGGACTGTCCTTGTTTGCACCAAGATTGATGCCGATCGGGCCGCGCCTTTCAGGTGATGTATTTAAGCGTTCAAGCCGGGCGCGGATTACCTCAAGCCCATCATTGTTGAACCCATATCGGTTGATGATCGCTTTGTCGGCTTCAAGCCGGAAGACGCGTGGGCGGTCATTGCCGGGTTGCGCGCGCGGCGTTACTGCGCCGACCTCGACAAAACCAAATCCAAGATTAAACAATGCGCCGGGCACGCGCGCGTTCTTGTCAAAGCCCGCGGCAATTCCCAGCGGATTGTCAAAAGCGAGGGCACCCAACCTTGTGGCGAGGCGCGCATCGGCCCTGCGCTTTATCTTGGGGCCAAGCCCGGTCGCCAGAAGCCGGATCGTCAGGTCATGGGCAGGTTCCGGGGGCAGGCGCCGCATCAGGCCAAGGGCAAAATTGGCGATGGCTGTTTTCATTAGCCCGTGCCAAAATCAAAATCGGCCTGAAGCGGCAGGTCGTGGGCCGTTATCTCTGCAAAACTTCCGTAACCGGTCCTTTCCAGTACCCATATCTTTCGCAAGGCTGCCACCGGGCAGGGCGCAAAAAGATGGGGAAAAAGCCGATTGTCCCGTTTGGGGGCTGGCTCCCACTTCAGGGCATCGCCGAACGAGTCCGGATCAAGCCCCAGCGCCAACAGAAGCGGGGCGTCGCTATAATGGCGTCGCGCAGTTTCGAGGACCGTGTCAGCGCCCGAAAGATGCATATAACCGTCGGCCTCGTCCACCGCGCTACGCGGCACGAGGCCCCCCGTCACGATCTGTGGCCAGGTGCCGGGGACGACAAGTTTGAAAACCAGGGCGGTATCGAGAACGGCAGCGGGAACGAGCTCTGTCATGCCAAAGAACATTGCAGAATTTGGCGCGGCGAACAAGATAAAGCCAAAGTCGCGTCGCCATGCCTTCCTCTGGTTGCCTAACGCAAAAAGCCCTGCCATTCTCAGCCGAAACTATCGAGAAAAAGGAAAGACACCATGCCAAACATTCTGCTGTTTGCAGTTATCATGGCACTACTGACCTGCGGGCTTGAGGCGCAGGCTGAGGACGACGGAGATTCCGCCAAGGCCTCCCCGGTTGCGGCGACAATGGTCAAGGACGTTGTTGGGCGGTGGAAAACCCACGGGGAGGCTATTGTCGATATTCAGCCGTGTGCTGTTGAAACGACTACCAGCATTTGCGGCGTTCTGGTCTGGTTTGAAGAGCTGGAAACCGAGCCCGGCCCTGTCCTCGACAAAAAAAATAACGATGAAGCTTTGCAGGATCGCCCACTGCAGGGCATCACCCTGCTTGGCGGATTTGAGGAGAAGGACAAGGGCTGGCGCAAAGGCTGGATCTATGATCCCGAAAGTGGCGTAACCTATAAATCGAAACTGACGCGGCTTGATGAGTCCGAACTGAAGGTGGAAGGCTGTGTCGGCCCGATCTGCAAAAAGTTTATCTGGACCCGGATCGGGGATTCTCCGGACGACCGTAAAAGTTTCGAGACGGCCCCACTTGAAACCGCTAAATGACTGCCCGGCAACGAACAGCGTCGCCACCCTCCGCGGCGAGGCCACGAAACGGGTAACAATGACATGAAGCCTGTACGTCTCCTGCTCGGCTTTATGTTTGCCGCAATCGGGGGTGGACTTGCCTGGCAGGCGGGGCTTTCCTGGCCGATCACAGCAACAATCGCTGTCACGGTACTGACAGCAAGCTGGTGGGTCACGGAGGCCATGCCGATCCCGGCGGCTTCGCTTGTACCTTTTGCGTTCTTGCCGCTTTCGGGGGTGGTCACCCATCGTGAAGCTGCTGCCGCACTTGGGTCTCATGTCATCATCCTTCTGATGGCGTCATTCATGTTGTCGAAAGCGCTCGAGCGATCTGGGGCCCACGAACGTCTCGCCCTTTCTATGATTCGACTCACTGGTGAGACGAGCCGTGGGCTGATCTTTGGTTTTATGCTGGCAGCAGCGCTGTTATCGATGTGGATTTCGAACACGGCGACCACGCTGATGCTGGCAACCATGGCGCTGGCGATTATCGCGCGGATGGGCGATGATGCGCCGGAGGCAAAACGGCTTGGCATACCGCTTCTTCTGGGCATAGCCTACGCGGCATCTTTTGGCGGCACTGCAACACTCATCGGAACACCGCCAAATCTGATTTTTGCCGACGCCTATCAGCAGGCAACAGGTGACGAATACGGCTTTGTTCGCTTTATGCAGGCAGGCTTGCCTTCGGTTCTTGTTGGTGTGCCGATCATGGCTCTTTGGCTCACCCGACGCGCAGGCGGGCTAAGCCTTCCCGTCCTGCCAGAGCAGGGTCCGTGGCGCTCAGC
>CAYSMJ010000268.1:0-3195 GCA_964432075.1 uncultured Caulobacterales bacterium | reverse complement strand
GATCGAAGGCGGCGTTGATCTCTTCCTGATCGAGACGATTTTTGACACATTAAACGCCAAGGCCGCGATCTTCGGGTTGCAATCGCTGTTTGACGATCAGGGCTTTTCCGTACCGATCATGCTCTCGGTGACGATTACCGACCAATCGGGCCGGACGCTTTCGGGCCAGACGCCCGAAGGGTTCTGGAATGCGGTTCGACATGCCGAGCCTGTCAGTGTGGGCCTGAATTGTGCGCTGGGACCAGATCTTATGCGCCCCTTTGTTGACGAGATGTCTCGGGTCGCCGAGGTTTTCATCTCAGCCTATCCCAATGCCGGTCTGCCCAATGCGTTTGGCGGATATGACGAGACCCCGGAGTCCATGACGGTGCATATTGAGGAATGGGCGCGATCGGGGCTTCTCAATATCGTTGGTGGCTGTTGCGGGACAACGCCGGCACATATCGCAGCCTATGCGAAGGCCGTCGACGGTCTGCCCCCGCGCAGGATTCCGGAACGCGAACGCCGGATGCGGCTGTCCGGGCTTGAGCCCTTCACCTTGTAGGCTGAATTTTGCCATAGGTAAGCGATCGCCACAGCCACTCCAGCGGCCCGAAACGGAACAAAGCCAGCCAGAGTGATGAGAAGATCAGTAAAAGGATGAAAGTCGCGCCAACGATCAGCATCATTTCCGCAAGTGTGAGCTGACCAAAAAGACCAAGCCCGTGACCGTAAAATAGGCTCGTGCCGATAAGCGAACAGGCGATATAGTTTGTAAACGCCATTCGACCGGCACGAGCAAAGGGCCCGGCACGCCTCGCTTTACGCGAAAACAGCATGACCAGCGCAGCAAAGCCAAAGCCGCCCGCCGGCCCGATCAGCAGATTGAGTGCGTCCCACGTTACAAAAGCTTCATAAGCCCAATCCGAACGCACAAACGCCCCCCAGCGCAGGGCCGACAAGGCCGAGGCAACGCCAAGACTGGCGAGCGCGCTTCGAAGATAGTGTGACGGACGCCACTGGCCCTTGAGAAAGCCGGATTGCCACAGCGCCATGCCCGCAAGCATGACCGCAACCGTATCAAGCAGTCGGCCGCCCATGATGTAGTAAAACACAATATAGCCCACAGCTTTGCCCATACGGTCCTCAAACTGATCGAGCGGTGTGCCGAGATAGGGCGCCATGGCATCGCTCACCTGGTCTGCCGGTATCTCCCAGACCGTTTGCTTGAGTTGAGTACGGACGAATGGATCAAGCGCGGTCAGAAAATCGAAGGTGAGAATCCAGACGACTGAGAGGGCAAACAGGATGGCCGCCCAGCGCCAGAGCCGGGTGGTTTCAAAACTGACAAAACGCATGGCAACGAAACCTGCCAGCGCATAGATTGTAAGGATATCGCCGACCCAGATCATCAGGAGGTGAACAAGACCGAAAAGAAGTAGGAATAGCAGCCGCCGGGTCATAAGGCGATGGGCGTCGCGGCCCTTGGCGACAGCGTTCTCCGTAAACAGAACAAGACCGGCGCCAAACAGCGCGGTAAAAATCGTGCGCCATTTATCGTCGATCGCAAAGGCCTGGGCCATGGCGATGGTCATATCGTGGGGACCTGGCCAGAGGCTTGCATTTGTATAATAGGGGAACAAGGCACCCATGGCCTTGATGTTCACAACAAAGATGGCGAGCACGGCAACCCCGCGCAAGATATCCAGCCCGATATAGCGCGTGGTGGGGGCCGTCGGGGCCGTATCGGGCAAGGTATTTGTCACCGAAACTCCGTCTCGCAATTGACCGGGCGCGGCTGATCGGGCGGGGTTTACTCCGCTGCGCACTGATGATTGTCGTCTTCTTCGTCCGTCGCTGCCCCTGTGTCTGGGGACTTTATTGCCTCAGTCCCGGCCTCGGGCGGATGCCCGGCGACGCGGCGGCTTTGACTGGTCAACAGGTGAGCCTCATCGCGGATGGCTTGAGGGATGCGGACCGGCGCGCTGTCGCGGCGATGGTGCCGCGACCGGGCTGGCTCGCCAGCGCAAGGAGCCCGCCCTGCAGTTCCATGAGCGATTTTGACAGGGCAAGACCAAGGCCGGATCCGTGCCGCGAGCGCGAATAATGGCTGTGCCCCCCCATTTCAAACGGCGCCCCAAGCCGCTCAAGCCGATCCTTGTCGATTCCGCTGCCCGTGTCGATCACCAGCACGCTGACGCAATCAAGGTCGGCCTGGGCCGACAGGGTGACCGATCCGCCGGGTTCGGTAAATTTGATGCCATTGGCCAGCAGATTGAGAATGACCTGTTTGGCTGCACGGGCATCGGCGAAGACCGGCGGGGCATTGGCGGTCTGGGCTGAGAAGGAGATATGGGCATCTTCCGCCCGGCGCGCAACAAGTCGCATGCTTTCCTTCAGGACACGGTCAAGTTCGATGCGCTGGGGCTCCAGATGCATCTTGCCGGCCTCGATCCGTGACATATCGAGGATATCGTCGATCAGCTCCAGAAGATGCCGACCACTGGCATGAATATCGTCAATATATTCGCGATATTTTCCATTGCCGAGCGGGCCATAAAGTTCTGACTGCATCACTTCGGAGAACCCATTGATGGCATTAAGCGGAGTACGGAGTTCGTGGCTCATATTGGCAAGAAACTCGGATTTGGACTGACTGGCTTCTTCCGCACGCTGTTTTTCAAAGGCGTAATTCCGACTTGTCTCGGACAGGGCGCGGCGGGACTGTTCAAGATCAGCGACGGTGCGTTCAAGCTGGCGTTCGCGGCGCTGGTGTTCGCGGGTACGGCGTTTGAGCTCGGTGATGTTGGAGGCGACAACCAGAACCCGGCCCTTGTCGGTCGTCTTCCGGCTTACCTGAATCCATTTATCGCCCGGCAGGCCGACCTCCTTTGTTGCAGCGTCATGCGCGCCGCTATCATGATCGCTATCGGGAACAAAATGCCGGTTGAAGGTTTCACGCCCGGTGATCAGGGTTTCGGCGATGGCGCCCGGCACAAGGCCGGTTTTGAGGGTTCCGGAATCAATTCTGAAAAGCTGCTCGAAACGACGGTTCCAGCCGGCCAGCCGGTTATCACGGTCCCACAGGCAGAACGCATCGGGGATGGCGTCAATGCCGTCGCGAAGGGCCTCGGGCAGGTCGTCAGTGGCCGGTCGGTCCGGGCTCGCGATGCTGCTTTCGCCGGGCGTGGCGTGGCGGATTTCGGTTGCTGTCAG
>CAYSMJ010000267.1:0-3206 GCA_964432075.1 uncultured Caulobacterales bacterium | reverse complement strand
CAGGGCACTGATCATGGCATCCGGGTTGCGGGTCAGGTCTACCGCGCCGGCGTCGGCGAGGAATTCGCGTTTTCGCGACAGGGCAAAGCGCAACGCGATCCCGAGGGCATAAGCAATTGCGATCAGCGCAATCGCGATGATGATCAGGGCCCCCCCGCCGCGGCTGTCGCCATTGCGCGAGCGGGTATGCCCGCCAATCCGGACACCGGTTCGAAACAGACCGCGAAACAAAAGCTCACCCACAAAGGAGATGATCCCGACAAAGATCGTCGAAATGATCAGGAGGCGGACATCGCGGTTGCGAATATGGGTCAGTTCATGGGCGATGACAGCTTCCAGTTCGTCACGCTCCAGCCTGTCAATGAGGCCACGGGTGAGCGTAACGGTGTAGCTGGCCTTGTCGATCCCGCTGGCAAAGGCATTGAGCGCCGGGCTATCGATAACCTGCAGTTTTGGCACGGGCAGCCCACGGCTGATGCACAGATTTTCCAGAAGATTATAAATCTCCGGCGCTTGCCTGCGGGTAAGGCTCTGCGCGCCCGTGGCCTTGCGAATGATAAACCCGTGGCTTGCCCAGGCGATGACAAACCAGACCAGCGCAACAATGACAGCCAGTGGCCAGGTCTCGCTGAGGACCACAAGTGCCCGGCGAAGCCCCGCCTCAATGCTGTCCACGGGCTCAGCCAGGCCAACATAGCCGACGCACAGCCCATACAGGAAAATAACAAGCAAAAACGGAAATCCCGCAAGCAGAATCACCGATTTCAGATTATTGTTCCAGATATGGCTTTGCAGGCCGTACGCGCCCACCGGGCCCAGTCCTTTTTGTCAGGATGCGGTTGATGCCGGCGTTGCCGGGGCACCTACAGCGCCAAAATCAACCTGCGGAGCAATCTCGAGTTCCGGGCGCATATCCTCAGGAATTTCAAAGAAGTCGCGCTGGGTGAAATTCCCCATGGGCGCAATGAAATTGCCCGGGATCTGCTGGATCATCGTGTTGTATTCCTGAATGGCACTATTAAAAAACCGCCTTGCGGCTGCAATCTTGTTTTCGATATCGGAAAGCTCGCGTTGCAGTTCGAGGAAATTGGTATTGGCCTTGAGATCCGGATAGGCCTCAGCAAGCGCAAACAACCGGCCAAGCGCGGCGCCCAGCATGCCTTCCGCCTGCCCCTGGGCTTGCGGGCCGTTTGCCTGAACAGCCTGCTGGCGGGCCTTGATCACCGCATCAAGCGTTTCACGTTCATGGGCGGCGTAGCCTTTCACGGTCTGAACGAGATTGGGCACAAGATCATGGCGCTGACGCAGCTGCACGTCGACGTCGGCAAAGGCCTGGTCACAGCGCTGGTTGAGCGCAACAATCCGGTTATACGTTCCGATCACCAGCAGGACCAGAAGCACGATAATGCCGATAAAAATCCAGAATGCCATGGATAAGGGTTCCTCTCCGTCGGGCGAGCCGGCCGCCGCCCGCGCTTCTCGTGTCACATAGCCATTTAGAGACTGTTAATACAGTCAGGATTCGCGTCAAAGAAGAAGGGGCCGCCGGTTGCGCAGATAGGTGACCAACCGGCAGTCCTTTCAGGCGGTCAGAGGTTCGCCGCAAGCGCCGCCAGGGTTTCCCCCAGTGCAGCCACACGCCGGTCTGACATGTCTTTACCGGCTGTTAATCCCTTTGCCGCGGTTTTCAGCCTATTTGCCGTGGCAGGGCTCTTTTCACCCGTCGCCATTGCCGCTTCAACATCACTCAGGATACTGCGCATTTCAGCAATTTCTTCAACTGACATGGCTCCGTCACGCTCCATCTGGTCGAGATAGGTATGGGCGATCACCGAGTCTGCCGGCCAGGCCACCGGAAACTGCTGTTGCGGATTAAAAATGCCCGCATAATCGGCCATCGAGGCGGCTTTGATTTCGGTTTCCGTCAGAAATTCACTGGGTTCAAGCGCGAAGACATCGAGCCCGCGAACAATTTCCGTGCCGTAAATCCGGCCATTATACCAGTAAGTCGACCAGTAACCGCCAAGCACCATTCGCTCTTCATGGATTGGCCCCCGGTCAAAATAGGCGATCTCGACAGGATTCTCGCTGTCGGTGAAATCGATCACAGAAAGCCCGCCCTGATACCAGGCCTGAACAAAAAGATCACGGCCCGGCACGGGGATGATGGCGCCATTATGGGCAACGCAGTTTTCCTGATCCGATTGCGGGGCGGCGATCTTGTAATAGCTGCGGAACTCAAGCTTTCCGTCGACAATGTCATAGATCGCATCTGCGCCCCAATCCTGCGGGTCACCAGCGCGGCAGCGCGGGCGCGAACCGCCACCCCACTCATCCGTAAACAGAACTTTGGTTCCATCATTGTTGAAAGTCGCCGAGTGCCAATAGGCAAAGCCGGTATCGGTCACCGCATCAAGACGCTTCGGATTGACCGGATCAGAAATATCAAAGATGATCCCATTGCCGGAACACGCCCCCGCAGCCAGATTTTTCTCCGGGAACACCGTAATGTCATGGCACTGGTCGGTACGGCGCGTGTCCTGCGTCCCCTCGCCATGGTCACCACCCTGCCAGAGCCCGGCAATGGTGCCGGCTTCCGGATCGGCAAAGACAGTGGGGCTTGTGACGATCCGCGCTTTGGACGGGTCCTCGACCGGGATTTCAATCACATCGATCCGGAACAGGGCAGTGCGCTCATCGCCCGGTACATTACCGATACAGCCTTCCATTTCCTCCTCGTCGCGTACGGAGGATGTGCCCGAATTATAGACGATGACCTTGCCGGCCTTGCCATCACCGGAGACAACGGAATGGGTATGGGAACCACGGCAGGTCTGTACCTGGCCGACCTGACGTGGGCGCGCGAGATCGGAGATATCAAAAATGCGCAACCCCCGGAACCGTTCCTCGCTCACATCTTCGCTGACGCCTTCAAGCCCGCAATCGATCCGGCCACGGGTCTGTTCCACGGACATGATCAGCAGATCACCAACAATCGAAACATCGCCCTGCCCGCCCGGACACACGACTGAGCTGAAAAGCTCCGGCTTGCCATCGTCTTTCAACTTGTAAATATTGAAGCCGTGATAATTGCCTGCCACCAGCGTATCACCGGAAAAAGCCATGTCGGTATTGGAGAAACTCAAAAGCGGAGAACGCTCGCCCCACTGGGTTCCTTCATTGCTCTGCCCATCGGCTTTGCGGCG
>CAYSMJ010000266.1:0-3223 GCA_964432075.1 uncultured Caulobacterales bacterium | reverse complement strand
TACACCACGCGGGTCGGCAACGCCGCGTGGATCTCGGGGGCAGCGTGGATCTCGGGGGCCGCGTGGATTGGCGGGATTTCTAGGATTTGCTGGCCGACATTCCTGCGCCGCGGCATCGGACGTCAAAGACGAAATCATTGACCCTGGTCCGGCAAACAGGCCCGTAATCATCAGCGCTACACCTAGTCGATAAACGATAGATTTCACGATAAACCTCGCTTTTCAAAAAAATTTGAAAGTTTTTTCAAACACTTGCAAACTGAATTTTATCCGTAGCGGAATTGTACTGTCAGGAACGGGCAAACGCCAAGCGCAGCAAGCATCGACAACGTATATTTGACGATGGTATCCTCGCATCCATTCCCGCAGCGTTGAATTTATTTTGCCAGCAGGCAGCGATCCGTGCGGTTTATACAAACCTGCATGGGTTTCCGCCCATGCAGTCCTCGCTTTGCTGCGGGCAGGCCATCCGTTTTTTTGCACCCTTGTTGCTTTGTAAGGAGTCAGTCTCAGCGCAGCACGGCATTCACCCAACGGCCCGATGGATCCTGATGGGTTAAGTCGCGTGGCCGTTGGTGTGCGACGTCTGCGGGGAACAAAATGTCACATCTCAGGATGGGTTTTCCGACAATCTGTCAGCCTGCCGCCACCGCAAGGTTTCGCGCCACCGCGAAGAGGAAGAAAATGCCGTAGGAAACGGCCGCCGTCCACAGGGCCGCGATAAACGCACTTCGCTTCAGATCGCGCAATCGCGAAACCTTGATAATCTCAGCCGCGATTTCATCGAACCAGTCGCAAGCCGCAACATCGGCCTTGAATTGAGCAACCGTTATTTCGCGTGCATCGGGCGCGTACAGGACGTGCTTTTCAGTTGACCCAATAGACCCGCGCGAAGGATACAGGACCCTGGCGAACATCACGAGCGGCACGAAGACGAGCACCCAGACGACGAGTAACCTGAACGAGTCAATCTGCACGACATCGCCTGCTTTCGTCGCCGCCCGGGCGAAGCTCTGGATGATGTTGAACACAAAGATGTAACCGACACCGACAATCTGCGCTTTGGTGTCGTAAGAACGAACCGTGTCCTGGGCCTCTTTCAAGGCCGCCTGAAGGCGCTGCACCTTGATCGGGTCAGCTAAAATGACAGATCGTTCGGCGGTTTCTTTCATAGGGTCCTGAGTTCGCTTTTATTCAACCTACAAAGAAATATTCAGAGTTTTTGGAATGTCGAGCGTTGATGCGACGTCTAAATAGCGTGCCGGTTATTTTTCTAAAAGGAAACATGATGATCAAGAATTTTGTGCCCGCCCTGTTTGTCGCTGCCGCCCTTGTTGCCCTGCCAGTATCAGCCCAGTCGGGAAATATCGATCGCGCTGCGGCAGCCGAAGAAATCGAGCAGCGCCTCAAAAAGACGGCTGAACGCCTGAATGTGACGGAGGAGCAGAAACCTGAAGTAGAGGCAATCTTGCGCGAAAGCGCCCTGAAACGCCAGGCTGTCCTGGAAAGTTATGGGTTCAAAGACGGAAATAAACCCGACATGTCGCGCCGCCAGTTGCGCAGCATGCGCGGCGAATTGAACAAGGTCTCCGAAGCCACGACAACGAAACTCAGCGCAATCCTTTCTGATGTTCAGATGGCGGAATACGAAAAAATAAAGGAAGAGCAAAAAGCAGCGATGCGTGAACAAATTCAGGGGCGGTAAACGCAAATTTGCGAAAAGCGGGTCCGTCACTGGACCCGCTGCAATCACTGCCAGTGCATCTGTGTAACAATAAAAGTGCGAAGGATCGACCATGAGTGTCTTGAGGTTCTTTTCGGCATCTGTTCTGACCATGATGAGTGGCATTGCCGTCGCCGGGTCCGCTGAGGTTGATGCTGATCGGTTTCCGAAACGACAACAGCAAGGTGTGCTCCTGTCGTCGTTTTATGGCGCTGTCGACGCTTTTCCCCCACAATCGAATCTCATTGTGTGTCCCGGCGCGGCCGGTAATGACGGCATGCCCGTTGTGTTCTCGGAAGAGCTGGCGTTCCTGCCCCATCCGGACAATTTTCGGATCACGAATGAAACCGGGGTAGAGCGGCCTGTGGACTGCCTGACATTCGGTCCGGCGGACGATCCTGGCGAGCGCAGGACTGTACTCCTTGCCGGCCAATTCGGCGACCCTTCGGACCAGCCAAGCAAGGTGGAAATTGTCGGTGATGTCTGGTCAAAAAACTTCAGGACAAACTTTAACGGCGCCACTGTTGACGTCACTGAGCTTGAAGCTGGGCCGACCATGGTTCTCGCGCAGATCGTTCCGCGTCGCCAGTGGGACCTTGATGTGCCGGCGACAGCTCTACCCTTTGGCGGCGGAAGTCCGTGTCTAGAGGATGGTCTCGTTCAGATTGTCCGCGTGACATGGAACGGCGGTATTGTCCGTCCCGACCGCACCGAAGTGGGCAATGAGGAATTGGTTCAATATGCGGTGACGCTGCGTCGTCCGAACGGAACGGTGACAACCGTCACGCCTTTCGCTTTTGGCGATCTCGGCGATGGCGATAATAATCACGAATTATGCTTGTCCGAGCGCGGCAGGCCGCTGGCCGTGACCTTCCCGGAGGGCTTCGTCGTCGATCCTAATAATGATCTAAACCCCGAAACAAGCGTTCTCGTGACCCGTTAAACCTTGGATTCGTCGAAACAAGCAGTCTGGGAACCGGATATCGTCGAGGAGATGCGGCCCTGCCCGACAGAACACGACGTATTCATTAAACAAACACTGGAATTTCCGGGATCCTGATGCACCGGGACTGGCGGACATCTTAATATGTTGCGCCAGGTCCAGTGGCCCATCGTGCCGGGTAACGACCTTTACAGAAAAGAGTATGCAATGAAAAGTGGAGAATATGCCATGAAATTCAAATCCGGATTTTTGTCCGCCGTTTCGGTTCTTGGGCTTACTTTGGCAGCGTGTTCTGAGGATGATGATATGCCTCCGGATACCATGCCGCCGCCGCCAGTTACCAATACTGCGCCCAGTGTTGATGCGGGTGTGGACCGGGTAATTGCTGAAGACAATACCGTTGAACTCGCAGCCACGGTAACTGATCCCGACACCAATGATATGCTTACCTTTAGTTGGTCGAAGATATCGGGGCCCTTCATTCAGATCAGCGACCCGACGATTGAGGACGCCTTCTTTGTTGCCCCTGATGTTGCATCGGATCAGGAGATTGTTCT
>CAYSMJ010000265.1:0-3226 GCA_964432075.1 uncultured Caulobacterales bacterium | reverse complement strand
ATAATTAGAAGGTCGAGCCCGTGCTGACGTTTGAGCCGACGGGCGCGTGCAGCAACCTGGGCGATGGAGATCCCGCCTGTATCGTCGATATAGAAGGGCAGGCCTTCCAGTTCCTTTGCGGCATGATAGACCCGTTCGAATTCCTCCGGGTCCACATCGCCGCGGCGGATACGCTCGGAAGGCACGCGCGAAAATTCGGAAATAATCCGGGTTGCGATTTGTTCTGCCGCCATTTCAAGCGAGAAAAAGCCCACGATTGCGCCGTCAACGGTTTTGAAGGACCCATCTTCCTGTCTTTCGACCCGGTGTTGTTTTGCGGCGTTGATCCCGATATTGGCGGCCAGCGCCGTCTTCCCCATTGAGGGCCGCGCCGCCAGGATAATCAGATCGGAAGGGTGAAGCCCGCCCAGCTTTTTATCAAGATCAATAAGTTTGGTGGCGACACCGGCCATCTTGCCATCGCGTTTGACGGCGGCATCGGCCAGTTCAATGGCTTCGCTAATGGCGCTATGGAAGGTTCTAAAGCCACCGCCAAACTTCTCCGTTTCGGCAAGTGCGTAGAGTTCCTGTTCAGCGTCATCAAGCTGGCCGGCAGGGCTATCATCCAGTGATTGGCGACGTGCCCGGTCAGCCATGCCATTCCCGATGCGGATCAGACCCCGGCAGACGGAGGTATCAAACACGATACGCGCATAATCATGGGCGCTGGCGATAGACGGCAGGCTTGCAGCCATCCGCTCCAGATAGCTCCGCCCTCCAACCTCTGCATAACCGGGCTGCTCACTGAGAAAACTGTCAACAAGAAGCGGTGACGCTGTGCGCGACCGGTCAAGCATTTGGCCGCAGGCATCATAAATCAGAGCGTGGACGGGATCATAAAAATGATCCGGTTTCAGAAAGCTCGAAACACGGACATAGACTTCATTATCATAAAGGATCGCACCCAGAATCGCCTGCTCCGCCTCAAGATTGATAGGGAGTTTCTGCTCGTTGCCATTGGTTTTTGTGTTACCCGCATTCTGTCCGCCATTATCTGGTGATCTGTCGGGGTTTGACCCGGGGTGGGAAATGTGTCCGTCTGCCATAGCATGAAAATACACGCTGGACCGGCGTGGACAACAGGTTTTCGTGTCTTGGGGGAAACTTGAGGCCGCGAATTGGCTGGTAATTTCGTCTGTACAAAGAAAACGCGCCACTTGATGGGTGGCGCGCTGGCATTGTTATCGGGGTAAACTGCGCTCAGGCAGTGTCGGCTGTTTCGTCCTCGCCGGCGGCTTCCTGAGCCGTGTCGCTGCCGGCCTCGTTCCCGTCCGCGACTGCGGTCTGGGTTTGCGGGTCGAAGAATTCCGCCTGATCGTCATCGGCCTCGGGCTGGTCATCTTCACGCGCCAGAATGTTCTCGCCGGCGGCCTGCCGTTCGGCTTCTTCCTGCGTACGGGCAATATTGATCTCTATCGAGGCATCAACCTCGGGATGCAATCGGACCCGCACGGGGAAAAGTCCGAGAGTTTTGATCGGTTTGTCGAGACGAACCTGGTTGCGCTCAATCTTCAGCCCGTCAACCGACGCTGTTTCGGCGATATCGCGGGTCGACACGGAGCCGTAAAGCAGTCCCATCTCCGAGGCCTGGCGGATGACCACAAAGCCGCGCCCGTCGATTTTCTCGGCAAGGGCGGCGGCTTCTTTTTTGCGCTCGAGATTGCGGGCCTCAAGCTCAACGCGCTGGGCTTCAAAAACTTCCTTGTTGGCTTCGTTCGCGCGCAGCGCTTTTTTCATCGGCAGAAGAAAATTGCGGGCATAGCCGGGTTTTACAGTGACGATATCGCCCATCTGCCCGAGACTTTCCACGCGTTCCAAAAGAATGAGGTCCATGTCTCTTACTCTCCGACATAGGGCAGGAGTGCAAGAAACCGCGCCCGTTTGATGGCGCGGGCAAGCTCCCGCTGTTTTTTGTGAGACACTGCAGAAATCCGGGCCGGTACGATCTTGCCGCGCTCCGAGATGTAGCGCTGCAGCAGTTTAGGATCCTTATAGTCGATAGTCGGGGCGTTTTCGCCTAAAAAAGGGCAGGTTTTGCGCCGACGGAAAAATGGTTTTGCCATGATGTGAAATTCCTCGTGGGGTTAGCGGTCGCGGCGCGGTCCGCGATCATCGCGGCGATCCCGGCGTGACATAATCGGCGAGGGCTCGGCATTATGTTCCTCGACCCGGATCGTCAGCGAGCGTAAAACATCGTCATTGAGCCGTTCCTGACGCTCCAGCTCCTTGAGCGTATCGGCCGCGGCATCAATGTTGAACAGGCCATAGTGGCCCTTTCGGTTCTTCCGGATCTTGTACTGGAGATTGCGCAAACCCCAATATTCAGACTTGGTGATCTCTCCGCCATTATCCCTGACGATCTGAGAAAGGCTTTCCGTCAGACCTTCCATCTGAGCAGGGGAAATATCCTGCCGGGCGATGAAAACATGTTCATATAGTGGCATGACTGCCATCTCCTTCACTGTGACGATGGAGACCGGAGCCGGTGTCGGAGGAGGCCGGCCGGGGCCTTTGGCTCATGGGCTGGCGGGCCAATCCCGCATCGACCGGACATTATCCGGCGCTCATGACCATCATTCGAGGATGCGAGGGAATACGGCCTCAGCGGCACCATTGCAAGCCCCAAATTTGCCTTGGAGGCTCACCGGAAAATGGGTCACACCGAAAAAATCTACGGCCCCCGTTTGCAAAAGGCGTTTTCTGCGCTTTCGGTGCTCGCCTACCGCATGGACGCGGATATCGGGAAACCAACAATCGAGGAGGTTGTTTTCCCTGTGCCACCACAAGACGGAGTAGCATGCCCGAGGTCTCTATGCCCGGATGGGTACTGACATTTGTTGAAATCGCAAGACTTGTCTGAGTTTTCGGTTTTGGCTTAATTGCGTCAGGCGCTGCGCGTCTTTCGCAGATCCTGTTCTTTATCTTTCTGGTCCTGTTTGTCGTCGCCATGCTTGCGCGCGCCCGACGTGGCCACCCGCCGGTGTAATTTCTTGAACAATAAATCTCAAAAGAGAGGGCCGCATCCCTGGGCGGTCCTTTGTCAGTTTTGACCCTGATATTATAAAAATTCAAGCGTATTTTCACGCGAAGTGGGAACCGGTTTTCGTAAAGAAAATGCGGCACAACAAGAGGCTAGTGGATCGACCCAGACATTTGAGTCCGTACCGTTCAACGTATAACGAACTCT
>CAYSMJ010000264.1:0-3257 GCA_964432075.1 uncultured Caulobacterales bacterium | reverse complement strand
TCAATCAGCGCTTCGTGCGATCCCGTTGGCAGGACATAGACAAAACGATAGCCGTCCTCCTGCGGCACGGTCGCATCCATGATGATCGGCTGTGTCAAGCCATGGGGTTGTTTGAGGCAAACCTCCTGACCGACAAATTTCTGGAAGCCGATCGTCAGGCTTTCGCTCTGGCGCTGGCCGCGGCAATCAATGACCGCCCCGGCACGAAACGCGCGGCCATCGGCAAGGGTTACCGCATTTGGTTTCAGCTCGGAAATCTCTGCCCCGGTGATAATTGATTCAAAGAGAACCGGCGTCAGGACGTGCGAAAGCCGGTCAGACGTCACGGTTCTGTATCCCGTGTTCAAAGTCCGCGTGTAGTTTGGAAACCTGACAGTCTGGCCGTCCCAGCGGTGAACGATTAGCGGGTCAAGCCACGCTTGTGTGGCCGACGGAAGATCAGTCTGGTGGAAAGACCAGGTATGATCACCGCCGAGGGCCTTGCCCCGCTCGAAAATGCGAAGGCTCAGCTCCGGCCGCAAGGTTTTCAGTCGCCAGGCGATCAATGAACCTGCCAACCCACCGCCCGCAATGGCAATATCGATATGATCCGGACCTGCGGCCACAATGCCCCTTCTTTTCTTTACCCTTCAACATTAAACATACACGACAACAAGGGTGACGAACAGGCCCACACGGTGCCGCAGGCTCCCAGATGATCCTGGTGCCGTATCGGAGGGAAATCTGGAAAAATGGCGGAAAACCTGAGTTTTTTGAATGCGCCGGCTATTGTGCAAACCTTTATAGCCCTGACGGCCATCATCTGGCTGCGCTATTTTCTGGTCGCTGGGCTGTTCCATTTTCTGTTGTGGGGACGCCCGGAAGAGCGTGTTCGCGCGCGCCGACTCGCCGAACGTCGACCCGAACGGCGAATCATCGCCCATGAAATCCGGATGTCACTGGCATCCTCGGTGATTTACGCGATCCCCGGCGCCATCATTCTTGAAGCCTTCAAGGCGGGTGGCACAGTGATTTATACCGACATCAACAGCCTGGTGGGATGGCTATACGTCCCGGTAAGTCTGGCCATCTATCTTTTCGTGCACGACACCTATTTTTACTGGACGCACAGGGCGATGCACCATCCGGTCTTGTTCAAGCAAACCCATTTGACCCACCATCGTTCACGTCAGCCGACACCGTGGGCCGCGTTCTCTTTTCACCCATTGGAGGCGGCACTCTCAGCCTGGCTGTTACCTCTGTGCACGTTCTTTATCCCGATCCACGCGGGTGCCGTCTTGTTTATGCTTGTCTTCATGACGCTGTGCAGCGTTGTCAATCATGCCGGTTGGGAAATATTACCAGAAAGCTGGACCGATGGGGCGGTGGGAAAATTCTTCATTTCTGCCAGCCACCATAATGTTCATCACCGGGACTATCACGCCAATTACGGATTGTATTTCCGGTTCTGGGATCAGGTAATGGGCACCGACAAAGGCCTCGCCGACCCCTCGCAGGTCGCAATCGTCCAATGACGGCGCGCTTTTTGGGAAGTGGTATCCGGGCGGCCCGAAGCGTGACGCCTCAGGGCCGTCGATCCAGGCGGATCGATAAACGGGCGAACCTTCTTGTGCAAAGTAACGCGCTTCGTTCTGGCGTTCTCAGATTATCAACTCCGGATCATCAGCCCTATTCAGGAACACACAGTCATTGCTGGCGAGACGGGCTTTTTTGCTGGCGCACGGTCTGGCAGAATGGTAGTTTCAAAACACTCGATTTCGCGACAGCTTTTTCTGTTACCACAAGGGTTCGCTGATAATAACCAACGTGGATTTTGTCCCTAATGCTCGGAAATCCGGGGTCTATTATCGTGGTTTCCGGCAATCCGGGTTAGCCGGCGATTTTTTTTTCAGCCGATAGAAAAGCCACGCACACAAATGATAAAGAGTCTTGGGGAGATGAACCAGAACTGCCCGACCCTCATCCTGTCGGCCCACAACCCTGTTTCTGCGGCCCAACCGCCGCTGACAAAGGATGGTGTGTGGCTCATCAACATTGAGGGCGCCATCGCAACCTATCACGCCTACTGGGTCGCCACCGCTTTTCCACGCGGGAGTTAGGAGCAAAGTCATGCAATGTAACCTGTGCGGTTGCACCGAATGGTTGGATATGAATCAGCGCAAGAATGTTCGGTGTGCCCAGTGTGAGTCGCTGGAGCGCACGCGAGCGCTTGCGCTCCTGCTCGATCATTTCAACATGCCGGGTGCAGACGCCAAAATATTCCATATGGCACCGGAAAAGGGTCTGGCAACCTTTCTGAAGGCAAAGAACCCCACCCATTATGATGCGGTCGATCTTGACCCTGCCCGCTATCCGCATTCGGACGTTCGCACATTCGATGCCACCACCGACTGCGCAAAACTACCGTCCGACTATTACGATGTTGTCATTCACAGTCACGTTCTCGAACATATTCCCTGTTCGGTTGCCTATGTTTTGTTCCATTTGAGCCGGGCCCTGAAACCAGACGGTCTGCATTTATTCTGTGTACCAATTTTACCTGGTCATTACAGTGAGGACTTTGCGCCCCTCAGCGACGAGGATGCGACTGCGCGATTTGGTCAGTTCGACCATCTACGCCGATTTGCGCGCAACGATATTGATCGCCATCTCGGACAAATCATCCGGATCAACAAAAACTATTCCCTGTACGACTATTTTGATAAGCCGATCCTTGACAGAGCAAACATCCCGGAAAGCGAACGGGCGGGTCTCAATGGCAGTACTATTTTTGTTGCACGCAAATCCGACTATCTGCTGCAATAGTCAGTAGCGATCTGCTCAACCAGGAACGTCTCGCGCGCGCTTCGTCCGAGCCTCTTGTCTGATCCATTTCGTCCTGGGGTTCTCAGAACATGAACATCGGATCACCAATCGGGCTGATCGCGGAGGCTGCCATCGGCGGATAGGAAAGAATGACCGCGGGCGCATCCGTATCAAACAAAAAAAGGGGAACCTATCGCTCGTATCCGCAGGCCAGAATGTCGCCATCAAACAGGTCGACGACAAACTCTGGCTCGCCAGCTTCATGGCTTATGATCTGGGATATTTTGACGAAGATGACTGCAGACTCGAGCTCATCGCTGACCCATTCGGCACAAATGTGTTACCTATGTCTTTGGAATAAACAGTAACCTATTTGTCCTGTACGGGAATGATTTTTTTGGTGAGCCCAGAAGGATTCGAACCTTCGACCTACTGATTAAAAGTCAGTTGCT
>CAYSMJ010000263.1:0-3295 GCA_964432075.1 uncultured Caulobacterales bacterium | reverse complement strand
GATAGGCCCTTCCGCGGTAGCCGCGACGTTCATTGCCGAGACGGGCATTGCCGAGACGGGCATTGCCGAGACGGGCATTGCCGCGATCTGCGGCTACAGCCGAGACAGCCAAAAGCTCTGGACCAATGGCAAGACCTGCACCGACCTGAACAGCGGACGGGGCCAACACCGACGACGTGACAAGACCGGCATAGGCCGGGCCTTGCGTCATTGCAGCAGCAACGACAAGGCTCGCGCTGAGGGGCAGCCAGGGTTTGGCAGTGCGGATCATGAAAACCTCCACAAACAGACCGGCTTGCGCATATATTGTGCCATACGCACCCGGTTTTTAAGCCCCCCGGACAAGGATAGAATAGGGATTTTTGTGGCGTATTTAAGACGCGCCTGGGCCGCGCCCTGCACCCAAAACATCGGCTGCGGCCAGCATCTGCCGCGCCGTTTCGCAGTCCTTTGCGATCTGGGCCTTGAGCGCCTCAAGCCCGTCAAAGCGTTCCTCGGGCCGGATAAATCCGTGAAATGCGACCTCCAGCGTTGCCCCGTAAAGATCGCCTGAAAAATCAAACAGATGCACTTCAAGCCAGGGCGGACCCTCGCCGACAGTCGGGCGGCGCCCAAAATTGGCAATGGCCGGCCAGATCGTGCCGTCATGCAGGGCCGTCACCGCATAGACCCCGTGGGCGGGCTCTATTCGGGGCCCAAGAACAAGATTGGCCGTGGGAAAGCCCAGCGTGCGGCCGAGCTGCTGGCCCGGCTGAACCGTCTCGCGCACAAACCAGGGATGCCCAAGCATCCGGGTTGCAAGCGGCATATCCCCTTTGGAGATCGCCTCGCGGATCCGGGTTGAGCCGATTTTTCCGCCATCAAGCGCTGATGCCGGTTTCAACAGATCGACGATTTCCACCGTTATCCCGAGAGGACGCCCGGCGCGGCACAACAGATCGGCATCGCCGCTGCGGGCGCGGCCAAAGCGAAAATCCGCCCCGGTAAGAACGCCGGACAGGGCAAGCTCTCCTGCCAGAATGTCGCGGACAAAATCTCTTGGGTCCATGGCCACCATCGCCGCATCGAAAGTCAGCGGCATGATCCGGCTCACCCCGGCGTCACGCAAAAGCCCATCACGCTCTGTTGGTGTTGTAATCAGAAAGGGCGGGTCATCGGGCCGGAAATAGCGGCGCGGATGCGGCTCAAACAAAACCACCCCGGTCGGCGCACAAAGCTTTTGGGCCAGACGCCAGGTTTCACCGATCAGCGCACGGTGACCGCGATGCACCCCGTCAAAATTGCCAATCGCCGCTACGACCATCGCAACCGCTCCATGGCGCCAAGGGCATGGACACCCGCCCCATCAAGGGCATTGGCCAGGGCTGACGCATCAGTCTCGCCATCGTGAATTCCCCCTGCCCCATAAACATAAACGACGTCGATATTCTGCTGGTTTGCTCCCAGAATGTCGGTCTGCAAACCATCCCCAATGGCGAGGATGCGGGCTGCACCGTTCGGCCTGATCTGATCCAGCATTTCACGGCTGAGCGCATAGATCGGTGTGTGGGGCTTGCCCGCATGAATAACCCGCCCGCCCAGCGTTTCGTAAAGCGCGGCCAGCGCCCCGGCGCAGTAGATCAGCCGATCGCCCCAGCGCACGCGAATATCGGGATTGGCACAGACCATGTCGAGATTACGGTCTGCCGCCTCAACAAGCATCGAGCGGTAGTCCTCGGGGGTTTCTGTCGTATCGTCGAACAGACCGGTACAGACAATCGCCCCCGCCGCCTCAAGCGGTGCCATCTCGATATCAAGCCCGCGATAAAGTTCATCATCCTTATCCGGACCGATCCGGTAAATTGGCTGGTCAGCCCGTTTTGCGATTTCTGCCCGGGTTGCATCGCCGGAGGTGACAACGCCGTCATAGGCGTCCCGCGAAAGGCCAAGCCGATCAAGCTGGCGCGGGATTACGCCCGAGGGGCGCGGGGCATTGGTCAGGATGATTACAGGTCCGCGGTCACGGCGAAAACGGCACAGCGCGTCTTCCGCCCCGTCAAAAAGCGCCTGCCCATTATGGATCACTCCCCATGCGTCGCACAGGAGCGCGTCATAATTTCCAGCAAGATCGCCAAGCCGAAGGTCACTGTCAAAACTGGTCATGGAAGAGGCGGGTAAGCAGCCCGGCAGGGGCGGTCAAGTCATCCCGGCCAGGGTGCGGCAACACAATGATTGCCCGCCGCCGTCTTTGGTGACTTGCTATTAACCCGAAGCTGCGCCATGTGTGCTTTGCAGGCTGCGTGTAGCGGGAGAAGCCATTCCGGCATTTTGTCTCCCTCCGGCCATTACCCTTGAAATCGGGCACCCAGACACGCGGGTTCTCTGTTGAACCCGGATTGCGTCCTTCGTCCCCCAGCAAGGCTGGCGGCGATGGTGGCGCTTCCAGAAAGAATTTGATGACGACCTTTTCTGATCTTGGCCTCGCCAAGCCACTTCTCACCACGCTCGTCCATGAAGGCCACGTTTCTCCCACACCGATCCAGGCCGAAGCCATTCCCGTTCTTCTTGCCGGCCATGATCTTCTGGGGATTGCCCAGACCGGATCGGGTAAAACGGCGGCCTTCACCCTGCCGCTTTTGCATAAGCTCTTTGAAACCCCGGGCAAGGCAAAGCCCATGAGCCCGCGGGCCTTGATCCTCACCCCCACGCGCGAACTGGCGGGCCAGGTCCGCGACCGGGTCATCGCCTATGGCACACGCACCGGGCTTCGGGCTGGCCTCGCGATCGGCGGTGTGCCGATCAACAAACAGAAAAACCAGATCAAACGGGGAATCGATATCCTGATTGCAACTCCCGGCCGGCTTCAGGACCTGATGAAGCAGAATGCCGTGTCATTGGATGCGGTTGATTATCTGGTCCTCGATGAGGTCGATCAGATGCTGGATATGGGCTTTATCCCGGCCATCCGCGCGATAACCGCAAAACTGCCAAAAACCCGTCAGAACCTGTTTTTCTCGGCGACCATGCCACGCGAGATCGCGAGCCTTGCCCAGGCCCTCCTGAATGATCCGGTCCGGGTCGAAATCAGGTCCCAGCCAAAGCCGAAAATCGAACAGTCGATGCTGTTTCTGGCCAAACCCGAGAAAATCAGCGCTCTTATCAAAATTGCCGGGGACGAGGCATTTACCAGCGGCCTTGTATTTTCACGGACCAAGCACGGCGCCGACAAGATTGTCAAAAGCCTAAACGCGGCCGGTCACAAGGCCGATGCCATCCACGGCAATCGCAGCCTGGGCCAGCGCCAGCGCGCCCTCAG
>CAYSMJ010000262.1:0-3315 GCA_964432075.1 uncultured Caulobacterales bacterium | reverse complement strand
GATCAAGCTTGCCGCCAGGAAAAACCTTGGCGCGGGCCGCAAAGCCAAGCCTGGCACTGCGCTCGACCAGCAGGATCTCCGGTGGCGAGGCCTGACGCATCACAATAAGACTTGCCGACTGCCGGGCCGGTGCGACCGGTTGCGCGTTCGTGTTGAAGTCCTGTCGGGCCGCCTGCATCAGGCGGGCATGCCCGATCCCGATCAACCTGGCAAGCAAGGCGCCTGCGTCAGCCGATCATCCGGCGGCCATTCTCGGCCAGATATTTCCGGGCCCGGCGCTGGGCCTCAGCGATCTGATCCGTCGTCATTTCGAGCGACAGATCCTTGCGATACTGACGCGCCTCAACCGACCCGTGCATGGCCGCCAGGTTGAACCATTTATGGGCATCGATCAGATTGATCGTGTCCGCACCAAGTCCCAGTGAAGCATCAAGACCACGTTGATACATCTCATCACCGGTCAGAACCGGTGCCGCCGTTTCCAGCGTCGTTTTATCGAAAGCAACCGACATTTTTTTCTTCCCTCATACACACCCGCTCCCCTGCCCCATATGGCTAGTCCGGGTTAACGCTGCCAAGTCTGACCACCCTCAAACTAAAATTTTGTTAATGTAAAAATTAGCGCTATGTTGTATTATTATCAAGGTTTACAAATACTTTATTGGGGGAGAATTCTGAAAGTCTTACCCGTAAAATCGGTTTCGTCTGTCGAAAACGCGGTTTTCGGGAACCGGAGTGCAGCGGACATGCGGTAGATGAGCACCGGAAGCGCCGGTAAGGATCAGGTCGGATTCCTCTCCGCGATCCTGCGGCGTTATTCGTGAACGAAAGGTTACGGGCCGTTTGGTGCAAGGACGCTAAACGCCAGGGCGGGTTACCCTTTCTGCCCTTGTGTTGCCCGCCCGCGACACAATCCGTCAAAAAGGGGATGATCACGCGGGACGTCCACATGCTGCCAGTGTGTTCTGCGCCAGCCAAAACGCCGGAAGGGATGCTGCCATTCGGCAACGACCTCGCGAATGGCCTGCCGCTCAAACCGATCCAGAATCGGCGGTGTCGGGCCGAGATCATCAGACCAGACAAACCGGCAGGCCTCGATGGGCTCACTGATCGGCGGCGCATAAAACAGAAGGTGTGCCGAGCGTATCCGGGCCTTTGGCAACTGGAGGCGAAGATTGCCAGCGGTATGATCGTCAAATCCGACCAGGGTGCGGCGTGCGGGATTTGAAACAGGCATGTGCGCCGCCAGATCGTCGCCAAGGGGGCCATAGGCGACCCATTGCCGGCAATCGGTACAAAAGGGTTGTCCCGGATAAATCGCCTGGGCAAGCCGGACCGCCGGGAACACGCCAATCAGGATATAAACCACGAAGCAAAACCGGCGCCAGCGACCGGGTTCACCGCCCGCTTTGACGAAACCAAAAATTAGTACAAGGAGTATCGGATAAAGAAAGGCCAGCGCATACCGCTCCTGGAAACCATCCATCCCGAATAACACGATCACAGCGGGCACCAGAAGGGCACCGGCAAGCCCGGCCCGGGGCAGCCATGGCGGCAGCATGCGGATGGCCCGCATGGCAGGATGACCCAGCCACAAGGCAAGCCCCCCCAGCGGCAAAAAAAAGCTTGCCATGGCAATGGCGCCCTCCGGCAGGCCGGCAAGGATCCGGGCGGCATAGCCTGCTTCGGAAGCGGTGCGATCAGCAATCCGGGCGCCAACGTCTCCAGCATTGAGCGCCAGCCATATGCCATGCGGCCCGGCGATGACAAACGCCGTTCCAAGCATCCAGAGCGTTCCCGGTTCGCGCAAACGCGCGCGCCCGACCGGGGTTGCCAGAAAACCGACGGCAAGCGCCAGAACCAAAATCAGAAAGCTGTATTTCGCCAGAATGCCAAGCCCGAGCGCCACGCCAAGGGCAATATAGCGCCACCGCCGCGGCGATTGATATACGCTGATTGCACGCCAGACAAAAACCGCCATTGCAGCCACAAGGGCCGCCGAATGGGTAAAGGCCTGATGCAGGTTCCAGCCATACTGATAGGTCGCCAGCAGTGACAAACCGCCCAGAACAGCCGCGCCGGGGGCAAGGCCAAAGGCGGAAAAAGTTGCAATGACACCGCCAAGCGTGATGACCAGCAATCCGGTTTTGACAAGCACAAAACTCATTATGCCCGGCCCGGTAACCTGCTGTACGGCAAGAACCAGCCACTCGAACAAAGGCGGATTATCGGGCAGATAGCCCCATTGAAAACTCTGGGCGAGGACGCTGATCTTGACTTCGTCCATTCCCAGTGAAGCCGCCCCGGCAAGGCCAAGTATGAATGACACTGCCGCATAGAGGCCGGTGGCGATCAGCGCAAACCCATAGGCGCGGATCAACCCCGCCGGTGGCCCGGCGGGGTTCCGTGTGGCCGGTACCCCGGCAGGCTCTGGCGTCACCATCCGTGTCACGAATCAGAGGGTGCCTCAGGTTTTTTCTCAAGGCGTTCAAAATCGCCAAGACTGCACGAGCCAACAAAGATGCCGCTGATATTGTCAATCACCTGAATGATCTCATTGCGACAAAGCCGGCCCGTTGATGTCGTGTATTGCAACCGCGTGCTCGTGCGGCGCGCCCGCTCACACCCGCGGGTGACTTCGTTCAGATAATATTTCCCGGGGCCGACCTGCACAAGCATGCGCGTGTCGTCAAGCGGTCTGATCCGGTTGATCCGCCGCACGCTAAGGCAGGTAACGGTCTCGCCCGTGCGCTCATATTGGGAGAGAAAAACCTCTGCCGGCGACAGGGCTTCATCCTCCTCGTTCTCCTCGCCAACGGCACCTCCGGCCACGCTTAAAAGGCCAAGACAGACAAGGCGGATGATTGTCGAGGCACAAGATCGGATCGGCATGGGCTGTGTTCCTCCAGAGTTTGATTGCTGCTTGAAACGCATACACATTGTTTGGCGTACCGTATCATGTCCTGCGAGAGAATCACGCCCCAGCATGCCTGAAACCGGAATGCCCCCATGACAGCCAACACGCCGCGCTTCAGAAAAAAAGACGGGCTACCGGAAAAAACCTGTCCGGTCTGCGGGCGGCCCTTTTCCTGGCGCAAGAAATGGGCGCGCGACTGGGAGCATGTGATCTATTGCTCGGAACGATGCCGCCGGTCCCGCCCATCGCCGCCATGATGGGCGCGCACTTTTCCTACTCGGCTGCTTCAGGCCGGAGCAATTGCTGCATCCTGTCGATATAACGCAGCCACGCTTCGCGCCCGGCATCCGTCAGCGAACAGGTGGTCAGGGGTTTGCGGTCGACAAAACTTTTCTCGA
>CAYSMJ010000261.1:0-3334 GCA_964432075.1 uncultured Caulobacterales bacterium | reverse complement strand
GCAGGACCAGACGCTGACCACGCTCAGCGAGGCCGCCGGCTTTGCGGTTGTCAGTGTTGACTATCGTCTGGCCCCGGAACACCCCTGGCCCCTACCCGCCGATGACTGCGAAACGGCCGCCCTCTGGCTGGCCGAGCATGCGACGAACCTGTTTGGCACAGACCGGCTCGCCATTGGCGGCGAAAGCGCCGGGGCGCATCTGTCTGCGGTGACCCTTCTGCGTCTGCGTGATCGTCACGGGCTCAAGCCCTTTGCTGCGGCAAACCTTGTCTATGGCGCCTATGACATCACGATGACGCCAAGCTGTGCGAATTGGGGCGAGCGCCACCTGATCATCAATACCCCGCTTGTGCAGTGGTTTGCCGACAACCTTCTGCCACCGGAATATTATCCTGTTGCGGCGCGCCGGGATGCGGATATCTCGCCGCTTTATGCCGACCTCGCCGGACTGCCCCCGGCGCTGTTTACCGTCGGCACGCTGGACCCGCTGCTTGATGACACGCTGTTCATGGCCGCCCGGTGGCACGCAGCCGGTAACGCCACCGATCTCGACATCATCCCCGGCGGGATCCATGCCTTCGATATCCTCAACATCGAGGCGGCCCGCGCCTCGCGGGCGCGGATGACGCGATTTATCGGCGCGATCACCTGACCGTGATTTGATCGAACGCACAAATCCGCTTTCGATCTCGGGCTATTCTGACGGTCAAGGCTGATCGCAGCCCGAAGACCGACCCCATGAAATCAATCCTTGTGGCAACCGAATTTTCTGACCGGTCAGACCGTGCCCTCGCCCGCGCCGCCGCATTGCACCTCCTGCATGTCATTGATGGCGATGTGCCGGGTTGGCTCGCCGAAAGCCAGCGCCGGGCAGTCGAACCGCACCTTAACGAATTGGCACAAAACGCCTGCGACGATGCCATAGACACAACGACGCTGGTTGAAGCCGGCGAAGCCCATGCGGTAATCGCACAAGCCGCCCACGACACTGTCAGCGACCTGATCGTGGTCGGCAGCCATCGCCGCGATGCCGTCCGCAGCGCCTTTGTCGGCACGAAGGCAGAACGGATAATCCGTGCAGGATCGACGCCTCTGCTGGTCGTCCGCACGCAGACCCCGCAAGCCTATCAGCGCGTGATGATCGTCATCAATCTTAGCGAAGCCGACAATGATAATATAGAACGTGTAAAGATATTTAGCCTCGCTCCTAAGGGTCCCTGACCCCCGGTTATGCCTATGACGCTGGTGAATTCCACACCAGACGCCGCGCCGGCACCTCCGCGGCCGATCTTCTCGTCGTCGGCACGCGCAGCCGCGATACCGGGAAATTTTATACGTTTGGCAGTGTCTCAGAAGCCTGTCTGTTGCGGGTAGAATCTGATCGTCTTGTTCTTCCGCCTCAGGACTGACCAAATTCCTCGTGTTGCGTCACCAAGCCGCATGATCCGAACCGATCGGCGCAGCGCAAGGCAGGAACATTCACCCGTTGACATCTGCCATGGTTTTCCTGGTTTACTGCATTGTCGGGATGATAAAGTCTGCTCCCTGAACGTCTTCCGGCCATTTCTGGGTGATGGTTTTTGCCTTCGTCCAGAAGCGCACGCCCTCCGTGCCATACTGATTGGTGTCGCCAAAACCTGATCGCTTCCAGCCACCAAAGGAATGATAGGCCACGGGAACCGGAATGGGGACATTGATACCGACCATGCCGACATTCACGCGTTGGGCAAATTCACGGGCGGCGGCGCCATTTCTTGTGAATATCGCAACACCATTGCCATATTGATGGTCTGATGGCAGGGCGACGGCATCATCGAAATTCTCAGCCCGGACGATCTGGAGAACAGGCCCAAAAATTTCATCCGTGTAGGATTGATGGCCGGGTCTGGCGCCATCAAGCAGTGTACCACCCATAAAAAAGCCGTTTTCGTACCCCTGCAGGCTGAACCCACGGCCGTCGACCACCAGTTCCTGGCCTTCATCCACAGCCATCTGGATGTAACTCGCCACCCGGTCACGGTGTGCGGCTGAGACAAGCGGGCCGAGGTCTGAATCTTCCGACATGGACGGACCGATCCGAAGGCTTTCAACCATTGGCTTGAGGGCTTCGATCAACCTGTCTGCCGTCCCCTCCCCGACCGGCACGGCCACGGGCGTTGCCATACACCGCTCGCCTGCCGACCCGTAGGCCGCACCGATGAGCTGGTTGGCGGCACTTTCAAGATCAGCATCCGGCAGGACGATCAGATGATTTTTGGCCCCGCCAAAGCACTGGGCGCGTTTGCCGTTCGCGGCCGCGGTAGAATAGATATACTGGGCAATGTCGGACGAGCCGACAAAACTGACCGCCTTGACCCGCGGCTCGTTCAACAGCGTATCCACGGCAAGTTTGTCACCATTGACCACATTGAGGACGCCCTCTGGGGCGCCGGCTTCCATCATGAGTTCGGCCAGCCGAAGCGGGCAAGACGGATCTTTTTCCGATGGTTTCACAATGAAGGTGTTACCGCAGGCGATCGCCATACCGAACATCCACATGGGGATCATCGCCGGGAAGTTGAACGGCGTAATCCCGACACACACGCCAAGCGGCTGGCGCATCGAATAAACATCAATACCGGGGCCGGCCCCTTGCGTATATTCTCCTTTCTGGAGATGCGGGATACCGCAGGCAAATTCGATCACTTCAAGCCCGCGCTGAACGTCGCCGCGCGCATCGGGCAGGATCTTGCCATGCTCGGCGGAAATCATGGTCGCAAGCGCGTCCATGTTTTTCTCGACCAGGTCCTTGAAACGGAACAGTACCCTCGCGCGCCGCTGCGGGTTCATGGCCGCCCAGGCCGGAAACGCCTTTTCGGCCGCATCGACGGCCGCGGTCACCTCATTGACGGTGGCAAGCGCCACTTGGCGTTGCACCTCGCCGGTCGACGGGTTGTAAATATCATGCAGATTGCCAGAAGCTCCGTCGACTTTGGCTCCGTTCACAAAATGTCCGAGCGTTTCATTCATGGGTTTGTTCCTCCAGATGGTTACCCGGGCCCGTGGGCAAGTGCCCATGGGCCGGTGACGATTGAGGCCCCAAACGCCCGGCCTGATGCCACGCCTTGGAGCCTGTTCGATTGATTGCTGATATAGCCGGTTTGGCGCGCTACGAAACCTCCCCTTTTGCCCATGGGCGAACACACCGCCTGGTCCGGTCAGAGCTAATTTTCCTGGCTCGTGGGGCGGCTTGATGGACCGACTTCAAACAGGTGCAAAACGGTCGCCCGACCGCCGGGCGTGTGAATCGGCATGCAAAAGTGACCCACTTGGGTGGGTTATGATGATCTCTACT
>CAYSMJ010000260.1:0-3363 GCA_964432075.1 uncultured Caulobacterales bacterium | reverse complement strand
TTCTTCACGGACGATGGTGAGATTCTCGTGGCTTTCAAGGGCGCGGGTTACAGCATCGGCAAATCCGTCCCGATCAACGGCGAGAGCGCCGCCTGCCGGCACCTGATTGCGATCGGCTGCCGTCATGATCAGCGAGCCGCAGCGCCGCATTTCCTCATGCAGCAAACCAACCGCGTTGTTCTGCGCGTCGTCCGAGCGGAATGAATTGGAGCAGACCAGCTCGGCCAGGGCCTCGGTCTGGTGGGCATCGGTCCGCCGCGCCGGGCGCATCTCGTGCAGGGTGACAGAAAGGCCGGCCTCGGCCGCCTGCCAGGCACATTCAGAGCCCGCGAGGCCGCCGCCAATGATGTGCAGATGTCCGGTTGATGATGATTGTTCCATGCCGCTGGACAATGGGGATCTTGCGCGCACGCGTCAATGTGACTTGTCGCACCCATACCGGGCGAGCAAAACGTGACATTTTCGTTATTGCCGCGCGTCCGCGCATCGGTATTGTTGATATAGTGTAACGCGGGGTTGGGCTATGCAGTGGCGGTTCTGGGCCGTTGCCGGAGAAGCGCTGAATTTTGGCGGCCGGCATATGGGCACCATCGTGAGGATGGCGTGGCTCCCCGTGCTTGTCGTTCTGATGCTGCATTTTGCGACCACCTTTCTTGTCTTGTCGATTATTGTCGAGCAGCCCATCCGAATGGATGATGTCGGCAGTTTCGCGGCGGCTGAGGCCGCTTTGCCGCGTTTTCTTGCGCAATATGCCGCGCTGTCGATAGCAGGTGGTTCGATTGAGGGCCTATTGCAGATAGCGCTGATTTATGGGGTCAAATATGCGCTCATGTTTGTGGTGATCGCCTCTGCGATCGTGCCGCTGATCCGGTATGCGGCAACTGGCGAGCGGCCGATGCACGGTCTTGTCCATCTGCCCTTCGGCCATGGGGAGGTCCGGTTTTGCCTGACGGCCCTCGCAACGGGCATCATCCCGCTCGCGCTGGTGTTTGTGCCCTTCGTGGTTGCGGTCGGTTCTGTCGGGGCGATCATGATGGAGGTTCTGAAAACAGAAGCCTTTGTTTCCTTTCCCAATGACGAGTCGATCCATACCATCCGCCTGACCGAAATCAGTGATATCCTGTTCAGCGGCGAGCGGATTACCCTTGCCGGACGATCCATCCCGGCCATCCTGTTTGCCATTCCGTTATGGGCAGCCGGGCTGGGGGTGATGATCCTGCATTTTCTTGGCCACCGCACACCGGCGCAAAATCCGGACGGACGCGCGCGTTATTTGCCGGGGTGGCTCGTGGCTCTGTTGATTTTTGTCCTGGCCGGTGTTGTCCCCTTTCTGATTGCCGCGGGTAAAATCGCCGTGCCTGAGCTGGTGCACCGGGTGATCCCCCGAATTCCGGAGACGCTGGTGCCCGCAGCAGCGATTTTTGTGCCGGTTTTCCTGCTGCTCGGCTATGTCAGCCTGCGTTTATTTGCCTGGCCGGGTTATGCAGTGGTCAATCGGTCGTTTTCGTTAAAGGAGACGTTCGCAGTCTCGCGCGGGTTCAACCTCTATCGGATCGTTGGGTTGATGGCGCTGGTGATCGTGGCGCTCTGGGCGGTTCATCTCGTGGCCGGTCTGTTTCTTTCTGCAGTCTTCTACCCGGCACTTTTGATGGTGTTTCAGATGCTGGTGCAGGGCACGCGGCTTCTGAACTCTGGTGTAACCGGGGAGTGGGTTGTGCCGGTTGTGCTGTGGTCGTGGAATATCGTCCGCCTTTTGATGACGATCTTTCTGTCCTTTTTTACCTATGGCGTGATCGCTGGCGTTTATGGAAAACTCGTTGCCCGCGCCCGCGCGCCTTATATGCCGGTGCGCTAAGGGGCGAGGGATCCGGTCAGGCGTTATCGACCGGAACGCCCGTCGGGGGTGTTTCAGGACAACCAGAACCGACTTGCGGACAGCCCGTCCAACGCCCAACGAGGGCCTTGGTCGCCGACAGGGCCAGCGAACACACCCCCCCGATAATCGCCTCATGCCCAGACTGCATTTCCTTTTGTTGAATCAAAAACACAGTCAGGCCTTTTTAAGGGTCGCGCGTTCGAAACCAAGTCGATGGATGGGAGCCATCGACGATCACACTTTTTGTGAACGCGCTCTGAGTGCGCGAATGCAAGGTCATGCCCGCAGCCCGGTATAAGCGCGCCATCGGGCTTCACATCCGTGTGTCTCCAGGTCGCAATTGCAGGGTCGTGCGTGCCGTAAGACATTGAAAAAACGACATAAAACTAATATAAATAGGAAATCTAATCAGTGCCACCTGAAGTCTCGCTTTTTTTGCCTTGTGGCCGGTCGTATTTCGGTTCTCGCAGAATGCGACCATCATATAGGTTAGGATAACTATACAATGAAGCAGTACCCCCTGTTTATGCCGCTTGCGGGTAAGCCGGTCGTGATTACGGGCGGCGGCGAAGATGCCTTACGCAAAGCGCGGCTCGTACTGGCGGCTGAAGCCGTTGTGACCCTGATTGCGCCGGACATTGACGAGCGCGTGGCGGCGGAAATCGGCGCCGTCTTGACGCTCGCCCATCGGGCGCCGTCGGCTATGGATTTCGAGGGCGTGTCATTTGCCATCATCGCCGATGAGGACCCGGACATCCAGGCCTGCCATGCTGGCCTTGCCCGGTCGCGTCGCTGTCTTGTCAATGTGGTCGATCAGCCGGCGCTTTGCGACTTTACAACTCCGTCGATCGTCGACCGCGGCAATGTGGTCGTGGCCATATCTACAAACGGCAAGGCACCGGTTTACGGTCGGCAGTTGCGCGCGCAGCTTGAAGCCATGATGCCCGCCAATCTCGACCGGCTGATCACTTTTGCAGACCGCTTTCGTCCGGGGGTAAAGGCACAATGGGGTGATCGGACAAAAACCTTCTGGGAACGGTTCTTTTCAGGTCCGGTCGCCCAGCAGGTTCTGAACGGCGATCAAAACGCAGCCGCAGAGACGATGCACTCGCTTGTCAATCAGCTCACAGACAACCCCGTGGGCGTTGTCCATATCGTCGGGGCCGGGCCGGGGGACCCCGAACTTCTGACCCTGAGGGCCCACCGGCTTCTTCAAGAGGCGGATGTTATCCTTTATGACAGGCTGGTGGGCGGGGAAATTCTAGCGCTTGCCCGCCGGGATGCCGAGCGGCTGTTTGTTGGCAAGGCGCGGGCAAACCACGCTGTTCCCCAGGAAGAAATCCATACACGAATGATTGCGCTTGCCCGGGCTGGCAAAACGGTTGTGCGGCTCAAGGGCGGCGATCCCTTCGTCTTCGGGCGCGGGGGTGAGGAACTTGAAGCGCTGGAGGCTGCGGGCATCCCCATCACCCTGACCCCCGGTATAA
>CAYSMJ010000259.1:0-3367 GCA_964432075.1 uncultured Caulobacterales bacterium | reverse complement strand
ACGGTCTCGCGGACCGGACGCAGGGCCGTTGTTTGCGCTTGGGCAGAGGGCTCGGCCTGCGCCGTGGCGCCTAAGGTCTCACCGACACAGGTGTAATTTGAGGCGCTGAGCTTGCTGCGCAGGTCCTTGGCTTTCTCAAAACAGAAATTGAGATCACGATCAGCATAATAGGGCGTTGACGTGGTGTTTGCGTTGTCACGGGAATAGACAACATCACAGGCCTTGCCGCGCCGACCTGGCGCCACGACCCTGATCTCCCGCGTCTCGGCTGGCCCGTTGCAGACAATGGTGAGGGCGTTGATCTCGTCTTGTGCGGCGACGGGGTTTGCAAACAGGCCAAGACCGGCAAGTCCAGCCGCAGCGAGCCGGTTTTTCAGGTTAGTCATTTTCTTTCCCCTTCATCGCTTTCAGGCGCAACGGATCGTCCAGTAAGGCACAAAGAACCTGTCCCGGCCCAATGCTATAAAACCAAACTGTTAACGCGATTCCAGTGTGCGTTGGAAGATTTGACCGGGTCGCAAGATTAAATCCTGCCCATTTCCCGGAAAGTCACACGAATTTTGCACAAAAATATCATTGCGTTGCCATTTTGCCAGCCTGTCGGAACAAGCAAGCCCGTCATCAGCGCTCAAAAAGGGCGGCGATCTGGTTGTCTGGCGGTTTATCGAAGCCAAGAAACCGGTTGATGGTTTCGGCCGTCTCATCGCCCTCACGACGGCGAACAGTCCCTTTGAAAACCGGAATATGGTGCGCTGGCTCGTCGCGCTTTTCAATTTTCCGCCGCCGCTGGCGCACCCTCGGCCCGTCCTCCAGGACCAGGCTTAAATACCGGACCTTTCGCCGATTGCCGGAGTCCGTATCCGTGACAATATCTGCGAATGTCCGCGCATAAAGAGCCATCTCAAGATCAGCACTGCGCGCAGGGATCGGCGGGCGTGTGTGTTTAAGGGTGCGCGGTGTGCGGATGAATTCCGCTGTCTCGGTCGCGTAAAGAACGGCAGCAATCATATAGACAAGGGCACTGATAAAAATCCAGAACACAAAAACGCCAAAGGGCGGGACACGCTCTATACCAAACAACACCGCCATGCCCATCAGCAGCAACAGATTAGCCCCGATCCAGACAAGCCATTTCATCCGCCGTTCGGACCGCTCAACAACAAGGCGTTCCGGGGTTTCTTCCGTGATCATTATCGCCATCATCCCGCCTCCGCCTTGTTAACGGCCTCGCCGAGACGGTCGAGAACCACGAAGCGGCAGGCATGGCTGTTGCGATCATCGGCGGGTGTCTCCTCCACGATCTCGCGCTGCCAGAGGCCAGAGTCAAAATCAGGGTATACGGTATCACCGTCAATCTCGGCTTCAATCTCGGTGAGGTAAAGACGGGAAACGAGGGAATGCGTCTGGCGGTAAATCTCTCCGCCCCCGATGATGCAGATTTCCGACAGGACATCGTCGGCAAATGGATGCGCCTGCGCCTTCTCAATCGCGTCCTCGATTGTCTGTGCCGTGAATATATTACGTGGGCGGAAGGCCGGATCACCGGAGACGACAATATTCAGCCGGCGTGGCAGCGGCCGGCCAATCGATTGAAAGGTCTTGCGACCCATAATCACCGGCTTGCCGAGGGTTCGGTCCTTGAACCATTTCAGATCGCGTGGCAGCCGCCAGGGCATCGCGCCATCCCGCCCGATCACCCGGTTACGGGCCATGGCCACCACATGAACAAGCCGAGGGTCAGCCATGGCAGATCACACCGCAATCGGCGCTTTGATCGACGGCGCCGCCTTGTAATTTTCAATCCGGATGTCATCAAAGGTAAAATCGAACACAGACTGGATCTCGGGGTCCAGATAAAGCGTCGGAAACGGCCCGGGGCTTCGGTCAAGCTGTTCACGAGCCTGATCAAAATGATTTGTGTAAAGATGAACATCGCCGAAAGTATGGATAAAATCTCCGGCTTCATACCCGGTAACATGGGCAATCATGTGGGTCAGCAATGCGTAGGAAGCGATATTGAAGGGAACGCCCAGAAAAATATCCGCCGAGCGCTGATAAAGCTGACATGAGAGCCGTCCCTCAGCCACAAAGAACTGGAACAGGCAGTGGCAGGGCGCCAGCGCCATGGCTTCAAGCTCGGCCGGGTTCCAGGAAGAAACAACAAGACGGCGCGATGCCGGGTCGGCGCTGATCTGGTCGATAACGGCTGAAATCTGGTCAATCACCTGCCCGTCCGGCCCGCGCCATGAGCGCCATTGCCGCCCATAGACAGGGCCCAGATCACCATGTTCGTCGGCCCATTCATCCCAGATCGTCACACCGTTTTTTTTCAGATAGCGGATGTTTGTGTCGCCTGACAGGAACCAGAGAAGCTCATGAATGATCGCGCGTGTATAGAGTTTTTTCGTGGTCAGAAGCGGAAATCCTTTGCGCAAATCAAAACGCATCTGGTGACCAAAGACAGCCCGTGTGCCGACGCCTGTGCGATCCATCCGGTCGTCCCCACCGGTCAGGATCCGCTCAAGAAGATCGAGATAGTGTTGTTCCATTCGCGTGCAGCCTTTCTGCCATGGCCGGGCAAACCGCACCCGGTCAGCTCGTTGTCGCCACCCATTCCGGGTCGTCTTGCACTTCGCGCTCGAACATCAGGAAGTCATAATAACCGCAACGGGTCTGGGTCGGGAAATCCCGGCAGATTTTTGGCCGTGATTCGTAGATCGTGCAGTTACGTGTTTCCTCATCAAGGAACATGCACGAGCTTTCAAAATGCTCATCATCGGAGTGCCGCAACACCCTCGGATTCTCCTCATCGCCCTTTTTGGTGTAGCGGCGTTTGGCCTGTTCTTCGGTCAGGTCAAAATGTTTGGCAAGACGTTTCAGATCGGTCTTGGTCACCGGGATATGCGTGTAGGAGCAGCAATAGGCCACGCAGTTCAGACAGTCATATTTTTTATTTTTCGCCATTGGGCGTTGCATTTCTTTCCGTGTGCTTGACGCCCGGTTATCGCCGATTCGGCCTCGCCGTCGCCAGCACCTGGTTTTCAACAGATCATTCTGCCGGGATTTCCGATGCTGCGGGAACACGGTTCATGCCCGCGGCGGTCAGGCACCGGAACAAGGCTCTTCGTTGCCGCAATCCAGCCACCACCAAGCACACGGTCATGGGCCGGATCGTCGGAATAAAAGACACAGGCCTGGCCGGGGGCAACGCCCTCCTCCGCGTCGTCGAGACGCACGCCAAAGCGCCCTGCCGCATCGGTAATCAGGCATGCCGGTTTGGGCGGCCGTGTCGAACGGACCTTGACGGCAAGCCAGTAAAAAATTTATGTTAAAAATCTAGTTTAGCCCGGGCTGTTTTTTTTTTAGC
>CAYSMJ010000258.1:0-3379 GCA_964432075.1 uncultured Caulobacterales bacterium | reverse complement strand
TGCGTCTTGCCATCGTGCCCGCCGCCACCTGGCTGCGCGAAGGCGGCATCCGCGAACGCCTCGCCGTCGGTGGCTATGATATTCTGGGTGAGGAATAAGCCGCCGTGAGCCTTGGCGCCGTCGCACGCGACCGTCAACGCTCATTGATCCGTTCCATGAAATAGCACAGACAGTCTTCGCGGATAATATGCTCGTCCGTGGTCAGCATGGCGGGGACGAGGTCGCGTTTCAGCACGATGGCGTTGTCGCGATAGGCGAGAAAGTGATCGGTCAGATCGGTGCCGTGTTCGTTAACAATGGCGAGCGGGCTTGTGCCTGTGCGGTTGATCGCAAAGACAGTACCCTTTGGCAGGGCGGAGAAATTCAGGCTTTCCGGGGTGCCATGGATGGCAAGATCAGGCCCGGCACCGACGCCAAAGCCGACAATGATAGGCTTTGTCAGGACAACCCGGCCAATGGTCTCGAACAGACGCATATGGCCGTCTTCCGGCGGATCATTGGGAAAGGCCGCAAGCGATAGGGTATGTTCAACAAGCCGTATGGCGGCTTTTTCGCCGTCCCGGTTGCCCGACAGACCGCACTCGACCGTGACGGCCGGACAGAAAAGGGAAAAGGCAACCGACTGAGTGGTTGGCGGGTTCTGGTAATAGACGCCAACGGGCGCAAACGCGCCAGCAAGGTGCAGATCGGCCGGGCGCAACGCGTTGACACACCCATAGAGCGGGTTGGCGCCGGTGTTGTTGTGAATATCGATACTGGCAAAGGGCCGGGCCTTGCGGGCGATGGTTGTGACCGCGTGGGCAAGCGCATGCCAGGGGGTCTGCCCGCCGGCCCAGATACGGTTGAAATCGGGCTCGCCCGGCAGGTGTCGCAGGCCTGCCTCGGTGGCTATCACATTCCCCACAAAGATCATCAGTGACCGGCGTGGGCGGGCTTTGGCATACCGGGTTGCAAGATGTCTGAGAACGGCAAAGCTTGTCGTCTCATTGCCATGGAGCAGGGTCGAGAGAAACAGCGGCTGCGGATCATCGCCCTCAATTTCGATCAGGGTCGGCTTTGGAAAAACAGTCCTGATGTCCTGAATCGGGAGATCAGCAAGAGCCGGTGGCAGACCGGTAAGCCGATCAGGCTGTGGCTCGGTCATCCTTATACGGTCCACTCATGGACCGGCCGGCCTGACTGCTGGTTGACAACATAATGCTCCGTCATTCCCTGATGGCAGGGCCCGTGGCAGTTGACAAAGCTGCGTTGCCAGGCCGCGCCCGTCAGCCCGGTGCGCAGCCGCGGTGTCAGGATATCATCAAACACCGCCTTGAGATCGGCCTCCGCCACACCCTCGCCCGCGAGGGCGGCCCGGGCTGCGGGGATCAGCTCATTCAGGAGCAGGCTCTGAACATCGGCCCTGCGACCGCGCCAGGTGATCGCAGCTTTCAGCCCGTCGCGCGCGCAGGCATAAAAATTAGCGCGCGCGGCTTCGAAGGGAGTATCGTCCTCAGGTGGCGTATCCGCTTTGCCAAGCGCGAGCATCAGCCCGTTGCACAGCGCCAGATTGGCGGTCACGTCCGCCACCGTGGGCCCGGACGGGATCACCCGATGTTCGATCCTCAGATGGGGGTTCTTGTTCTTGTCAAAGCCAAGGATCGGGCGCACCCAGCGCCAGGTTGTCCCGTTTTGCAGTCTCAGATGCGGCAGCTTTGTGGTGTCCTCCTTGAGGGCAGGCAGAAGCGGCGGATAGCCGAGATTTTCGATAAACAGTTCCAGAAAGCTGCGACGCAGATAGCCCGTACCAAGCGTAACCCGCAAAACCTGTCGCCCTTGCATATCGCGAAAGCCTTCCGTGGCCGTTGCCTGTTCAAAGGCGGGGATCCGGGTTTCTGCCCACAGGTTTTTTCCGTACAGGAATGGAGAGTTTGCCGTCGCGGCGACAAGCGGGCCGGCGGCCAGAACACCGGCATTATAAAACCGGACGGCATCTTCCTGATTGATTTTCAGATGTGCCTGAAGCGACGTGCAGGCCGCCTCCAGCATGATGTGGTCGCAGGTATAGTCGAGGGTGTCGCGGCCTTCGATATGGATATGGAGCGGGCGCTCGCGCCGCTTGCGGAAGATTTCCCGATTCAGCGCATTATAGCGATTGGTATCCGACATCCAGTCAGTCTGCAGCATGTCGTCGCGCACGGTCGGCAGCATACCGATCATGACCGGCGTCAGCCCGAGCGTTTCTGCTGCGGCGACTGATTTGCCCCAGGCCGTTTCAAGATCGCTGCGTGTGGCGCTGACCATGTTCCGGTCAAGCGGGCGTGGCGGGGTATTGATCTCAAAATTGAATTTCGAAAGCTCTTCGACAATATCGGGGTCTTTGACCCGGGCGAGAAAGTCTTCATTCCGCGGTGCGGGAAGGTGGTCGCCATCAACCAGCCAGGCTTCAAGTTCAAGCCCGACATCAAAGCTGTCATTGTATTCAAAGCGCCGCTCGTCAAACCAGCCTTTGAGTGTCTTGGTTTCATCACGCAGGCGGCGTTGAAACTCGGCATGTTCTGCCTGGCTGAATTCACCATTGTCGATTTCCTGGCCCACACCAATTCCTTTTTCCCTGAGTTCATCCACCCCGTTTCCCTGCGGTCATTCGCCCAGTCAGGGTGTTTTCCCGTGTGGTGTCTGTATGTCTTGAATTTGCGGCGAATTTTTTTTTGACCTGCAGGTGAATTTGAGGAACCCTTGAATGCTTCGATAAGAGAGAAGGGGATAGCAAGTGACAGACATCGACAACTTGACCGATATCAAAAAGCCGCAGACCGAAACAAATCGGCGTGAGCTTTTCCGTTTTGCGGCTGCGGGAACGCTGGCTGCCGGCCTTGGCGCCTGCTCAAGGGACAGCGCCGCCATTGAGACCATTGACCCGGCAGAGGCTAACAAGATCACGACACGGACCATTGCCGAGGCGGAAAAGCTTCAGGGGATCACCTATACGCCGGTCGAGCGTGACATGATGCTTGAAGGGCTTGAAGAAAATCTTGAGGCGCTCGCCGCCCTGCGCGCCCAGAAACTGCCAAACACGCTCGCGCCAGCCCTTGTGTTTGATCCACGTGTGCCGGGCCGCAGCTATGGCAGCCAGCGCAATCAGGTTGTCCCGTCGCCGGTGGAGCCCGGCCCGTTGCCGTCTGACCCGGCTGATATCGCTTTTGCTGATATCGCGAGGCAGGGCGCGTGGCTACGCTCCGGGGCGATTTCTGCGCGCGAACTGACGGATATCTATCTCGCACGGATCGATCAGATTGCCCCGGGTCTTGAGTGCTTTGTCACGGTTACGGCGACGCTTGCCCGTCAGCAGGCCGACAAAGCCGATCAGGATTTCGCCGAAGGGCGCGATCGCGGTCCG
>CAYSMJ010000257.1:0-3421 GCA_964432075.1 uncultured Caulobacterales bacterium | reverse complement strand
CCGCCATCTTCCTGCCATTGGCGCGCCGCCTCGCGCCCCGCGTCAATGTCAGCGGCCAGCCCGTTCAGACAATCTTGGTAGGCTGGCGTTAGCAGGAACCCCAACGGATCGGGTGCTGGCTCATCGCCAGCTTTCGGCTGGGCCTGCCCATGGCTAGCAAGACCGAGCAACAGGACGCCAATCAAACAGGAAAAAACCGCTGAACAGGGCCTTGCAACATGTTTGCACTTCATGGAATTCCGCCTCGGGTCGAACCGCCCGCATTCTTATGCTCTGCAAACACGTCAAAACCAAGACCCGCGATGCATCGCAAGGCCGATCCGGTGACGCGTTTGTGCCGTCATCACGCCTCAATCTCTGACGGCAGCGGCGTGTCGTCAGCGCATCGTTTTTCGAACGCATCCCGGGTCCGGTTCGCAAAGGCCACAAGCGACAGCATGACCGGGACTTCAACAAGGACGCCCACGACCGTGGCGAGGGCCGCCCCGGAATTGAGCCCAAACAGGCTGATGGCGACCGCGACGGCCAGTTCAAAGAAGTTTGACGTGCCGATCATCGCGCAGGGCGCGGCAATCCTGTGCGGCACTTTCCAGGCCCAGGCGGCGGCATAGGCGAGCGCAAAGATTGTATAGGACTGAATCAGGATCGGCACGGCAATCAGCGCGATAATCAGCGGCCGGGCGAGGATTGTCTCGCTCTGGAACCCGAACAGGAGGATAATCGTCGTCAGAAGCCCGATCACCGAGAGCGGTTTGATCCGTGCCATGAAGGCCGATACCGCCGTCTCGCCGCCGCGTTTGCTCAGCGAATTGCGGGTTATCACGCCGGCGATCAGCGGGATGACCACATAAAGCACCACTGAGAGAATGAGGGTTTCCCAGGGCACGGCGATATCGGTCACGCCGAGCAGCAGCGCCACGATCGGCGCGAAGGCAACCACCATGATGGCGTCATTCACGCTAACCTGCACCAGGGTGTAGTTTGCATCTCCCTTTGTCAGCTGCGACCAGACAAATACCATCGCCGTACAGGGCGCCGCGCCCAAAAGGATAAGCCCGGCAATATACCCTTCAGCGTCCGCAGGCGGGATAAGCCCGGCAAACACATGGCGGAAAAAGACAACGCCAAGGGCCGCCATGGTGAAGGGTTTGATCAGCCAGTTGACGACCAGCGTGATGATCAGACCCTTCGGTTTTTCGCCGACCCGGGCCATGGCCGAGAAATCGACGCCGATCATCATCGGCCAGACCATCGCCCAGATCAGGACCGCAACAGCGAAATTGACATTTGCATATTCAAGCCCGGCAAGGGCAGCAAAAGCGCCCGGCAGAAGCAGGCCCAGCCCAATACCAGCTAGGATGCAAAGCCCAACCCATACCGAGAGATATTTTTCAAAAATGCTCATAAAACCCCATCATTTCGACTTTTTTTGAAATGATATAGCCAAACCGACAGTCGCCGTCGACTATCGGGCGGCACGATTTTGGTCAAATAGCGAGGAAAGTGAAATACAGTTTGGATCGGTCCGGATGGGCGGTATTACACCAGGACTACTAGACCCGCATTCCGCAAGCGACACGCCGGGATGGGAAATGCGAACCCGGATGGTCAGCAACTGACGAAGGGGCGATGCCAATGCAGGTTTTGGTCACGGGGGCGGCGGGGTGGCTCGGGCGGCATCTCGTGCCGATGCTTCGGGCGGCCGGGCATCAGCCGGTCGGGCTCGATATGGTGGCCTCGCCATGGACCGATATCGTCGCGAACGTTGCCGACCGGGCCGCGCTTGAGGCGGTTTTTGCGGCCCATGATTTCGATGCGGTCATCCATGCCGCAGCGCTCCATAAACCCGATATTGCCCGTTACCCGCAACAGGCCTTCATTGATGTCAATGTGACCGGAACGTTGACCTTGTTGGAGCTTGCCTGCGAAAAGCCGGTTACACGCTTTGTCTTCACCTCAACGACCTCGCTGATGATCAGTCAGCGGATCCGGGAAGGGGCCGGGGAGATGGCGGTCTGGCTTGATGAAGATCACGCACCACTTGAGCCGCGAAACATCTATGGCGTGACAAAGCTTGCGGCCGAAAATCTGTGCCGTCAGCACCATCTGGAACGCGGGCTGGGCGTGACAATCCTGCGGACCTCGCGGTTTTTTCCCGAGGAAGACGACACGATTGACGGGATCACCGGGGAAAATCTGAAGGCGAATGAACTGCTGCATCGCCGCGCGAGCGTGCAAGACATGGCCCGTGCCCATCTGGCGGCGCTTGAAAACGGAGCGCCGGGCGGGATTGGCCTTTATATCGTCTCGGCGCCCCCGCCGTTTGAGCGGGCCGATTGCCGGACCCTGAAACAGGCTGCGGTGTCGGTAATCCGGGATCGCTTTTCCCGGGCAGAAGATCTGTATGCAAAGATTAGCTGGCAGCTGCCGGAAACCATCGACCGGGTTTATGACGGGCGCCGCATCTGCCGTGACCTCGGTTTTCGCTATACGCTGACATTTGCCGACCTTCTGGCCGCGCTCGACCGCGGTGCGCCGTCGCCCCTGATCCATGATCCGGCCTATACTTCGCCGATTGTTGCCAGTGGCGGAAAACCCGCATGAGCGATCAATCCTTTTGTAGCACTCCGGCGCCGGTCATCATCGTGTCGATCAGGCTTTCAAGCGCGCCATAGGTTTCAGTCTGGCGGGCTGCACCCATTGTGCCCACGGCGGGCTCCAAGGGAAGCCTTGCCAGCACCGGCGCCCTGATCGTTTCGGCCAGCCGGTCGGCCTGGCTCGGACCAAAGGGCTCGACCCGCGTGCCATCCGGCATGACCATCCAGCTCATATTTTCGATCAGCCCCAGAACCGGAATGCTGGTTTTTGCAAACAGCGCGGCGCCGCGGCGCACATCGGCCCCGGCGAGACGGTGGGGTGTCGTGACGATAATGGCGCCATCCAGCCGCCCGCTCTGGATCAGGCTGAGATGGGCATCGCCGGTGCCGGGCGGGGTGTCGATCAGGAGCAGATCCAACGTGCCCCACAGAACATCGCCCATGAGTTGACGCACCGCGCCCATGACCATCGGCCCGCGCCAGGCAAGCGCCTGTTCCGGATCGACCAGAAAACCGATGGACATGACCTTGATACCATCGACCTCATACGGAACAATTTTTCCCTCATGAAGCGGCGGTTTGACAGTGATCCCCAGAAAAGTCGGCAGCGAAGGCCCGTAAATATCGGCATCAAGAAGCCCCACCCGCAGACCCTGCGCGCTTGCCGCCTGGGCCAGTAGCCAGGTGATGGTTGATTTGCCAACCCCGCCCTTGCCGGAGGCTACAGCAACCACGCGCCGGACCCCATTCAGCGCCTCGGCGGCTTTCTCCATCTTGGAACCCGGTTTTGCACCGCCCGCGCCGGGCAGTCCCATCGGATTGGC
>CAYSMJ010000256.1:0-3427 GCA_964432075.1 uncultured Caulobacterales bacterium | reverse complement strand
AATGGCGGTGAACGCGGCGCGGGATGCCCTGCGCGCGGCCGACCTCGGGCCCGGCGACATTGATGCGGTGATCTGTGCCTGCTCAAACCTGCAACGGGCCTATCCGGCGATCGCGGTTGAGGTGCAGGACGCGCTGGGGATCGACGGGTTCGGTTTTGACATGAATGTCGCCTGTGCCTCGGCCGCCTTTGGCATCGAGACCGGGCTCGGGCTCATCCGCACCGGAGCGCGGCGGGTTTTGATGGTCAACCCGGAGATCTGCACGGCCCATCTCAATTTCCGCAACCGCGACTGCCATTTCATCTTTGGCGATGTGGCGACGGCCGTGATCATCGAGCGGGATGAGGGCGAGCCCGGCCATGACAGCTGGGCGATCCTCGGTACACGGCTGAAGACAAAATTCTCCAACAATATCCGCAATAATTTCGGCTTCCTCAACCATTGCGAACGCGAGACCGGCGCCCCCGCCGACGACCAGCGCGATCCGTCTACCGACAAGCTGTTCATGCAGGAGGGCCGCAAGGTCTTCAAGGAAGTCGTGCCGATGGTGGGCGACCTGATTTCCACTCACCTTTCTGACACGGGGCTTGCCACGGGCGATGTCAAACGCTTGTGGCTACACCAGGCGAACCTTGCCATGAATGAGTTCATTGCCCGGATTGTCCTTGGCCGGGACGCGACCCGCGAGGAAGCGCCGGTGGTCCTCGATGAATACGCCAATACCTCATCGGCCGGGTCAATCATCGCCTTCCACAAACACCGGGCCGACCTCAGCCCGGGCGCCCTTGGCGTGATCTCCGGCTTTGGGGCGGGCTATTCGGCCGGATCGGTGATCGTCAGGCGAGCCGGATAATCGTCCATGCCGGACCCGGCATCGGCCGCCCTGTTGCCGACCCTGACGCTTCGAGGCATTCCTGTTACGGATAATTATACGCCAATCCTGGTCCTCCTGTTTGCGCTGGCGCGCCGGGCAGGCAAATGCTCCAGGCGAATTTCAGATAGTCAATACCCAAATCAAGATGGCAATAGCCAGAGGCTTTTGAAAGCCAGATCACAGGCACCGACTGCGCAGGATTTTGTGCGATGGCGCATGGCGTAAGGGTGGTTGTTTGCGAAGCAAACGCAGCGACCGAACCCTTCCATCAAGGTCCGTCGCGGCGTGTGGCAATCGAGATATTGGGAACATTTGATCCGCGACGCTGCAGACCTCGAGCGGCACATTGACTATATTCACTGGAATCCGGTCAAACACGGCCTTGTCGCCGTGCCGAAGGACTGGCCATAGTCGACATATCGTGATCGGTTCCCATCCAATCACTGGAAAAAGGAGGTTGGCCGACCGATCAATGTTGCGCCAAAAGACGGGCGCCCGCTTCATTTGGGCGAGCGCGTGTGATTGGCGGGCAAATGCCCGCCCTACGAGGTGCGCAGCACCTCATGCTGTAGAAAGAATAGATCAGCAGCGGTCACACGATTCACGAGGCTTCTGCACTTATGGCCGCCGGCAAGGCACGGGCAAAGGTAAGTGTCGCCGCCGTTCCCCCATGCGGCTGCGGTTTCAACGAAAAGACGGCCTTGTTGAGTTCGGCAATTGTTGAAACCAGCGCAAGACCAAGACCGATACCCTCGAAGGGTCGCGAATAGGACTCGTCCACCTGGCGGAAGGGCTGGCGTACAAAATCGTCAAAAGAGGCCGGAATCCCGCAGCCGGTATCGATAATTCTCACGGCAGCCTTTTCATGATCACAATTGATCACGACACTGATATGACCACCCGATGGGCTGAATTTGATTGCATTCGAAAGGAGTTCGCGAACGGCTAGATGGACTTCATCATCATTGGCGCAGATCGGCAGCTTGCGGCGTATACTGTCCATACTGATCGTAATGGATTTTGCGCTGGCTTCGGTCCGGACGGATGCAATTTCATTTTGCAAAACAAGGATGACGTCTGTCGGATCCATCCCGGCTTCAATTGTGGTCTTTGATCGCAATCTCGAAAATTCAAGAATTCGCGACACAAGCCGTAACATCTGTTCGCCGCTGCGTTGAATCTCGCGGAGTGTATCGATCAATGCGGGGTCACTGGTGGACGCCGGTTGTGTCTCCAAAAGGTTTGCAAGCCCTATGATCTGGCTCAGCGGGGTGCGCAACTCATGGTTCATCATGGAAAGGAACGCGTCGCGAGCCATTTCACCAAAATTGACCGTATCGGGATCGGTATAGCCAAGAGATGTTTCTTGCCCAGTCTGAAAGGAATATTCATCAAGCGCCTGGTGTAGCGCGGTCTTCAGATCCTCAGCGTCACAGGGTTTTCGCAGAAAACGCATGACCTTGCCATCATTGATCGCCGCCATGGCGGTTTCAAGATCTGCATTTCCAGTCAGCATGATCCGTCGTACCGCGGGCTTTATGGCCTGAACACGTCGCAGGAGTTCAATGCCGTTCATCTGCGGCATCTGCATATCAGCGACAATAACAGCGATTTCAGGCAAGTCATTGACAAGATTAAGCGCCTCTTCAGGACTTGTTGTAGTGATCAGCGTGAAATCACGCGACAACCGTCGACGCAGAGCGTTCAGAAGACGTTCCTCATCATCGACAAGAAGGATTTTTTCAGAGACTTCTGGCATACTCGATATCCTCAGTTTGCTGCATATGTTCACTGTTACGCGGGAGTTCAACCAGGAAAGTTGTTGCAAATCCTTCCCGGTCAATCAGACTCAGATTTCCGCCATGGACTTTCACGATACAATCCTTGGCGAGCGCCAGACCCTGTCCGGTTCCTTTCCCGACAGGCTTAGTTGTAAAGAAGGGATCAAAGATCTTTAAACGGATATATTCTGGAATTCCGGCACCTGTGTCGCTTACCAATAACCGCAAATATCTCTCATCATAATCAGTTTCGATACACACCTTTCCGGGAATATTGCCTGACTCTTCGATTGCGTCGATGGCGTTGATGACAAGGTTCAAAATCACCTGCTGCACTTGGGCGCGTCGGCATTCTATGTCGGGGAGGTTCGGAGCGGAGATTATATCAATCCCGGCGATTTCCCGTTGCCTGCTTTTGGTCAGGGTGTAAACGTTTGACACGATTTTGCCGAGATTACAGACCTCTTTTCCGTCTGAGCCCGGATGGCTAAACTCTTTCATGAGGCGGATGATATCGCGTACATGGTGAATGCCCTCTCTCGATTCCGTAAGGGCAACCGCGATTTCCCTGATCAGTTCAGGCAAGGATATTGAAAGGTTGAACGCCTCGACCGCATTTTTTTCCGTATCGCAACAGCTCAGGTGCTGGATTGCCTTGAGAAGCACGTCATAATGCCGATATGATTCATGAATTTGAACGAGAGACTCCTGAAGAAATTCCAGATTATCGCCAATGAACTGGATCGGGGTATTGATCTCATGGGCGATACCG
>CAYSMJ010000255.1:0-3436 GCA_964432075.1 uncultured Caulobacterales bacterium | reverse complement strand
TCCGCAGACACCCCCGATCCCGAGGGCGGCAGGATTGAAAAATCTCAAGACGGCGCGCCAACCGGCCTGCTTATCGACGCAGCACAGGCGCTTGTCCGCCCCCTCATTGCCGTGCCGGGCCCCGAACAGCGCGCAGAAGCCTACAGGATCGCCAGCACAGTCTATGCCGAACGCGGCTGGACCGGCGTGCATAACATGTCCGTTGCGCCGGAAGATATTGCGATTATGGAGGCGCTTGCCGCCGAAAGCGAACCAGACGGGCAGGCATTGTTGCCAATACGGGTTTATAACGCCCTTGATGCAAAAGGCCTCGATACCATCATTGCCCGCAAACAGCCGTCCGATCCGACCGGCCGAATCGTCACGCGTGCCATCAAACTGTATGCTGATGGTGCGCTCGGATCCCGCGGGGCTGCACTTTTCAATCCCTACAAAGATCAACCTGATACTGACGGCCTCCTGCTGACGTCAGAAGAGAAAACGCTGAGTATCTTTGAAAAAGCGTTGCGCAATGACGTGCAGGTCAATACCCACGCGATTGGGGATCGGGCGGTCAGGCTTGTTATCGATTGGTATGCTGACGCCTTTGCCTCGGTCTTTCCGGATGGTGACCCGGCAATTCCGCGGTTTCGAATCGAGCATGCCCAGATCATCCGTCCACAGGATATCGACCGCTTTGCTGAAAGCGGAATGATCGCCTCCATGCAGCCTTCCCATGCGATTGGTGATCTTTATTTTGCTCCGGACCGTCTGGGCTCGGCGCGGCTGGACGGGGCTTATGCCTGGCGCTCGCTGCTTGATGCTGGCGTCACGATTGCCGGTGGCTCCGATGCACCGGTTGAACAGGGCGACCCGCGCATCGAGTTTTATGCGGCTGTTGCGCGGCGTGGTCTTGACGGGTTTCAGACGGCCGACTGGCATCCGGAAGAGCGGGTCAGCCGCGAACAGGCGCTCGCCATGTTTACCTTGGGGCCTGCCCGGGCTGCCTTTCAGGAGGCGATCCTCGGGTCCATCGAAGTCGGCAAACGTGCCGACTTCACCGGCTTTTCAGCCGATATCATGACCATTCCCGCGGAAGAAATTCTCACGGTTACTCCGGTCCTGACGGTCGTTGATGGCGTTATCATTCATGATCTTTCCGCATCAGGTGGCAAATAGCTGGCCAGGATCGCGAAAACTCTTGAATTCCAGCGCATTGCCGGCCGGGTCGCAGACAAAAAACGTGCCCTGCTCGCCCGGCTGACCTTCAAACCGCACACGGGGCTCGATCAGGAACGGGATCGGTTCACACCGCAACCGCTCGGCCAGCGCTTCCCATTGCGCCCAGTCGAGCACGCACCCGAAATGCCGGACCGGAACCGCATCGCCATCAACACCATTACGGGCTGCCGGGCGAACCTCCTCGGGCGCAAGATGCGCCACAATCTGGTGGCCAAACAGATCGAAATCGATCCAGTGGTCGCAATGGCGTCCCATGGAGCAACCCAGCACACCATGATAAAAGCCTTTGGCGGCGACAAGGTCATCGACTGGAAATGCAAGGTGAAACGGCGGCATAGACTCTCCGGATTTTATGTCACGGAATCTGTTCTTTCAAAGTTTGTCAAGGTTCGTGTATCACCTGAGGCTCACAACGAGGAGTAAGAAATGTCTGACAGATTTGTGCGCCTTGCAGACGGTTTTTATGTGAGCCCACAGATTTCGGAAACCGATATTGCCGAGGCCAAGGCGCTTGGCATTGGCTTGATCATCTCCAATCGGCCAGACGACGAGGAGCCCGGTCAGCCGGCCAATGCAGCCCTCGCAGCCGCGGCAGAGGCCGCAAACGTGCGGTATGTCGAAATCCCGGTCGATAAACGCGGAATCGGGCGCTACCATATCGACACGCTGAAAGAGACACTCCACACGCATGACGGACCCGTGCTTGCTTTTTGCCGAAGCGGAACCCGCTCCACCATGCTGCGAGCCTATGTTCGAGCCAGCGAAGGCGATAATATCAATACACTCCTCAAAGAAGCCGCCGATGCCGGCTACGACCTTTATACCATCATGCCAGGGCTCGAGGCGGTGGCTCCCCGCCGGCGCCGCGCAGATCTTCTGAAAAAATAGAGCGCGTTCAAAAAAGTGTGATCGTTGATGGTTCCCATCCATCGACTTGGGTTCGAGCGCGCGACCCCTGAAAAATCTGGACTACGTTTTGATTCAACAAACAGTAAGCGCAGTCCAGGTTTTTGACCATCTGCCACACCACCTCTTGTCCCTCGTCTGACCCTTGAACAAACAGCTAACCCCGGCTTTGTCCGAGCGCTTTAACGAAGGCAACTAAGGCCGGTCCCGTCTGTCATCAGAAAATCACAAAAATCCGGCTTGCCCTTTCAGAATTTCCGTTCTAACCAGAACTCCTGTTCTGAATGATGGTTCTGATATGAATGCGGGCGCAAATTATTGGCTGCCAAAACCCGCCGACCAGCAGCGCGACCCGACCGTGGAAACGGTGACGGAAATGTTCTGGTGCAAGGGCTTTGAAAAGACCTCTATGGCTGAGATCGTCGCGGTCACCGGGCTTAATCGCTATGCGATTTATACGGCCTATGGGGGCAAGCTCGATTTGTTCCTTGCCTCGCTCGATTATTACCACGCGCGCCACCGGGACCTGTTCCTGCGTACCCTCGCCGACCCCGCGCGTTCGCCGCTGGATGCCATCCGGGAAGTGTTCTTGTTTTCGATCCGGGAGATGGCAACGCGAAAAACCGGCTGCTTTTTGTGCAATGTTGCACTGGAGCTTGCAAGCAACGAGCCAATTGTCCGGGAACGAATTACGCTCTATCTTGGCGAGATCGAAAAAGCCTTTACCGAGGCCCTGCGCCGCGCCGAAACGTCCGGCATGCTCAATCCACATATTGCCATAGCCGATAACGCTCTTGTTCTGGTCAATCTGATCATGGGGCTTGGCACCCATGCCCGGAACGGCGCCGACAGGGATACCCTGTTGCGAATTTTCAATGCCGTAATGGCAGCCGTCAGCCACCCGGCTATGGTGAGAAATAATCTTAATGAGGAGGGTTACAACACATGAGCAAGGAAAATGCGGGCAATATGATCGACGCCTTTGCGGTTGCGTTTACAAGGAACGTGATCCGCTTTCGCTGGCTTGTTATTCTGCTGGCTGTCGCCATTGCCGGCGGCGTCGCCACCGGTATCCCGAAGCTTGCCTATGACAATAATTACCGAGCCTTTTTCTCACCGGAAAACCCGGAACTGCAAGACTTTGAAAATCTGCAGAAGACCTTCACCAAAAACGACAATTTTGTTATCACGGTGGTTCCAACCCACACAGATGATATCTTCAACAGCCGAACGCTGACCCTCATCGAACGCCTGACGGAAGAAGCCTGGCAGACGCCCTATTCCAACCGGGTCGATTCCATTACGAATT
>CAYSMJ010000254.1:0-3455 GCA_964432075.1 uncultured Caulobacterales bacterium | reverse complement strand
AGTTGGAAGTCGGCCCCGTTGCCTAGCGTCGCGCGGCTGAAGTCGGCCCCGTTGCCCAGAATCATCTGACTGGCGTTGAAGCCTGTCAGGTCGGCAAGGGGGGCGGAGAGTTGAACGGGGGATCGTTCCTCGTCGAAGAACGCGCGGAGGACATTGTCCAGCCCCAATGCCCGTGTCCCGGCGGCCTGGAGCCGTTTGTCCACGCCTTCAGGGTTGCCTAAGGGGTCGAGGTCAGGCGGGGCGGCCTGCGCCAGGCGCGCCCGGATCATCTGCAAAAGGAGCATGATCTCCTGAGGGCCACCCGAATCAAAGCCCTGATTCAGGTCGATGTCCGGGCAGTGGAGCAGGAAATGCGGGGTCCCGTCCACATCTTTCAGGAGCCCCAGCGCGGTCAGTTCTGCATCCGAAAGCAGGCGCGATGGCTCGCCATCCCGTGTGATACCGAGAGACCAGCGCCAATAATCCTGCAGCGTCGCCTGTTTGAAAGCCTTATCGCCCTCGCCCTCTCTGGCGCCATCGCCGGGAAAATCCACCGGCGCGCGCCAGCGTTTCAGTTTTTGCGCCAGATTCGCGTAATAGCCGCGGTGCCAGCCCGCATCGGCGAGCCCGGCCCAGGAAAAATCCGCCGCCGCCCACATCGCTTCCCACAGCGGAGTAATCTCCGCCACGGGTTTGGGGCGCACTGGCTTGCCGTCCTCGGGTGTATGCGTGCGACCATTTTCATAGGCCGAGAACGCCGCTTGCACTACCACGTCTTTGTTGTTCATCTTTATTGCGCCGTGCTGCCCACCCACGATAAACCGGTTAAAGCAGCGATATCTGTGCGTGGCAATTCACCGTGCCGGGTCGCCCGCCGCCATTTCCCGCTTGCTGCACCGCCATCAAGCCTGATCGCCGCCCATGCGAAGACCATGCAGGAGCGGTCGGCTGCTCAACAGGATGATCCGGGCCCGCCAGTTTTCCATCCGACTTGCCGGGCCGCTTCAGTGCTACTCGATCATCTGATGGCGGACACCCCGCCCGTTTAGGCTGTTGGCGGAGGCTTTTTCGTGACGCTCTGTTCTGAAAATCGGCACAGCGCTCTCTTGTGTCAACACGGCCGGGGTCGCCTCAGGGATAAGTTTCTCATCCCACTTTGAATCACCTTTCATCCAGCAGCGATCGTGAATATCAGGAGGCTCCGCTGGCGGTGCGCCTGCTCGATTGCCGCTAAAAGCAAAGCTGCCGTTTCGGTCTTATATTGGCGGAGCCGGTTGGATGGCTTTGTGGATGCGGATTGCCAGTCAGTTCAAAACCGCCAGCGTCCGTCAGGTTCGAAAGCGTGAAAGGCGAAAGCGAAAGTCACGTCATAGGGAGCGTCTTGCCACGACCCGTCCGGTTGATTTTGCTGCACGACAATATTACCGACATCCTTCCCATCCGCGACGTTGTGGGCATCAAGCGCCGAAGCCTGCCCGGCCGACCAGGAAATCTTATAACCGTCTTCTTCTATCACGCCCTTGTCCTGAACGAGCGCGAGCGCATAGGCCGTGCCGTTGACGGCAATAACCCGGGCGAGCGGCGCAATGCCTTCGGGCGTCTTGCCCCGATAGAGAAAGGGACGGCGCGCGCTGTCATACTGGAAATAGGGATTCCTGCCATAGGGCGCATTCGAATCGCTCGGCGGCACAAGGACTTTTCCGTCCGGGAAGCGTCGAGTGAATTGTTCGTATGATTCAAGCCTCGCGGCGATGCGTTCAAGCCGTTCGCCCGCGCGCGCTCCGACGATCGCATGGCCGGTGAATTGCTGCCACCAGGAATGCGTCTTGCGGTCATACATCACAAGGTCGGAGTGGCGAAGCTTGCCGGTCGTTCCGAACCCGACGGGTTCGCCGTCAAGCACTCGCTTCAGGACGATGGCGGTGTTGCATAAGGGACAGTAGGTGACAGCGACGGGCTCGCCGCCGACACGGTCATTGACGATTTCATGAAACATCATGATGCGCAGTGGATATGCGCGCGCATCGCCGTTGATTTCAAGGCCGATCACGGGATCGCGCCATGAAAGACTGAATGTTTCAATGGACATTGCGCGGCGAGATCTTCTCCGTTGCGGCGGGAAAATCGGTTCGTCGTCTTGTTCGATCGTCACTTCACTGACAGTAAGAAACTGCGGATCGTCGATGGATGGAATGGAATCGCGTGCAACGTTTGATTCGATTTCGGAAAGCGGCGCGGTATGACGTGTAAAATCTGTTCTTGGCCACTCATCTCGCCAAACTTTTACGCGGTCGATCTGGGCGAGTGATTGCGTTGAAAACAGAACCGCCAGAAGAACGGCAAGGCTGGAAAGTCTCGCTTGCATATTATCTGTCCTTGATCTTCTACAACAATGTTTGTTGCCGATAAATAAAATGGGAGGCAAATCACAAAATTTCACTTTGTGGTGCGCGGTCATCGTAACCGTGAACGGACTGTCAATCGCGGCGAAAAAACGTACCAGAGCGCAGCGCGATCAAGAAACGTCGCCTGACATGCGCCGCAGCGCCAAGATGTCATGGCATCGATCACCTGGAACAGAAAAACCTGTTCGCGGTTGCAGACCGAACAGGCAGGTGCGTCAGCACGGGGGCCCATGTTACGCGGCAACAACGGGTAAACCATAGCGGCTCGCGATTGGTTTGCCGGTCCGGTGGTCATGGCGCGGGTTTTCGTGCGAGATAAACAGTGCATGAAACCTCGCCGTCGCCCGCAGCGTTCGCGAACCTGACCACATGGGCTTCAGGCGAAGCGAACACCGCGTCCAGAACAGCAACAAAAGCGTCATCAGGCGGATCGTTCGACCACAGACCAAAAACGCCACCCGGTGCGAGGTGCGCGCCAAGCGCCTGCAATCCCGCCGGCGTATAAAATCCGGCGTGGGACGGGCTGAGCAGATTGTCAGGCGCGTGATCGATATCGACGAGAATGGCATCGGCCTGGCAACGGGCGTTGGCGAGCGCAAAGGCACCTGGCGCCTTGCTGGCCAAATCGAAAAAGTCAGCGTGAAGCAACTGACAGCGAGGATCACCGGTCAGGGTGTCGCTCAGGGGCAGCAGGCCCTCCTTGTGCCAGTCAATCACCGCATCGAGCGCATCGACAACGACGAGAGAGCCCACAGCCCGATTGTCCAGAACAGCTTTTGCCGTGTGCCCGAGCCCAAGGCCGCCGACAATGACCGCGAGGTCGTTCTTGCCCGCCAGCGGCGCCAGACCCAGCGCGCCAAGCGCGATCTCGGAAGCCGTATGCAGACTGGTCATCAGGAAATCGTCGCCGAGTTTGATTTCAAACACATCCACAGCGCGTGCAAGATCGCGCCGACGGCGCAGGATCAGCGCCCCCATCGGCGTCGGTCGAAAGTCGAGTTCCTCAAATAAAGCGCTCATTTTCTGTCTCTAGTGGATCGACCCAGACATTTGTGTCCGTATCGTCCATCA
>CAYSMJ010000253.1:0-3487 GCA_964432075.1 uncultured Caulobacterales bacterium | reverse complement strand
AGTCTTTCCTTGCGGATAGCTCCTCGCGCATCTTCCCGTCAATCGGGGTCAATACAGATGCGCCAGCTCTGGTTTGGCCGCATTTTCTTCACGCAAACCGGTTCCCACTTCGCCTTAAAACGCCCCAGCAAAGGTCATCAGGTTACCTATTCTCAGCGCAACCCGAGCGCGCCAGCGCGTCTGCCCGCTCATTGCCCGGGTCGCCGGCATGACCCTTGACCCAATACCAGGCAATATCGCGGTCCTGTGCGAGGGTATCCAGTTCAATCCATAGTTCCTTGTTTTTGACCGGTTTCTTCGCTGCTGTTTTCCAGCCATTGCGTTTCCAGCCGGCCATCCATTCATTGAGGCCCTTTTTCACATATTGGCTGTCCGTATAAAGATCGATAGGTTGACCGGGGTCCAGCGCCCTGAGCGCCTCAATTGCAGCCATCAGTTCCATGCGATTATTGGTGGTTTCTGCCTCGCCGCCATAAAGTTCGCGTTCGCCGCAAGCTGCTTCAATAAAAACGCCCCACCCGCCGGGGCCCGGATTGCCGCTGCACGATCCATCCGTGTACACTTTTATACGCTCAGCCATTCCTGAACCAACCCTGCTGCTTCTTTCTGAAAAAACCGGAGTTTGTCGCGATATTCAAGCGGGTCTTTTACACGGACAACCGCGCCCGGCACCTGGTTCAGCCAGTCATAGGTGCGCGTCAGCAAAAACCGCAAGGCGGCCCGGCGCAGCATCAGCGGCAAGGCATTCCGATCGGCTTCGCTCAGTGTTCCGGCCGAAAGATAGCCATCCAGTAAGCGGGTAAAACGCTGCGAACAAAACTGTCCGTCATCGTCAAAGCACCAGGCATTGAGGCAGACGGCGAGATCATAGACGAGGCTGTCCGTGCACGCAAAATACCAGTCAATCAGTCCTGTGATTTCAGCTTGTGGGCTGAACAGGACATTATCCGGGAAAAAGTCCGTATGAACGACCGCACGGCGCAATCCACCCGGATCTTCCTCGTCACGCTGATGGCTGATTTCCGATTCGATCAGCGCGCCAAGCCCCGGGCTGCAGCGCTCCGTGCCCGCGCCGCAGGCGGCAGCAAGATCAATCAGGCCGGGCAGGGCAAGGGGGTTGTCCCGTGTGGCCGCAAAGTCGTCGACGGCGCCATGCACACGGGCGAGCATCGCCCCCATGGTGAAACAGGCTGGCGGGCCCGGTTCCGAAAGGGCAAGGCCCGGGACGAATTCGATCAGCGCCGTCGGCCGGTCTGACAGGGTCTGAAGCGTCTGGCCCTGCCGGTCGGGCACGGGCCGGGCCGAGGGAAGCCCCTTGTCGGCCAGATGCGTCATCAGATCGAGGAAAAACGGCAGGTCCTCCGGCGCGACGCGCCGCTCGTAAAGGGTCAGGATGTAGCGTGCGTGTGTGGTCTCAAGCAGGTAATTGGAGTTTTCCACACCCTCTGCGATCCCCTTCAGCCCGGCAAGATGACCGCAGTCATATTGCGCAAGGAGCGCGTTGACCTGCGTGTCGGTGACATGGGTATAAACGGCCATGGCAAATCCTCTCCTGGCGTTGCGCTTGTCTCGGCATCGGGCTAACCCATCTCGATATCTTGTTTTAGCATGAATTGGCGTGTGATGGTTTTTACGTTGAAAAATTACCGGGTGATGATGGCAGCCGGCCTCGGGCTGGCGGCTCTGGCAATGACGGGCTGCGGCTCGACCGAAGCGGCACAGGCGCGCAATCCTGCACCGTGCCCGAACGTGATCGTGCTGGATGACGCGTCTCGCATGATCGAGTTCGATGGTGAGCAGCAACTCGAAGACATCGCGTTTACCGGCGAGATTACTGATGTCACCCTGAATTGCCGCTATTTCGAAGACAAACCGATTGACGCTGTCGTCGAGATCGATTTTGCCCTTGGCCGCGGTCCGAATGGACAGACCCCAACCCGCGACTACCGGTATTTTGTGGCCGTCACCCGGACAGATCTTGAGGTGATCGCCAAGCAGGAATTTCTGGTGCGGGCGGAATTTGGCGACAAGCGCGATATCGTCCAGTCGCGCGAGAAAATCGATGAAATCTTGATCCCCCGCAAGTCGGAAAAAACCAGTGGGACCAATTTTGAAGTCATTGTGGGCTTCGTGCTTGACCGGGAACAGGTGATTTTCAACCGGTCTGGCAAGAGCCTCAAATTTCCCAACCTTTGACCGGCCAAGGACGAACGGCGACCGGATGACCCTGCTTTCCCAATTGAGCGAGCGCGTGGGCGCAGCCTTCGCAGCGCTTGATCTTGATCCCGCCTTTGGAGCGGTTCGGGTGTCAGATCGCCCGGATCTTGCCCAGTTCCAGTGTAATGGCGCGCTGGCCGCGGCCAGGAAAGCGGACGGCAACCCGCATGTAATTGCCAGCGCAGTGGTTGATCGGCTCGCCGCCGAACCGATGCTTGAATCAGTCAGCGTGGCAGGGCCCGGCTTCCTCAATCTTGTGCTGACGGATGATTTTCTCACCGCGTCGCTTGCGGCTCATCCCTTTGACGCTGCGGGTGTGTGGACCCTTGAAAGCGAGCCCGCCATCGTGCTCGATTATGGCGGCCCCAATGTCGCCAAGCCGCTGCATGTGGGGCACCTGCGCTCGGCAATCATCGGCGAAAGCCTGAAACGGATTCTTCGCGCAGCGGGCGCCAGAGTGACTGGCGATATCCACCTTGGCGACTGGGGTCTGCAAATGGGGCAGCTGATCTCGGAAATCGAGTTGCGCCAACCGGAACTGTCTTATTTCGTTGAGGGTCATGCAGGACCATTCCCCGACGACCCGCCGGTGTCTCTGGCCGATCTTGAAGCGCTGTATCCCGCGGCCTCCGCGGCGTGCAAGGCCGATCCGGAAAGGCTCGCGCTTGCCCGGAAGGCGACCTTTGCCCTTCAGGCCGGTCATGCCGGCTATCGCGCCCTGTGGCAGCATTTCATCAGCCTATCGCGGGCGGCCATCGAGGCGGAATATGCAACGCTTGATGTCTCCTTTGACTGGTGGAAAGGCGAGTCGGACGCTGCCCCATTGATCGAACCGATGATTGAGGATCTCAGGACAAGGGGTCTTGCGGAGGAAAGCGAGGGCGCCCTGATCCTGCGGGTCGACCGTGAGAATGACCGCAAGGATGTGCCGCCAGTAATGCTCGTTACCTCCCAGGGGAGCGTTGGCTACCACACGACCGACCTCGCCACGATTCGTGAGCGGGTCGCGGCGGTGGCCCCGGACAAGATCCTCTATGTGGTCGATCAGCGCCAGGCGCTTCACTTTGAACAGGTCTTCCGCGCCGCGGACCGGACCGGCTATTTTGACGAGCAAAATCTTGAACATCTGGGATTTGGCACGATGAATGGCCCGGATGGCAAGCCATTCAAGACCCGCGAGGGCGGCGTGCTGCGGCTCGCCGACCTGATCGCGATGGTCACGGAAAAGGCGCGCGAACGGCTTGCCGCCTCCGGCATGGCCGAAGGCTAT
>CAYSMJ010000252.1:0-3527 GCA_964432075.1 uncultured Caulobacterales bacterium | reverse complement strand
AGCGGCTGCGGGCGCTGATCTCGAAGGGCAAGGCGCCCGCGAGAAACACTGGTGCCTGAGGGCGTCGACGCCGTGCTCTCAACCCAATGGCTCAATTGACGCATCGCCGACGAACGTTGGCTGAAGAATGAGCCCGCCGCGGGGCGCTCACACCGCAACAAGAACAACGCCAAAGCCGTCTGGCACTTCTCAACCGCCGACGCCCGTGTGAAGCTCGCCAAGCCGGACCCAGCGCTTGAGTCCGCTCAAGCCGCTAGACCAGACCCGCGACGCTGAGATTGCCCCAGACCGTGGTCGCATAAAGGACAATCACAAAGCCCAGCATGGACAAGACCATGCGATGCGGGAACCAGGCGATCATCACTGAACCGGTAAGCTGCGCCGCCAGTTTGATCGCCACCCAGGCCCGCTCCCAGGCAAACCCGTCCATGGCGGCCCGCAGCAGCGGATTGGCCTCCTGCCCCCCGGACATGAGGGCAATGTCTGTTGACAAAATGTCAGCAAAACCCGCGATATTATAGCCCAGAATAAGAACAAGCGCGGCGATCCGGTGTGAGCGCTTGCGCCGTTCCTTTTCGGCAAGGGCAGACAACGCCTGGCGGCGCTTTTCAGAGAAGATCAGAAGCACAAAAAACCCATCCTTACCCGCAGTGACCCCATGGCGACGTCCTTTTCGTTCTCCGACCTGTTCACGAAACACAACGCAAACCCCAATTGAAGAGCGACAGAGACGCTTGAAAAGGTTAGGCTGCAAAAAGCATGACGCCCGAAACCCCACCACCCGCGACAGAACTGTCCCGACCGCGCACAGGGCTGCCGCTCTGGCGGGCAAGATTTGTCCTGTTCCGGGAACGGGCCTGGCCGGCCCTTGCCCCTGTCCTGATCCCGCCCGGACTGCTGATTGCGATCAGCCTGTTCGACCTGTGGCGGCTGCTGCCTGTCTTTGTCCATGCGTCGCTGCTGATCGGGGCTATCAGCCTTTCAGGCTGGTTTTTATTTCGCGGACGAAATGCATTCTCCTGGCCCGACAGGGAGGCGGGGCTTGCCCGGCTTGAGGCTGACAACCGGTTTGTCCATGAGCCACTTCATGCCGCTGAGGATGTTCCGTTCGAGCAGGGCCTCAAGGCGTCGCCGGATGGTCTGCAGGCCGCCCTTTGGGCGCGCCACCGCAAACGCATGGCCGAAACGGCAACAGGCGTCCGGCTCAAGGGTACCCATGCGACCATAGAAAGCGCCGATCCCTTTGCGCTTCGTTATGCAACCCTTGGTCTTGTCGTTCTCGGGCTGATGGCCGCAGGCGGCGAATGGCGCACCCGGCTTGCGGGCGCCTGGCAGCCCCAGCTTGCGCGCAGTGAAATCGCCGATGGCGCCGATCTGTGGATCGATCCGCCCGCCTATACCGGTAAGGCGCCGGTCTATCTTCTGCGCAACGGTGGCACGCCGCCAAAGACCGCCGCCGGACCGTTGCAGGTGCCGGCAGGCTCAACCGTGACAGCCCTGATCAACGGACGCCGCGGCGGCAAACTCGACTTTGAACGCGACAGCGGCGGGGTTCAGCGGGGCGCACCCCCTGCCGATGACGACAGTGACGAACCCTCGGCTGGAGAAACCGGCGTGCGCCGCCTGGTCATGACCCTTGCCGGGCCGGGTACCCTCCGGTTTCGGCTCGGCGCACAGCGCAACAGCTGGCCGGTCAGTCTTGTTGCCGATCGCCCTCCGGTGGTGCGATTTGTTTCGCCGCCGGAACCTGATGACAAGCGCCAGATAAGCCTGCATTTTGTTTTCGACGACGACTATGGCGCCGCCGGCGCGACGCTGGTGGTGCGGCTCGATCCGGACCAGCCGCGCCCGCTTGATGCACCGGCATTCGACACCGATGCGCTGGCAACCGAACGGCGCCTTGCCCTTGAGGGGATTGCCGGACCAGGCGGCGAACGCACGGCGAGCCTTGTGCTCGATGAGGACCCCTGGGCGGGGCTTCGCGTCCTGGTAAAGGTTGTGCTGACCGACGGCGCCGGACAGACCGGCGAAACCAGCGAAGAACCCGTTGAGATCCCCGAGCGTCCGTTTTTCAACCCGCTGGCCAAGGCTGTGGTCGAACAGCGCCGCGATCTTGCGGTGGCGACCGACGAAATGCAGCGGGTGCGCGATGCCTTGCAGGCCACAACCCTGCTGCCGGAACATTTTTACGAAGATACTGCCGAATATCTCTTGATGCGCACGGCCTTCTGGCGTGTGCAGCGCGAGAAAAACCAGGAGACCGACGATATCGTCGAGCACTTCTGGCCGCTGGCGCTTGAACTTGAGGACAAGGCGCTTGAGCTTGCCCGGCGCCGCCTTGAGGCCGCTCTGGACGCCCTCCGGCAGGCCCTCGAAAATGAGGCCGGCGACGAGGTTGTCAAACAGCGGCGCGAAGACCTGGAAGCGGCAATCAATGATTATCTGCAGGCGCTGGCCCAGTCCGGCCAGGTCGAGCCCGGTGGGGCGGGCCAGAACGGCGAGCAGATCACCACCAACAATCTGGAAGAGATGCTCAATGCCATTGAAGACCTGTCCAGTTCCGGCGCGAATGGCGCGGCGCGCCAGATGTTGTCGGACCTGGAAAACTTCCTGCGCAATATGCGTCTGACGCAGGGCGGTGGTGGCGGGGGCGGTGTGCCCAATCCGGGCGGCGATGGCGAAGAGGGCGGCTCGATGAGCCAGGAAGCGGGCGAGCTGATCGGCAAACAGCGCGACCTGTCGGATCAGGCTTTTGAAGAAGGCCAGAAGCCCGGCGCCGATGGCAGCGGCCTTGCCGGGGAACAGGAAGCGCTTGAAGGTGCGGTCGACGACCTGTTGCAGCGTCTGGAAGAAAGCGGCGGCGGCCAGCAGGGGGACGGAACCCGGTCAGGAACCCGGTCCGGTACGGCACCGGGGGCGGGCGAGGCACAACGGGACGAGGCCCGCCGCGCTTTCGAAAATGCCCTGCGCGAAATGCGCGAAGCGCAGGGCGCGCTCACTGAGGACGATTTCGGTGACGCCGGCGCGGCCATGAACCGTGCCATCGAAGAGTTGCGCGAAGGGGCCCAGGCCCTTGCCCGCAGCGAGGCGCAAGCCCGCCGCCAGGCCGAGGGCCAGAACGGCGCAGGCGAGGGCGCCGATGGCGAAAGCGGGCGCGACCCCCTCGGCCGCAATACCACCGGCGCCGAGGGCGGCAATATCGATGTCCCGGACACGGCAGACCCGGCCCGCACCCGCGACGTCATCGAGGAACTGCGCCGTCGCCTCGGCGAACAGGGCCGCTCGGAAAAAGAAATCGACTATCTCGAACGGCTGCTGGAGGCGTTTTGAGGTCAGTCGCGGCGTCAGGCCTTTCGGGTCACGCGCGGCCGCTGAACGCGGGAATGATCCGTGGTCGCAGCGAAAAAAAACGAGCGCATTTGCAAGCAAAGGCGGAACCGGTTTGCGTGAAGAAAATGCGGCAAAACAAGGGGCCAGCACATCTTCATTGACTTCGGTTGCCTTGAAGATCCGCGAGTGTTTGAAAT
>CAYSMJ010000251.1:0-3547 GCA_964432075.1 uncultured Caulobacterales bacterium | reverse complement strand
CAGTCGCCATCTCTCCCTCGGGAGAGATCGAAATCTCCGATTTCGAGTGAGGGGCGGGCTCGGTCGCCGCCAGCAACATCAAACCTGCCGATCATGCCCAACAGACCCTCACCCCAAATCAGAGATTTGGACCTCTCCCAGGGGAGAGGTAGGATCGGCGCACCCGTCTTTTTCGTATCGGGGCATCAGGGAATAAATCATCATGAGGATTATTAGTGGAGCGTTCAGAGGCCGAAGGATCATGGCGCCAAAAGGAACTGTCGCACGGCCGACGACAGACCGCACGCGCGAAGCCCTGTTCAATATTCTGACGCACCGGCCGGGATTTGCATTTGAAACGCTACGGGTGGTCGACCTGTTTGCCGGTTCGGGGGCGCTGGGGCTGGAGGCGCTGTCACGGGGGGCGGCCTTTTGTCTTTTTGTCGAAAACGATGCAGGCGCGCGCGGGGCGATCCGCGAAAATATTGAGACGCTGGCACTCTTTGGACGGACAAAGGTCCATTCCCGTTCAGCAACCACGCTTGGCCCCCTGCCCGCCAGCGCGGCACCACCCTTTGATCTTGCTTTTCTCGATCCACCCTATGGCAAGAACCTGATAGCACCCGCCCTGAACAGCCTCGATACTGGCGGCTGGCTGTCGCCGGGTGCTTTGGTTGTCGTTGAACACCCAGCCACAGAAGAGGTGGCCCCATCCAACGCATACAAGACCATCACCACGCGTCATTTTGGCGATTGCGCCCTGTCGATCCTGACAGCGTTGCACGGCAACTGACCGGGCAGCCGAGACCGGAATGACGGTCCTGTCATTGCATATTGCAGCGCACAAAACTGAGGCAACAGCAACTGTCAAAACTTATTGCAGTTTTTCATCAAACCGATAACATCCTTCAGGTCCGTCGGTGACGAAAGCGGACACAGACGAAGAAAAAGGAAATAGACCCTTGGGCAAGCCAAATCAAATTTCTACATCCATTCTTGCGTTGTGCATTGCAACACAAGTGACCACCAGCACCATGGCTCAAGACAATGACAAGCCCCGCACTGCCATTGATGCGCTGACCGACGATACGATTATCGTGACCGCAACAAAAAAAGCGGGCGGCGAAAATGTTCAGGATGCGCCAGTTTCCATCACGGCATTCGGCGCGGAACAGCTGGATGCGTTTGTGGTCCGTGACATTACCAGCCTCAGCTTCAAGATGCCCAATGTCGCGCTAGACGATATCGGGACGGCCCGGGGCGTCGCCAACTTCACAATCCGCGGGCTTGGCGTCAATTCATCCATTCCCTCGATTGATCCGGCCGTTGGCGTGTTTGTTGACGGCATTTATCTCGGCACCAATGCGGGCGTCATCTTCGACACCTTTGACCTGGAATCGGTCGAAACCCTGCGCGGGCCCCAGGGTGTTCTGTTCGGACGCAATGTGACCGGCGGCGCCGTTCTGATCAACACGGCAGACCCGAGCGATGAATTCACGGTAAAGGCCCGCTTTGCAGCGGAATCAGGCCTCAGGGGAACGGGCACCAATTATTACGCACAAGGGATCATCTCAGGGCCGATTATCAAGGATGTCCTGACGGCAAAATTTGGCATCTATTACAATGACGATAATGGCTGGTTCGAGAATTTCGTGCCCGGCGCAACGCCGGGCTCACCCGGCGAATTCGTCGATTTCGGCGAATCCCAGACGACCCTTTTGCGCGGTGCCCTGAGGTTCACGCCAACAGATAATCTTGAGCTGATTACAAAATATGAGCATGGCGATTCCGATGGTGACGGGCCCGCTGGTCAATCCCATACGAACGGGTTTGGCGTTCCCGGACAGATCGTCAATTTCGACCGTCGGTCATTTGACTTCTCGATTGACGAAGGCGGCTTCACCGATGCGCAGTGGGATCAGTTTTCCGCAGAGCTGAATATCGATGTCGGATTTGGTAACGGAACAATCACCAATATCTTTGGCTATCGCGAATTTGCACAGTTTGCCCGCAGCGATATCGATTCGACACCGCAATTGCTGTTCCACGCCAATGTGGCGGTTGACCAGGAACAGATCTCAAACGAAATCCGCTATAACGGAACCTTCTTCAACGATCGGCTGGATTTTACAACCGGGTTTTTCTACTTCCAGCAGGACCTTCTTTATGGGGAGCAGCGTGATCTCGTCTTTGGCGCCCTTACCCAGGATGGCGGCGGCGTTCAGGACCAGGAGACGATTGGCGTCTTTGCCTCCGGAGATTTTGCGATCACCGACCGCCTGTCCTTCAACGCCGGCATTCGCTATACCGATGAAACAAAGGATGTGCAGATTGCCTCGCTGTCACGAAATGTGAACAATCCGTGTATTGTCGTTCCCGGCGACCCGCGCTCGCCCACCCCTTGCGCCTTTGACTTTGTTGACAGTTTCGAAACATCAAACTGGTCGCCAAAGATCGGCCTTGGCTATGAGGCAACCGACAATCTGCGGTTTTATGGTCACTGGTCGCGCGCTTTCCGGGCTGGCGGATATAATTTCAGAAACACCGCCGTGTTGCTGACGGAAGAGGATGAAGCGCTCCTCGGGCCCGGGCCATTCAACGATGAACGGGTCGATTCCTTCGAGATCGGCTTCAAGTCAGAACCGATTGCGGGCGCCCGGGTCAACGGGGCCGTCTTTTACAATTTCCTCGATAACGCCCAGCGTGAGATCAATCTCGCCGATCCGATCGCCGGCGTGGTTCAGGTCATCCGGAATACAGCCGACGCCGAAATTTTCGGCTTTGAACTCGATGCCGTCGTTCCCGTTACGGATAATCTGGTCCTGACGGGCGCGCTCGGCTATGTGGATGGCGACTATACCGATATCTTTTTTGATATCAGTGGCGACGGTGTCATCAATGATACCGACCTTGATCTCGACATTCCGCGTCTTGCGCCATGGACGGTCAATGCCGGTTTCACCTATGTGCAGGAGGTAGGCTCTCTCGGCACGGGCACGGTCAATTTCAATTATGCCCACCGCGATCAGGCCGCTTACACCGATGATAACCGTGGCTTCCTCAACTCCCAGGACCGGATTGACGCCAATATAGGCCTTGCCCTTGCCAATACCGGCGCTTCAATCACGGTCTATGGGAAAAACCTGACCAATGAGGTTCAGCATGGCAATGACACCCAATTGCCCCCGGCTCTTGGTGGTGTTCCGCTTGGCGGAACTTTCGCTCCCCTCGTTCGCGGCCGCCAGGTTGGCGTGGAACTCATCGTCGACTGGTAAGCCAAACGACCGCGAAGCGTGGAAATTGCCCCTGATAAACGGGGCAGTTCCGACTTCGGGGGCCGGGCCTATCGCGCTGGCAGCGTCGCCAGAAAATCGCGGACCGGGACAACGGACAGGCCGGGTGCCTCTTCCATGGGCACATGGCCGAGCGCGTCAAAGCGGGCAATTGTAATATTCGGCATGAGCCGGAGATAATCCTGCGCATTATCAATCGGGATAAGCTGATCCTTTACACCCCAGACCAAAAGCGTCGGCGCATTGATCCGGGGCAGGAGCGGTTCGGGATCGAC
>CAYSMJ010000250.1:0-3576 GCA_964432075.1 uncultured Caulobacterales bacterium | reverse complement strand
ACGTTGAACGGTACGGACTCAAATGTCTGGGTTGATCCACTAGATTCTTAACGAAGCGATATGGTAACTGTCCGTTCAGCAATGATTTTGCCATCGCGCTCAAGCCGGTAAATGCCGGTATACTCACCTGGCGCCCAGCCCTGTTCGGGGCGCTTGCGTCCGCCAAAGGCGAACCAGGCGATATTGTTTTCCGGCAGGGTCGTTTGATTGCGGAAAATTTCACTATTATCGGGGCCATTGATCTGAAAGTGTTGCCGGTCACCGGCTTCTGAGCCAAAGACATCCGCCCACAGAACGAGGGCTGGTGCGTTAGTGGGTAGAACATCATTGGAATACTGACCATTGCGCGCCTTTTCCGGCTTGGCCCCTTCCGGGGCAAACCCCGCTGTGAGAATACCCGTTGGTTTATAATTGAGCGCATCTTTCGCTGCCCTCGTCCAAAGCGGGTTGCGCGGAGCGCCGCAGCGATAGTCGTCGATTTCACCAACAAATGGATCAACGCTTTCGCCATCATGGCGCACGGAAAATTCGACGTGGGGAAACTCCGTATTTCCCGACAATCCGATTTCGCCCAGAATAGTTCCGGTGGATACAAATTCGCCAGGTTTTACCTGTACGCTGCCCTGTTTGAGGTGGCTGTACTGGGTTTCCCAACCGCCGTCATGTGTCAGCACAACCGCATTGCCGGCCTCGCGACCTTGTATCGCTTCGGGCCCAATCTTGCGCACGGAAATATCGGCCATGCCATCACGTACGGCACGCACAACCCCAGGCGCCGCAGCGACGACGTTCACCCCATTTTTCATTTCCACATAGCTTGGCGTGCGGAAATCAGTACCCGTATCGCCATCCTTGCTGAGGCGACCGCAGGCATAGTCCGTGCGGCCCGGGCCCGGGTCGTGGTCGACATATTTATGAATAACGCAGACCTCACCCATGGTGCAGTCGACGGGCAGGTCAAGGCTCAGGGGGCTTGCCTGTGAAACCATAAGCAACAGGATACTGAGGGCCATTACTCAACTCCGAATGAGAGGATCCAGGTCTTATAGCATAGCAGAAATCTTTGCCGCCCGCGACCCGCAGGCACTCAGGCTGTCCGAAGTACGGCCCAAGGGCGCATGGCAAGAGCCCGCCAGGCCCCGGCCAGTCCCGCACCAAGGGTTACAGCCGTTGCGCCGCCAACAATGGTCAACGCGATCCCTAGTGCGGCAAACCAGTCAAGACCCATCCGCTCTTGTACAACATAGAAAGACGCAATCTGTCCCAGCCCGACAGCCGCAAGCGCCGGGACAAGCCCAAGAACAAGATATTCAACGGTATAGGCTTTCAGGATATGCGCGCGGCTCGCCCCAACAGCTTTCATGATCATGGCGTCGTGAAGTTTTCGCCGGAAATCGGCCGCAATGGCCCCCATCAGGACGATCAACCCCGCAACCAGTGTAATTGCGCTCAGTGCCCTGATCACAAGCCCGATATTGTCAATGACGGTTGCAATGCTTGCCGTCACATCGGCCGTTCGGATCGCGGTCACGGTCGGGAAGCGTGTTGCCAATTGTGAGACAATCAATGATTCGTCGTTATTGTCTGTTCGCAAACTACCGATGGAGCTTGGATTGGCGGCCTCGAGGGTTCCCGGCGCAAAGACGGCAACAAAATTTATTCCGTTCCGGTCCCATTTGACATCATGCAGGGTCGCAATCTCGGCAGTGACGTCGCGGCCGGCAATTGTGAGGGTAATCGTATCGCCGGGGACCAGTTCGAACCGTTCGGCCTGATAGGACGAAAGCGAGAGTTTTGGCGGCCCCTCATAATCCGGTGGCCATGGTGTGCCGTCTGTGATTGTCCCCAGCGTTTTCGGAATATCGGGCAAGATGGTTACGCCCCAGTCATTTTCGCGTGCCCAGGCACTATCGGCTGCGCCTTCAACGGCGTCCAGTGGTTTGCCATTCAGTCTTTTTATCCCGGAACGGAGCATCAGATATCGCTCATAGCTTCCATTTGGCGCCGACTGCGATATGAACTGGTCAAAGCTGTCGCGCTCCTTGTAGGGAATATCCGATAGAAACAGGTTTGGGACATCGTTCAGCAGGACTCTGCGGACTTCCCGGCTGAGATTGGTATCGATCAGCGATACCATGGCAAGAAGTGTCAGCCCGAGGCCAAGGGAAACGACCACGCCGGAGGTTGCTGCGCCGGGCCGGGTGAGGCTTGCGGCAGCAAGCCGTGTTGTGGGCGTAGTCGGCCGCCATGTCTTTCGGGCAACCCGGATCAATCCATGAGCAAGAAGGCGCAGCAATGCGTAAACGACGAGCCCGGCGCCTGCGAATATGCCCGCAAATTGCCAGTCCTTCGAGAAAAGCAGGGCAAGCCCCAGAAAGAGGAGGGCAAGGCCGCCAATCAGGGCGAGATCGCGGGCAGGTGGCGTCGAGCGGTCCGGTTCGATCAGATTTCGAAACAACCGCGCCGGCGAAATCCGCCTTGCCCGCGTGAGCGGCCACAAGGCAAAAACGAGGGCTGCGAGAAATCCGAACGTCCCCGCCTGGCCGAGCGCAACAGGGTAAATGTCTGCCTGCGCTGCAAAGGGCAGCAACCCACCCAAGAGGCCGACAACCAGAAAGGGAACCGCCGCCCCGGCTGATAGCCCAAAAACTACGGCTAGGCTCGCAACAATCAGTATCTGGATGATATAGGTTTTCAGAATAAACCCGCCGCTAGCGCCAAGGCATTTCAGGGTGGCAATGATAGGAAGTTTGCGCTGCATATAGGCATGCACGGCATTGGCTGCGCCGACCCCGCCGATCACCAGAGAGGCAAGCCCGATCATGGTCAGGAACACGTCAAGGTTGCGTAATGTCGCTTCCAGCCCGCCGGCAGCGTCTGCTGCCGAGCGAAGGGTCCATGGATGATCGGGAAACACTGTTTCCAGACGCGCTTCGAATCCGGCCACCCGATCATCGGGCAATAGGACCCGAATAGTATGTTCCACAAGACCGGATCGCGTGATCAGCTGCGTTGCCGCAGCGCCTTCAAGGCTTGTCATGAACCGGGGCGCGATAAGAAAGCCTTCGCTCGCCCTGTCGGGCTCATCAGCGATGCTCCCGCTAAGGATAAATGTTGCGTTTCCAATCACAACGCTGTCGCCGGGTTTTGCGCCGAGTTTTTCAAACAGCTGCCGATCTGCAACGGCGCCATAAAGCGGGGACCCAGATGTGCCGGTCATGGTTGAAAAGGATCCACCTGTATCAATAGCTTCATCAATCTGCAGAGTGCCAAGCAAGGGATAAGCGTTATCGACGGCCTTCATCTGCACAACGGACTGGCGTGAACCATCAGGTGTGCGAACCATCAATCGCGCACCAAGAAGCGCACTGGTTTTGCCTTCCCGCGATAGCCAGGCCCGCGCTTCGGCTGGAAAATTCGTATCGATTGCCGTGATCTCGAAGTCCCCGCCCAAAAGCCGTCTTTGTTCCTTTTCCAGCCCGGCCAGAAACGCAGCCGATAGCGAGCCGACGGCTGCGATGGCAAATACGCCGAGCCCGAGCGCCAGGGCAAAAATGCGAAAGCCTTTCAGACCCT
>CAYSMJ010000249.1:2157-3600 GCA_964432075.1 uncultured Caulobacterales bacterium | reverse complement strand
TGATCCATCGATAAAATGCGCAGGGGTGCGAAACGTCAGATTCGTACCACTAGCGGATCGACCCAGCCATTGGCGGGATAGTGTTGGAGGAACTCTTCCTGCGCCTGCGCAACAGGGTGGCCCTCGGTCGAGAAGATTATCGTCCGCGACCTTGTTGTACCCTGATCGATTGCCAGCAGGAGAGGCATCAAGCCATCATTTTCTCAATGTTCAATACGAGAATACCGCTTGCACCAAGCCCTTTCAGGTCTTCAAGGGTGTCCCAGAAAACCGTTTCCGGGCATACCGCATGGACCGCAACCATATCCTGTTTTCCGGCAAGCTCAAGGATCGTGGGGGCATCAACCCCGGGCAGCATCTCGGTGATCGCCGGAACGGCCGTACGCGGGGCATTCATCATGATATATTTGGCCTGGCGCGAGCGCATGACGCCGCGGATCCGTTTCAGAAGCTGGTCAAAAGTGGTCTGCTTTTGCGGTGGTAATGGTGTGGTGTTGCGGACCAGGATGGCCTCGGAGTCAAAAATTCTGACAAACGGCTTCAGCCCGTTTGCATCAAGCGTGGCGCCCGTGGAGACAATATCGCAAACAAGATCGGCAATATGAAGCCTTGGGGCGACCTCGACAGAACCGGTCATCATTACCGGCCTGGCATCAATGCCCTGCTTTTTCAAAAACGCACCCGTCAACCCGGGATAGGAGGTTGCAATCCGCCGCCCACGGAGCATCTCGGGCCCGTGATAGTCCCACTCCTTGGGGCCGGCAATCATCAATCGGCAGCGCGAAAACCCCAATTCCATCACCCGCTCGGCATGGTCCGGCCGGTCGACGGTCAGGCGTTCCTCTTCGGCAACGTTCTCGCCGACAATCCCGATATCGCAGGCGCCATCAGCAACAAAGGTCGGGATATCGTCGTCGCGCAACAACAGGATATCGATCGGCATTTCCTCAATCCGACCGTACAGCTTGTCGCGACCGCGCGAAATGCTCAGGCCACAGCTTTTCAGAAGCTCAAGGCTGCCTTCTGAAAGGCGACCGGATTTCTGGATGGCAAGGCGCAGACGGCCTGGTTCCGATGTCTCGCTCATGGGCGGCGTTTCCTTCGACTACAGGGCGGTGGTAGCGCTGACGCCCGCGCGAGGCAATCGCCGCCGGATCCCTTTGCAATGCCTGCAAAAATCCCATAGCTCTAGGGTCAAACATGATTTCGGAGAGTGCCCTGATGTCCGCCCAGCATGACCTTTCAAATGAATTCGCTTCCAATGAGAGCCTGAAGGCGCGGCGCGATGTCGCCTGTCCGGTGGGGTTGCCCTCTAAATCCGGTATTTATGCCGTCAAGGCCGAGGGCGCGGAGCTCTGGGACGCTGACGGCAAACGCTATATCGACTTTATCGGCGGGATTGGCGTGCTCAATGCGGGCCATCGGCATCCGAAGGTGGTTGAA
>CAYSMJ010000249.1:0-2147 GCA_964432075.1 uncultured Caulobacterales bacterium | reverse complement strand
CATCAAGAAGCAGGCCGATGCCTTTATCCATACCTGTTTCGGGATTGCCCAATATGAAGCGTATGTCGCGCTTTGTGAGCGGCTGAACGCGCTGGCGCCTGGTGCCACGCCAAAAAAGACCGCCCTGTTCAATTCCGGCGCAGAGGCGGTGGAAAATTCCATCAAATTTGCCCGGCGGATCACGGGGCGGCCGGCAGTCATTGCTTTTGAAGGCGCGTTCCACGGGCGTACGCTTCTGGCGGCAACGCTTTGTGGCAAGGTCAAGCCTTACAAGGTTGGCTTTGGCCCGCTTGTGCCCGCAATTTTCCATGCGCCGTATCCGGATCTTTACCATGGGCTTTCGACTGAGGGGTGTCTTGCCTGCCTGCAGCATATTTTCAAGACCGCTGTGGCGCCGGAAGAAGTCGCAGCGATGATTATCGAACCGGTTCAGGGCGAAGGCGGGTTTATTCCGGCCCCGCCCGAATTTCTCCGGGGGCTGCGCAACATTTGCGACGAACACGGCATAATTCTTGTGGCCGATGAAATCCAGTCGGGCATGGGCCGGACGGGCAGGATGTTTGCGTTTGAGCATTCCGGGGTTGAACCGGACATGCTTTGTGTCGCAAAGTCGATAGCAGCCGGGCTGCCTTTGTCGGCGCTTGTCGGCAAGGCAGACCTGATGGACGCGGTTGCACCCGGTGGCATGGGCTCGACCTATGGCGGCAACCCGGTCGCCTGTGCCGCTGCGCTTGCCGTGCTTGATATTTTTGAAGAAGAAGGGCTTTTGCATCGGGCCGAGGAAATCGGCGCCAAACAGGAAGCGCGCTGGCGCGAACTTCAGGCCGGTGTTGCCAGGGGCACCTTTGGCGATGTGCGACGGGTAGGCGGTATGGCCGCTGTCGAAATGGTGGAAGAGGGCGACCCAAAACGGCCCAACGCCAGGGCCGCCGGTGATATCCTTGCCGCTGCGCGCGAGCGTGGTCTGATCATGACAACTGCAGGCGCGCATGCCCAGTGCCTGCGCTCGCTTGTCCCGCTGACAATCTCCGATGATCTTCTTGATGAAGGTCTCGACATTTTTGCCGAGGCGACGGAAGCGGCGCTGAGATAAGCCACACCGATCACGGATGGTCTGTCCGGTGCGATATGTCGCGCTCATATTTTGGCACCCAGCAATTGACCGGGCGGCTGGAAACGGGGAGCATTGCAATATGATTTCCGGTTTGCAACGTCGCTTTCTCGACCTTCTCGCCTCAATCTATATTTATAATGAACATCGAGGCTATTCCTCGATTGATCGCGTCCTTGCGGCAGCCAAGGCGCGCCATCCTGACCAGACCTGGTTTCTGGAGGCGGTCGAAAAACACCGGCGAGATGAGCGCAAGCATTATCTCATGTTCCGCCATTATTTCGAGAAGCTGGGACGCATGCCTTTCGCCGTCGACCGTTCCTGCGGACATATCGACCGGCTGATCACCCTGACCTTTGGCTGCGGCATTGATGATCTGGATACGGATGTCGTGACCGGCGACGATGCCCTTTTCAAAAAGCTGTGCCGGATCGTTATGATCACGGAAATCAGGGGGATGAACCAGCTTGATGTTTTGCTTGAAGACACGCTGGTGACAAGCGACGACCGGTTGAAGAAGATCTTTGACGTCATCCGCAAGGATGAGCCATCACACTGGATGCCCTATCAGGAGTGGCTGAGCCGCAATGATGGCGGCCACCCGCATTGGAATGAAAAAGCGGCCGACTGGACGGTGCACAAAAGCCTTGTCCTGTGGAAAGTGCCGTCGCTGTTTCTCAATCCCGGCTTGAAACGGCGCACCGACTGGCACGACACCAGCGATCCGGAAGGCTCGCTTGTGGCGGCTGCGGCCTGAATCGGCCCGCATTACAAATTCTCACAGGCACACCGGTTTCGCCTCTTGCCGGTCTGCAACACCGGCGTTATATCCGTCGGCCAGTCTGGTGGGGTAGCTCAGTTGGTGAGAGCGCCGGATTCATAACCCGGAGGTCGGCGGTTCAAACCCGCCCCCCACTACCAGCGATCAATCGGGTAAAATCGGCCCACCGGCCGACTTTTAGCGACACCCGCTTCGCCATGGCCGGCACGGTCGGGCAGTCGGCAACCGTGCTGGCCGATGCCGGCTATGCCTCCT